>CALXVX010000060.1 GCA_944392215.1 uncultured Alphaproteobacteria bacterium | reverse complement strand
GCGCACTCTTGCTCGGTGCCGGAACTTTTGTTATCTATCCTATCTGCATTTCTCACCTCAATGATAAAATTACCGATGATGAGCGGGTGGAAGCCAGCGGAATGCTCATCTTACTGCAAAGTATCGGCATGATGAGCGGACCGATTATCATCTCCTATTTCATGCAGCTTTGGGGGCCGATTGTCTTTGTTTTTGCTTTCTCGTTTTTCAGCGGAATTTTTGTTTTATACGCTTTCAAACATATTGTATTCCGCCCGCAACCCGGATATCTGGAAATCACTAAAACCGACCCGATGCCGGCATCTCCAACCCGCATTTTTTCCAAACTGGCACAAAAAGATTCTATCATTGATAAAGCTAAAGAGCTTTTCTCTGAAAAGAAGCACTAAAAATTTCCTTTCTCGGCATTGTTGACAAAATTTTCAAAATGTGTTTTATTCTCCCCGAATTAAATATAATCTATAAATTATGAGAGGAGAGATATTATTTTCTGAACCCCTTTATGGCGCAATTTATGCCAACGGAAAAATTGATTGGAATATTATCAAGAGCTTTCACGAGGGAATTGATATCATCAAAAACCAGCTCAACCAGTTGGTTGGCATCGCCATTAAAAACCAATATTATCTAAGCAATGGAACATTCAGACCGGCCAGAGGTTTGAAGTGCTTTATCTCCGGCATGATTGTAAGCCGTGAAACAGCTCTTAACCTGTGTCAAGATCCTGATAATCGTGAGTGGATTTTACAACAAAAGGAGAACTCCATCTTTATTTATAATTTCAAAACCCAGATGGTGGCACAGATCAGAGGGAATTGTCACCCAATCCCTTAGCAAAACAAAGACCCCCTTTTTTATAGAAGAGGGTCTTTGCTTAACTCTTTAGCCTTATAACTTTGCCAAGGCTGTATCTATTCTTCTTAGGCTTTCTTCTTTGCCCAAGATAACAGCCAGCTCGGTGGCGCCGCCAGGCGTAGTCTCTTTGCCGCTTAGGGCAATGCGGGCCGGGTATAAAACCTGACCGTTTTTAACCCCGAGTTTTTCTGCTAAGGCTTTCAAGCTCTCAAACAAAGCATCGTTGCTCCAATCTTGTTGAGCAGACAAGACCTCTTTAATTGCCGGCATAACCTCTTTGGCAATATTGGCATCTGTTTTCATTTTTTTGTTGGTGTATAAATCCAGACTATATTCCGGCAGTTGGCGGATGAAATCCGTCTGCTCGGCAATTTGGCCAAGCGTTTCCACACGAGGCTGCAGAGCCCGGCTTAAAGCCTTTTTGTCAACGCCTGAGGGCATTTCCTGATAATAGCGGTTTGCAAGCTCGTGAAATTTCTCCGGGCTTAAGGCTCGGATATAGCAACCGTTCATCCATGTCAGCTTGGTGATGTCAAAAATTGCCGGAGAGCGGTTTAATCTCTCTACTGTGAAAATCTTTTTTAAGTCATCTAGCGAAAAAATCTCTTCTTCCGTACCGGGGTTCCACCCAAGCAGAGCAATATAGTTAATAATGGCTTCCGGCAAGTAACCTTTGGCAACCAGGTCTTGGAAAGAGGCATCGCCGTTGCGTTTGGAGAGCTTGTGCTGCGCATCTTTCATGACCGGGGGAACATGAACATAGTGCGGATGCTCCCAGCCGAAGTCCTCATAAATCAAATTATACTTCGGGGTAGAAGAAATGTATTCGTTGCCGCGAACAACGTGAGTGATTTCCATCAAATGGTCATCAACCACATTGGCAAAGTTATATGTCGGGAAACCGTCTGATTTTAACAAGACGCCCTCGTCTAACTCATCATAGTCTATCTCTATATCACCATAGACTTCATCGTGGTATTTGGACTTGCCTTTTTTGTTGATGTTTTGACGGATAACATAAGGTTCTCCGGCAGCCACACGTTTTTTGGCCTCCTCTAGAGGAATCAGCTTGCAGGGATCTTTGAACTTGATGTTTAATTCCTCATTTTTTTCCTCATCAGCCTCAGATTTTGAGCAGAAGCAATAATGGGCGCCGCCGAGCTCTACCAATTTGTGAGCATACTCAGCATAAATCGGTTTGCGCTCCGATTGAACATAAGGGCCAAAATTGCCGCCGATATCCGGGCCTTCGTCCCAGTTCATACCTACTGTTTTTAAGGTATTGTAGATAATCTCGGTTGCTCCTTCAACATAACGTTTTTGGTCAGTATCTTCTATGCGTAGAATGAAATCTCCGCCGGCGGCCTTGGCTATCAAATATTCATATAATGCCGTCCGCAAATTGCCGATATGCATATAACCGGTGGGAGACGGGGCAAAACGAGTTCTTACTTTCATTTTCTTTTTCCTTAACTTAAAAAAAACAATTGCTTTTTACATTAGCGCAAAAATTTTATTTTGCACTATCAAAATTTATTTATGCGCTCAATAGGGCATCGGCTGCCGCTCTGGCCTCTCCGGTGATGGTGGCGCCTGAGAGCATGCGCGCGATTTCTTCCCTGCGGGCGGCGTTGTCTAACTCAAACACCTTTGTGGTGGTGATATTATCTTGAGTGCTCTTTTCAACTTTATAATGCTGACGGCCTTGGGCTGCCACCTGCGGAGAGTGGGTGACAACCAAAACCTGGACATCTGCCCCCAAGCGGCTTAGGCGTTCTCCCACCGCTTGCGCTGTGGCTCCGCCGATACCGGCATCAACCTCATCAAAAATCATGGTGCCAACCTTTGAACTCTGAGCCAAATTCACTTTCAGGGCCAACATAAATCTTGCCAGCTCTCCGCCTGAGGCTATCTTGCCCAAGGGACCTTGCGGGGAGTTCGGGTTGGTGGAAACCGTGAATGAAACGCCATCGGTTCCGTGCTCTGACCAGCTGCTCTCCGGCAGTTTCTCAAGCACGGTGACAAATCTTGCTTTTTCCATTTTAAGCGGCGGAAGCTCTTCCATAATCTTGGCATCAAGCTTTTGAGAAACATTCATTCGCTCATCATGCAAAAGGCCGGCTTCTTCCAAATACTTCAGCCTGCTTTCTTGCTCTTTTTGGCGCAAGTTATTGATATGGTCCTCGCCAAGCTCAATGCTGTTAAGCTTATTTTTGAACTCTTGCAAAGTATCTGCCAGGTCATCTACCCCGACACCATGCTTGCGCGCCAAATCTTTGAGCGCAAACAAGCGCTCGTCTATGTTCTCTTGCTCTGAGGTGTTGAGATTGATATCGGCAGAGGCGCTTTCTATCCTCTCCAAGGCATCGGCCACTTCAACCAAAGAGCTGTCTAGCGCCGCATAAATATCATCATATTTGCCGCCGACATATTGATTAGCCTTATCAACCGCGGACATGGCCTGCCGCAACATTGAGGATACATCCTTATTGCCGCTTAAGGCTTGGTAGGCATAGTTTAGGCTCTCTAATATCTTTTCTGCGTGCATCAGCTCTTGGCGACGGTTGGCAAGCTCTGCCTCCTCCCCTTTTAGGGGCGATATTTGCTCTAATTCTTTGACCCAGTGGCGGAGGTTTTCCTCTTCTTCTTTGGCTTTGCTCAAATCTTCTTCAGCCTTTGCTCGCTCGGCTTTGGCACGGCGGTAATCCTCCCACGCCACGGCCACTTTATTTAACAGTTCCGGATATTGCCCATAGGCATCCAAAATATCGCGATGGTTGGCCGGGTTTAATAGTCCTTGGTTATCAAATTGGCCGTGAATCTCCACCAACAAAGGGCCTATTTCTTTCAACAACCTTGCGCTTATTGGTTGGTCGTTTATAAATATTTTGCCCTTGCCATTTCTGTCCAGAGTTCTTTTGATGATGATTTCACTGCCGCCCTCAATCTCATTTTCAGCCAAAAGATTTTGCAGCGGGGTGTTGGCCTCCTGCCCATCAAAAATGGCGGTAACGCTCAGTTTATCTTCTCCGCTCCTGATCAACCCCGTTTCTGCCCGGTTGCCCAAAACCAGTCCCAAGGAATCAAGCAAAATAGACTTGCCGGCACCGGTCTCTCCGGTCAGGACACTCAAGCCGCCGCCAAAGTCCAAGTCCAGCTTGTCTATCAGCACAACATTGCGAATGTATAATGAGCGGAGCATTTTCTGTTCTTGTCCTTAAAGTTCTTGTGCGCGTTTATACCATTTGCTGTTGGGATAGTTGTGGCCCAAAACTTTCAGCGCATCTTCATACTCTTTGTTCAGCCCCAAAATCTTATAAATTTCAGCTTGGCGATATAGGGCCTCCTCGATATGGCCAGTGGTTTGGTAGTGGTTGACAACTACCGAAAACCTGTTTAAGGCCGAAAGGTAATTTTTTTGGCGCAAATAAAAACGTCCGACTTCCATTTCCTGGCCGGCCAAATGATCATTAATCAAGTCTATTTTTAACCTGGCGTCCTTGGCATAGTCCGTATCCGGGAAACGGATGATAACCTGGTTAAACGCATCTAAAGCCTGGCGGGTTATACCTTGGTCTTTTTCAATGCCGACTATTTGCTCATAATAGCAAAGACCTTTCATGTAATAGGCATAGGCAATATCCTTGTTGCCGGGGTGATATTTGATGAATCTGTCCAGACTTAAAATCGCATCATCGTATTTCTGGTCTTTGTAATAAGCATAAGCCCCCATCAGCTTGGCCTTTGTGGCCCATTTGGAATAAGGATGCTCAAGCTCAACTTTTTCAAAGCTCAAAGCGGCCTTTGCATATTGAGTCTTGTTTAACTCCTTATAGCCGCGGTTATACAGTCTCTCTGCCGAGAGCTGTTCTTCTGCCTCCGGGGTGGTGGAACAAGCAGTGATTGCCAAAAAACAACAAAAAAGCCAAGCAAGTTTTTTCATCTTTTATCCCTTAAATAATTTCATAATTAGCCGAATCGGCAAACAGTTTTTGCAAAATCATGTTATTGTGGTAGTGGCCGCTTTTTGAGGCTCTTAACTCTCCTTGCAAAGCAAAACCCGACGTATACATATCGCCGATGGCGTCTATCACCTTATGATTGACACATTCATTCTCAAGACGGAAACCGCCGGGGTTTAGGATACTCTCACCATCTAAGACAACGGCATTTTCCAGACTGCCGCCTTTGATTAGCCCTATGGATTTGAGGTAGTCTACCTGATATTTCTCACAAAACGTGCGGCATGGCGCAATTTGAGAGGCAAAGACATCCTCACCGACTTTGCCTGAAAACTCCTGGTGTCCGACAATTTTTGAAGGAAACTCAATCTCAAAAGAAACCTTGAACTCATCTGAGGGCAACAGTTCTACTTTGGCTCCTTTGTCATCTTCAAAACTCACAGACTTTAGCACTTTCAAAACTTTTTTAGGCGCATTTTGGGCAACTGTGCCTGCTTTTTGCAAAGCCTCATAAAAAGGTAGTGCCGAGCCATCCATAATCGGGAGCTCTGCATTGTTAACATCTATCAAAGCATTATCAATGCCGCAGACATTTAAGGCCGCCATCAAGTGCTCTATGGTGGAGACTATGTTGCCTTCTTTGTCACCCAAACAAGTGCAGTTTCTGGTATCTACAACATTGGAATAAAGGGCCCTAATTTGCGGTTTTGCAGCGATATCACTGCGCCTAAAGACAATACCGCTTTCCGCCTCTGCCGGGTGCAAAACAAGTGTTGAATTGCAACCGGAGTGCAAGCCGATGCCTTCAATCTTTATTTCTTTTGCCAAAGTATGCTGTTGTTTCATAAATACTCCTCTTTTTAATCTGCACTTCAGATTAGCGCAAATTATAGATTTGACAAGTATTTTATGTGTCACGTTGATATTTATGTTAGGATAAAAAAGGCAGCCTATAAGCCGGGTTCTGTTCCCTGCAAGCAGGGAGATAGCTATTCATCTGGGCTGATTATCACTAAACAGCTCGTTGCGACCCACCTCTGGAGCGGGAGGAGAACGTCCCTTTATAGCACAGTTTGCAAAGCAAAAAATGCTTGGCACTTGCACTCTCCTAACTTGGTCTTGCATCAGGCAGGGTTTTCCATGCCAGAGCTGTTACCAGCTCTGCGGTGGGCTCTTGCCCCACCTTTTCACCCTTACCGAAGATAAAACTTTGGCGGTATATTTTCTGCGGCACTTTCCCTTGGATCTCTCCAGCCAGACGTTATCTGGTACCATGTTCCCCTGATGCCCGGACTTTCCTCACTGCGGATAAAACCACAGCGCAGCTATCCGGCTGCCTTGGTTGAAGAGCATAGCATTTTGCCCAAAGATTGCAAGCCATTTTTGCCTCTCCCATACAAAAAACGCTGTTTTTGTCTGGTGTCTGTCAGGCTGTGTTGACTCTCACCTTAAATTATGGTATTCTGAAGTTGTTCATTAAGCATTTTATTGCATTATTATAAAGAGTTTTCATAGAAATTTAAGTGGTTGTTGCCGCTGTAATTTTATGAGTTCTTTGTATTGATGCAAAAATATAAAAATCCATAAAAAAACAAAACAATAACCATTTAATTTAAAATTTTTTAAGCTATGAAAACGATGAACAAAGTAGAGATGAAGAATTTCGTTGAGAACCTGATTGCTAACGGCGCTGCTGTGAAGACCTATGCCAAGTTTGCCCGTATCCAGGCTCGCCCCGCTTCCGAAGGTGAAGTTATCGAAACGGTACTTGCCGACGGCACCAAGGAGACGACCAACACGGCAAACGCAGGCGACTGGATTGCAACCAATCCCGGCGGCGAGACTTATGTCATTCCGGCGGCCAAGTTCCCGAAGAAATACGAGCCCGCTCCCGAACTCGGCGAGGGTTGGTACAAACCGACTGGCGGCGTTCAGAAGTTCCTGGAGCTTGAAGAGGACACTTCGTTCGTCTGCTCGTGGGGTGAGGAACAGTTTATCGCCCGCGGCGGTATGGTGAATGTCTCCGACTTGGATGACATCTACGGTATCGCTCGTGACGAGTTCTTCGCTACCTACAAAGAGTGCGATGAGAACGGCAACTTCATCTAATCAAAACAGACGTTTTGGAGCTCCCGATTTTCGGGAGCTTTTTTTATTAAAAAATATCCCCATTTTTTTATTTTTTGCTTGGGCCAGGGTTTGCGCCAGCTTGCGCCTTATAAATATATATTTTTATAGAACAAACATAGAACAGTTAATAAATTACTAAAAATTCCCATTGATTCCCATGTTTTCCCATGTTATACCATAAACATGATGAGTTTTTAACCAGGAGCCCAAAAAAGTGCGCAAAACGTTTCTGTTTATGGATACTGTTTTGAACAAGGTAGACGCCAAAGGCCGCGTCTCCCTGCCCGCCGATTACCGCGCCATTGTTAAAGAAACCGGCTCCGAGATTGTGTGCTATCGCAGCCTTTCCTCCCCTTGCATTGAGGGCTGCTTGGAAGACTTGCTCGACAAGCTCGCCACCCAAATGGAAGATTCTCTTGATTTCTTCTCCGCCACTCAGGATGACCTCACCAACTTGGTCTTTGGCGATGCCAAGCGCTATCCTTTCGATTCCACGGGAAGAGTTATGCTCTCAGAAAAGCTCTTAAAGCACGCTCAAATTACTGACAGCGCCGTATTTGTCGGCAAAGGCCGCAAGTTCCAAATTTGGAACCCTGAAAACTGGGAAAAAGAGGAAAAAAGGATTCGCGAACAAGTACTCAAAGTTCGCCCCTCGCTCAAGGAGGCCTGCCGTGAATCCTAACTATAAAAAACATTTTCCGGTTATGTTGCCTGAGGTTTTGAAAGTCTTATCCCCTCGAGATGGAAAGACCTATGTCGATGCCACTTTCGGCAACGGTGGCTATAGTGAGGCCATTCTCAACGCGGCTAACTGCAAGGTTATCGCCCTTGACCGCGACCCTTCTGTTTGCCCGCGTGCGCAGGAAATTGCTCAACTTTATCCTAACCGTTTTGAATTCCGCCAAGGCTGCTTTGGCCAATTTGCCCAACTTGTTCCCGAGGCTGTTGACGGTGCCGTTTTTGATATCGGCGTTTCCTCCATGCAGTTGGATGAAGCTCAGCGCGGTTTCTCTTTTGCCAAAAATGCCGCCTTGGATATGCGGATGTCTCAAAGCGGCACAACTGCGGCTGACTTGGTTAATTCTCTCTTGGAAGAAGATTTGGCCAACCTTATCTTTAACTACGGTGAAGAGAGAAAATCTCGCCAAATTGCCCGCAAAATCGTTGAGGCTAGAAAAAAAGCCCCCATCTCCACCACCAAAGAGCTGGCAGACATCATCTATACCGTTGTCCGTCGTACCCCCGGTGGTATTGATCCGGCCACCAGAACCTTTCAGGCTCTCAGGATTGCCGTCAATGATGAGTTGGGCGAGCTCCGCCTCGGCCTTGAAGCCGCTACCTCTCGCCTTATTGCCGGCGGCAGGCTGGTGGTTGTGGACTTCCATTCTTTGGAAGACCGTATTGTTAAGACATTTTTTAAGGAAAACACACCTAAAGCGCGTCACGTTTCGCGTTATCGGGCACAAATCGAAACTCATGACGACCATATTTTTGCCGAATGCTCAAAGGCCATTACTCCTTCAGAAGAGGAGTTGCTGCTCAATGCTCGTTCTCGTTCGGCAAAGCTTAGATATGCCATCAAAAACACTAACTTCCAGAAGGAGTTTTAAGATATGAACAGCACCAAATTAGCAACTCTGGCCTTGTGGATTGCCTTGCCCTGCCTTATCGGGTTTAGTTCCCTGGTCATGAAAAACATGGTTCAGGAGCTTGAAAATGAGCTTGATTCCATCAATCATAATATTCAAGACGACATCAAATCTATCCATGTTTTGAAGGCTGAGTGGTCTCACCTCAACAACCCCTCCAGATTGCGAAAGTTGGTTTCTAAACATATTTCTCTGAATCCGGTCCAAGCTGAACAAATTATTAACTATTCTGCGTTACCATTTTCTCATGAAGACGGCGAATCGCGCAAAGTCGCCGCCAGAAAAAATATTTCTAATTATGCTGAGCAAAATAAGGGCTTGAAAAGACTTACAAACGCTCAGAGATAGTTAACGCAAGTATGGGCAGAAGCAAAGAATGTTCGGAAAGTATTTTTCCAGAAAAAGCAAGGAAGATTTCTATCTTCCCGGCGAGGAGATTAAAGTAGATAGGACGATGTCTTTTAACAGCAGTCTTTCAACCGAGAAAGACCCGTTGTCTACTTGTAAAAGCCGTGTTGTCTTTGCTGTCTTGGGTTTTAGCGCCGTCTATCTCACCATTGCCTTGAGACTTTTTGATGTCTGCGTCATCCCCAATCTTCAATCTGATGAAGAAAACCATAAAGTGACTTTTGCTCAAAACCCGATTCGCAGAGCAGATATCATCGACCGTAACGGCTCCATTATTGCAACCTCTTTGCCTACAGTTAATCTCTATGCTAATCCTCGCAAGGTCCTAAACCCGGAAAAAGCTGCTCATGAACTGGCTATGGCTCTGCCTGATTTGGACTTTGAGCAGACCTTAAAAAAGCTCAAGCAAAAGGGAAGCTTTGTCTACCTTAAACGCAATCTTACTCCTTCTCAGCAATACCAGATTAATTATCTCGGTATTCCGGGGCTTGAGTTTGAAAACGGCGAAAAACGCGTCTATCCGCACAAAAATCTGTTGGCTCATATCATCGGCTCCACCAATATCGACAATGAAGGAATATCCGGAATCGAAAAAGCCATGGATGAGCGTTTGACCCAGTCTGATATTCCATTGCAGCTCTCCATTGATGTCGGCATCCAAGACACAATCCGCATGCTCTTAAAAGAAGGAATGGATAAATTCCACGCTAAGGGAGCCGCCGCCATCTTGATGGATGTTAATACTTCTGAGATTATCTCTATGGTTTCTCTGCCTGACTTTGACCCCAACACCAACAAGGTTAAAGATGAACGCGCCTTGTTTAACATGGCAACCAAAGGCGTTTATGAGCCCGGCTCCGTGCTTAAAATTTTTAACACCGCCATGTCTTTGGAAAGCGGAAAAGTTAAAGTAACTGATAGTTTTGATGCCACTCAACCTCTTAAGCTCAAATATAACGTCATCAAAGATTATCACGGTGAAAATCGTTGGCTCTCGGTGCCTGAGATTTTGGTTTATTCCTCAAATATCGGCTCGGCGCAAATGGCTTTGAAAGTCGGCGGCAGTGAACAACGCAATTTCTTGGAAAAAATCGGCTTCTTTGAGCCTTTAGACATCGAGGTGGCCGAGCGTGGATATCCTCTGGTTCCCAAGCGTTGGGGTGAAGGCACCATTGCCACCGTTGCTTATGGATATGGTATTGCGGTTTCGCCTTTGCACGTTATTACCGGATATTCTGCCGTGATCAACGGCGGCATTTATCACAGCCCCTCGCTCATCAAAGGCAGCGCCAAGGGAAAAGAGGGACATCGGGTTATTTCGTTTAACACCTCAAAAGCTATGCGCAAGTTAATGCGTCTGGTGGTTACCGAAGGTTCT
>CALXVX010000059.1 GCA_944392215.1 uncultured Alphaproteobacteria bacterium | reverse complement strand
AGCTTTCTCAACATCTCATCCTCCGAACGAACCAATATATTCTATGGTAGTACGTCTTTAGGAGAATGTCAACACTAAATAAAAAGATTTGGACAAATTAAAACCCCGCTTTAATTAAAAAGCGGGGAAAATAAAACAATAGAGCATAATTTAGTTTCCATATGGAAAACATCATTCACGCATCCTGTCTATAGTTGTAAATACCTTTAGATAGTAATTCTCGCCGTATGGTGCAAAATCAGAAGCTGAAACTTTACGTTTTTGCAGAGCTTTTGAATCTTTGGAATAGCCGACCAATATAATGTTTTTAACATCACCGGCAAAGAGATCAATCAAATCATCGAGTTTTGCCTTAAAAAGGGCCTCAACTTCATCAGGATTAAAGACAACAGCTTTAGCATCCAACTTTTTTCTGATAACATAGATTGGGCAAAATGCTCTGATTAAAAAGCCGGTGGCATCTTCAACAAATTTATAAGTAAACAATTTTTCAAATTCCGCTTCAGAAACCAAGAGGCCGAGTTTCTCTTCAAATTCTCTTATTGCTGTTTGTTTAGGTGTTTCTCCGGTTTCAATACTTCCGGTGATGGTAGCATCCAAAAGAGAAGGATAGTAGGGCTTATTTTGAGAACGCAACTGAAACCAAACATCATCCCCATCTAATGCCCAAACATGGACATTTTTGTGCCACAGTCCTTCACCATAGGCTTGCGACTTCATGGCTGTTCCCAGCAAATTCATATCACTGTCATAAATATCGATAAGTTGGTCAGCCATTTTTATTCTCCCATAAAGATAAAGCCTTTCACCGGTTCACCGTTTTCATAACGCAGAATTGTTTCTTCTTTAGTTATACACTCAAATCCGTTATCTCTCAAGAGTTTTTCGACATAATTTGGATTATGTTTATAGCGTCCGGAAGGCATTATTTGGTAGTTTTTATCTTCATCTAAAGCTTCAATAGAGAGCAATATTTTTTTGTTTTTTAATAAATTTATTATTTGAGAAATATCGCCGATGTAGCCCAAAACATCTCCCATCACCGCCCAATCAAAATTCTGATTTTTTTGCAAATAATCAACAATATCTGACTTAACCAAGGATTGATAGAGATTTTTCTTAGCAGCAACATCGAGCATTTTTTGGCTGATATCCACCCCTATAAAGATATTTTCATCATTTTTAAGAATCTGCGCCACAAGCCCCGTACCACACCCCAAATCCACAACGGTACCTTTAAGAGATCCTGCAATTCTTCCCATAGCCACCGGAGCTGAATAGCCCAAATTCTTGATAACCAGCTCATAATTATCAGCAAAATGGTCAAACAACTTTTCACTATAAACTTTATTATTACCAATGTCTTCTCCTTTTAGGGCTGCATAAGTTTGTTGGGCAAAGATATTTTTCGAAAAATTCTTAAGCCAGTTTTGCGCAATTTTAAGAGCTTTATTTAGGTCTCTTCCGGCCAATAGGATAAGTGTTTCAGAAAGATTAATGGATATTTCTTCCATGTTTGGTGCATGGGTGAGGGCGTTAAACAAAAGCCCTAAAGCCTCATCATATTCGTTTTGGTCACGTAAAATAAGGGCCAAGTTATTACTCACCTCAGCAGCTTTCGGATTAAGAATCACAGCGGCTCTGTATTCCTCTAAAGCCTCACTCAAACGGCCCTGACGCTGAAGCATTTCCGCATAATTGTTGTGAGCCTCAAAATTTTTGGGCTCTAACTCCAGAACTCTTTTGTATCTTGGCTCTGCCTGTTCAAAATTTCCCTCACGACTATAAATATCTGCCAAAGACATCAGAGCCGCAATATTGTAAGGATTAAGAAGCTCCGCCTTGGCAAAATAAATTTTGGCATTTTCAAATTGTTTGTCGTGACAAGAAAGTTGCCCCAAAAGGACCCTGACTTCATCAGATGCCGGGGCCAATTCCTTAGCCTTGATGGCACTTTGCCAAGCATTTTCCCATAGATTGCGTTGAATATAAAGCTGAGTAAGATAATAAAAAATTCGGGCCTCAGAGGGGAATTCTTGTGCCAACCGAACAAGTTCTTCCGCGGCTTTGACAATATTTTCCTGCCGATAACTCATGGAGAGATTAGCTTTTGCCTCGGCAAAAGATGCATCTAACGAGATGGCATATTGCCAATTTCTTCTGGCAGCGTCCAAATCTCCTTCTTGTTGAAGCAGGAGGGCAATTTCGTTATAAGCTTCCTTAATTTCAGGCGCCAGTTCAGTCACCTTATGAAAGTTTTCCAAAGCCTCTTTAGGCTTTCCGTTCGACTTAAAAGAAAACGCCAAATTATAATAGAACGAAGCCTCTGTCGGTTTAGCCCTGATGGCTTGCATAAAAAGGCGGCAAGCCTCGTCTTGAGCTCCTTTGGCCTGAGCAATAAGGCCCAGCAAATTGAGTACGTCCGGCTGTTCCGGCACGGTTTCAAGGATTTGCCGGTAAAGGTTTTCTGCCTGATCAAGCTGCCCATCCTGATGGAGCTTGACGGCATTTTGAAACATTAGCTCATAGGACATATGCTCAACACTTTCACCAAAATCTGCTGTATTTTAGCCTTTAGAATTTTAAAAATCCACAAAATTGTGCAAAAAAACACTTGATTTATCGCAATTAATGTTATAAATTGCGAGCACTTCCGGGAATGAAGACGGAACAACCGCCTCGTTTGGCAGCATAAGCCAAAACTACCGGGACAATAAGTGAAATCAAGAAATAAGGAAAATATAGATGAAAAGTATCGTTTCTGCAAAAAAGAAAAAAGAGCGCCAATACGGCCCGATTTGGGGCAATCCGAATAGCTCTGTAGCCAAGAGAGAATATGCCCCCGGTCAACATGGTCAAAGAAGAAAAAAACAAACTGACTATGGCACTCAGTTGTATGCAAAACAGAAATTAAAAACCTACTATGGTAACGTTTCTGAAAAACAATTTCACAAATACTATGTAGAAGCCGTCCGCCGCTCTGGTGATGCTGCTGAAAACCTGATTGGTATTTTGGAGTCTCGTTTGGACAACTTGGTATACAAAGCCAAGTTTGCACCGACCATTTTTGCCGCACGTCAATTTGTAAACCACGGTCACGTTACCGTTAACGGCAAAAAAGTAAACATTCCTTCCTATATGGTAAAAGTAGGGGATGTATTGGAAGCAACAGACAAAGCTAAACAATTGGCAATCACTGTTGCTGCTATGGAAGCCACCAATCGTGATTTCCCCGGCTATCTGGAAGTTGACAGCAAGAAATTCACTGCCAAATATACCTATGTACCGAAACTTGATGATGTTCCATATGCATCTCAGATGGAACCCAACCAGGTTATCGAGTTCTACTCCAGATAATAAATCGCAAGATTTCAAAAAAATCCTCAGAAGTTATGCAAACTCTGAGGATTTTTGCTTTAAAAATAAGAATAATTATGCTTATATACTGCATATCTATAGTGTAAAGATCAATAAAGGCGGATTTAATCATGGAAGATATCATTTTGGGGGATCCAAGACAAACATCGGCACAAAAGATTTCCAATCAACAAAAGAAAAAAAAAGAAAAAAGGGAAAAGACGTCTGCACGAGTACCTGGTCGACTTGTTTGTCAAAAGCCTACTTTTGGCCGCTCTGCTCAGTATAGATTTCACTCTTTTTGCCGAGGCCGGGAGTTACAATTTATTCACGGTAAACCAAACCCTTGCCACCGAAGCGATGTGGATATATGTAGCAATAGCTGTTTTTTCCTTTGTTTTGATATTTATATTTTCTTTTTCCTTAACACTACAAAATCTTATTGTCGGATTAGGAAGCGGATTTTTACTGTTAGCCATATTCGCACAGTTTGCCTTATTTGACTCACACTCAATCTTACTGACTTATTTTTCCTTTCCTCAAACAGGAACAATATCAAACATCCTCAGTAACTACTCACATTTAGTACTAGCTTTGGCGCTGACGCTAATTGTCCTCATTTTTCTCACATTTGCCAAAAGATCCACCCAAACATACCTTCTGGGCACAATACTACTGATTTTGGGAGGCCTAATGAGCGAGGCCTACTTCAATCCGCACTCAAGAATTTTTGATACCAAAGCCTCTTTAGGAGATGAGAACAGCCATCTTCATGCAGACAACATCGTGCTAATAGCCCTGCAAAATTCACCATCTTTTTACCAACTCTCAAGTTTTGACGAGAAAAAAGACACCGCCGATATCCAGCAAGCAGCCAATAACTTACTTGGTTTCTATCAACAAAATAACTTTACATACTACCCATATGCTTACGTAAGAAATAACAATAATCCATATTTAAACATGGTATACAACCTCAATCCGGCCACCAAAGCTACGCCGGAACAACTATTACTATCAGACGTTATCATGAATAGTTATTGGGATTTTAAAAATGTTGGTCATAGCAAATTATACCTGAAAGATAATTACTTTTTTGATGAACTTATCAAAGATAATTACAATATCCGCATATATGAAGGAGAGGGGATAGAGCTTTGCAGTATCAACAGCCGTCTCTCTGTAAATCGTTGCATAAGCAGAACGGGGCTTCCAATAAATTTTGATAATCTAGACATCAATCAGGAGCAAAAAATTGCTCTTTTAGCAGCGGAATGGCTGGAAAGCACAGGTTTTGTGAAAGGAATAGACCCTCTGCTGGGAATCGCATCAGCGTTTGTAAGAAATATCCAACCTCTACATTTTTCGACTCAAAAGTTAGAAACGTACAATGCTTTCAAAAACTTAGAACTAATAGCGCAAGATATAGCCACGGATAAAGGAAAAAACGCATACATTACAATAATAAACTTGCCGGGAAATTTGTTCATTTATGATAACTTGTGCAACGTAAAACCTGTTTCCAAGTGGACAAGCGCTACAGACCAAGGTGTCAGCCTTCAAGAAAAAAGAAAATCCTTTGCCGAACAAGTCAGCTGCCTATATGGACAATTGGAAAAATTTGTACAAAAGTTAGAAAGAACAGGAACAATAGGACACACGACAATAATTATAACCGGATTAAACACACCTTTTTCAAAAATTCCGGGGGCAGAAAAAGATTTGTTCAAGGAGCTTCAAAACACCAAGCAGACCGGACTTGCTATTTATGAACCTTTCAAAGACCAAGCGGATATAGACTATCGTTTGTGCACCACACCAAGTCTCATTGAGGGATACTTAAATGAGCAAGACTGTAACGGACTGGAAGGCTTCCCTCTTACGGAGCAATTAAGAGGCAAACTGTTTCAAGAGGC
>CALXVX010000058.1 GCA_944392215.1 uncultured Alphaproteobacteria bacterium | reverse complement strand
AAATGAAGCAAAATGTTATAGACGATTACAATGTCCTCTCCGGACAACAGAAAGCAGCTGTATTGATGCTGTCGTTAGATGAGGAGCGCTCAGCCTCGTTGTTTGCAATGATGGATGATGAAGAGATAAAAGAATGATCCGTTATCATGGCAAGTTTGGGCAAAGTAAATTCCAATGTTGTTGAGCAGTTGGTTGCTGAGTTTAACGAAAAAATTTCCAGTACCGGCAATCTGATAGGCACTTATGAAAGTACGGAAAGGTTGTTGGCTAAAGCATTGGATAAAGACCGAGTTTCTGTAATTATGGAAGAGATCAGGGGACCGGCAGGCCGTACGATGTGGGATAAGTTAGGCAATGTAAACGAGCATGTTTTGGCTAATTATTTGAAGAACGAATATCCACAGACAATTGCCGTTATCTTATCTAAGATTAAAGCAGAGCACGCGGCCAAAGTTATTGCGCTGTTTCCTGAGAATTTTGCAATGGAAATTGTCATGCGCATGTTGAGGATGGATTCGGTTCAAAAAGAGGTCCTGGATGGATTAGAGAAGACCTTGCGCAAAGAATTTATGAGCAACTTGTCGAAATCTACACGTCGCGATTCTCACGAGCTGATAGCCGATATTTTCAACTCGTTGGATCGCAATACGGAGGCTCGTTTTATGGAGGCGTTGGAAGAGCGCAACCGTGAGAGCGCCGAGCGCGTCAAGTCTTTGATGTTTACGTTTGAAGACCTTGTCAGAATTGATAATCAAGGTATCCAGGTATTGCTGCGCAATATTGATAAGGACAAGCTTGCAATTGCCTTGAAGGGCGCATCTGAAACGATTAAGGAGCTGTTCTTCAACAACATGTCCTCACGTGCCGGTAAGATTATCAAAGAAGATATGGATGCAATGGGGCCGGTCCGCCTGCGTGATGTTGAAGAAGCTCAGCAATACATTGTTACTTCGGCCAAAGACCTTGCCAATGCCGGAGAGATTGTCGTAAGCGAAGGCAAGGACAGCGATGAGCTTATTTACTAGTAGAGGAAAGAATTAGTGGCTCAGTATCAGAAATTTATGTTTGATAACTTTGTCATTTCCTGCAACGATGAGGAATGTGTTGCAGAACCTCTTGATGTCAAAG
Organism: uncultured Alphaproteobacteria bacterium; assembly: GCA_944392215.1. Lineage (GTDB taxonomy): Bacteria > Pseudomonadota > Alphaproteobacteria > RF32 > CAG-239 > CAZU01. The sequence continues at coordinate 4,175 of CALXVX010000058.1, read as the reverse complement.
AAGAAACGGAAGAAAGCCTAGCCGAGCCGGAAGCGCAAATTCAAGAATCGCAAGAAACTAAAGAGCCGGAGAATGAGGAGGAAAAAGCGGAAGAAATTTCCAAACAAGAGGAAGAAGCCCCCATAAAACCTCAAGAGCCGAGCTATTCGCAAGCAGAGCTTGATGCCGCCGTAAAATCGGCTGAGGAAAAAGGATATGAAAGAGGCTTTGGTGCGGCCGCAACAGATATTCAAAAGGCAGAGCAAACAGCCTTAGATGAGATAAACAATCGGTTGGTAGCGCTGCTAAGCGGGGAGAGTGAAAACAAAAAAGAGGCGGAAGCTTCGGCCCTAAAATTTGCGGTGGAATTAGTTAGAAAATTATTGCCGAATTTGGAGGCAGGTGTTGCCAAAGAAGAAGTAGAAGCATTTTTGAGCGACAATTTTTCCAAGTTCAGAGGGGAGAAAAACTTATCATTTAGTTTTCATCCCGATATGGCGGCAGAGATAGCGCCACAACTGTCAAAATTGGCAGAGAAAAATGATTTTGAAGGCAAGATTTCTGTTCATAAGGACATTAATTTATCCTTGAGTGATTGCCGGGTAGAGTGGAGAAACGGCGGGGTGGAAAGGAACACCGAAGAAATTTTGGGAAAAGTGGACAATTTATTAACTCAGTAAGAAGAGAGGGACAATGGACAACAACTTAAAACTAGATGAAATGGAAGAGAGTAAAAATCTGGATGACGAGCCGATTTTAAGAAAGGATAATGGAGCGGAAGATTTTGATATTCCAACCTCAACGAGTGACCTAGAAGCCGTATACAATATTCCGGTCAAGGTATCTGCCATTTTGGGCAAGACTCACATGACGGTAAGCCAGCTGATGAAGCTTAACAAGGGCGCCATCATTGAGCTTGACCGTAAGGTCGGCGAGGCCATAGATATTTACGTAAATAATAATTTAGTGGCCAGAGGAGAAGTTGTTGTGGTAGATGACAAATTGGGTATCACCATGACAGAGATTGTAAAGTCGAACAATAAATAGAGTAAGGCGAAGATATGGAGATATTGATTGTCGGCACCTTAGAAGGCCAGATCGGAGCAGCAAGTAAGATTGCCATAGCTCAAGGTGGCCAGGTTTCTTTGGCAGATACGGTTGAGAAAGCGCTGGAGATTTTGCGCGGCGGCAAAACCGTAGAGCTGGTGATGATAGATGTCAAATTAGACATATACAAGTTCATATCTTCATTAGAGAAAGAGCGCATCAATGTTTTGGTGGTAGCCTGTGGCGTTGCCAACGACACCTCATTGGCGGTCAAAGCCATAAAAGCCGGGGCCAAGGAGTATATCCCTCTGCCTCCAGACCCGGAATTGATAGGGGCGGTTTTAGCCGCCGCCACCAGAGAAAATCATGCTCTGATATATGGTGATAAGAAGACCGAAAATATCTTGAAAATAGCCAAGCAGATAGCTCCTTCGGAGGCCAGTGTTTTGCTCACCGGTTCATCAGGAACAGGTAAAGAAATATTTTCAAGATTTATTCATGATAATTCTAAACGCGCCAATAAAAAATTTGTAGCGGTCAACTGCGCGGCAATACCGGAAACTTTGTTGGAATCAGAGCTTTTCGGCTATGAAAAAGGAGCATTTACGGGGGCAGTTGCCAGACGTATCGGTAAATTTGAGGAAGCCTCGGAGGGTACCCTTCTTTTAGATGAAATATCTGAAATGGATATTGGTATCCAGGCGAAATTGCTGAGAGCCATTCAGGAAAAAGAAATTGATAGAATTGGTGGTAAAGCGCCGATAAAAGTAAACACAAGGATTATTGCTACCTCCAACCGAGATTTGGAAGCCGCGGTCAAGGAGGGGACGTTTCGCCAAGATTTATACTACCGCTTAAACGTGATAAGCTTGCATATTCCGGATCTAAAAGACCGTCCGGGAGATATCATCGTTTTGGCCAAGCATTTTATCAAGAAGTATTCGGAACTAAATGATTTACCGATGAAAGACTTATCTGCGGCTTCTGAAAAGGCTTTGATGTCCTATGATTGGCCTGGCAATGTGAGGGAATTGGAAAACACGATGCATCGCTCGGTTTTGATGTCCACCGGGGATGAGGTTGAGGTTGTTTTGCCCGAGAGCGCTCATCGCGAGGAGACAGGAGAGGCCCCGGCAGTGGGGCAAACTGTTGCCGGCATGGAAAGAAGATTGATTATAGACACCCTAAAACATACTTTGGGCAATCGCACCACGGCGGCCAATATTTTAGGTATTTCGATTCGCACATTGAGAAATAAATTAAAACAATATCAGGAAGAGGGCTATGATGTTCCCCCTGCAACACTGGGATAAAGATTAGGCTATGGCAGCACCGAGTTCAAATTTATTTAAGAAGTCCTTCAAGGACATGCTGATAGGCTCCACCAAGCGTGGAGATATCTTCTTTGCGCTGGCCATAATCTTAATGCTGGTAATTTTGATTATGCCGATGCCGGCCTGGTTGTTGGATATTGCTCTGGCATTTTCAATCACCATGTCGTGCCTGGTTCTGATGATGGCGATTTTCATTGAAAAGCCAATAGAGTTCAGTGCATTTCCGCTGGTACTGTTGATAACAACCATGTATCGTTTGGCATTGAACTTGGCCTCCACCAGATTGATTTTATCAAGGGGATATTTGGGGCCTGATGCCGCCGGTGAGGTCATCAAGGCATTTGGCGGCTTTATCATGGGCAACAGCTTTGTCATCGGCGTGATTGTGTTTGCGATTTTGGTATTGGTAAACTTCATTGTTATTACCAAAGGTTCCGGGCGTATTGCCGAAGTTGCCGCTCGTTTTGCGTTGGACGCCATGCCCGGAAAGCAAATGGCCATAGACGCAGACCTTTCATCGGGCTTGATTACGGAAGAAGAAGCCAAAAAGCGCCGTGAAGATTTATCAAAAGAAAGCTCATTTTACGGAGCTATGGATGGCGCCTCCAAGTTTGTGCGCGGAGACGCCATTGCCGGTTTGCTGATAACGTTTATTAATATTGTTGCCGGTATTATCATTGGTATGGTGCAAAACGGCATGAGCTTTGCTGCCGCAGGGGAGACCTATACTAGACTGACGGTTGGTGATGGCTTGGTGAGTCAGGTTCCGGCCTTGATTGTGTCTGTTGCTGCCGGTATTTTGGTTTCCAAGGCGGGTATGACAGATTCCACGGATAAGGTTTTGTTTGAGCAAGTTGCAAGCTACCCTAAAGCCTTGGGCATGAGCGCCTTTTTGGCAGTTGCTTTGGGCATGATACCCGGGACTCCGGCCATACCGTTTTTCTTGTTGGCGATATTAACGGGAGCCACCGCCTATTACTTGGATAAGAGGCAAAAAGAGGCTCTGGCTCAGGCGCAAGCGGTTATGGAGCAAGAGCAAAAGCAGGGTAAACTGGCCAAAGCGGCAGACGAGCCGATAGCCAATGCCCTGCGGGTAGATTTGATTCGTCTGGAGATTGGTTATGGTTTGCTGCCCCTGATTAATGAGGAGACCAACCGTAAGTTAACGGATCAAATAAAAGCCTTGAGAAGAGCCTTAGCCTCAGAGCTTGGATTTGTAATGCCCTCTATTCGCATTCAAGACAACATGCAGTTGGAAGCCAACGAATACAATATTTACATTAAAGAAGTCAAAGCCGGAAAAGGCGAACTTCGTCCCACTCAGCTACTGGTTATGGATCCCCGCGGCGAACCGATTACGCTGCCCGGCGAGGCGACGACGGAACCGACTTTTGGCCTCAAGGCCATGTGGGTCGACCAGTCTTACCGTGAAGAAGCGATGTTCCGCGGCTATACGGTAGTCGATCCCTCGACCGTGGTAACCACGCATATTACCGAGCTTGTCAAAGACAACATGCCCGAATTGTTGTCTTATGCCGAAACGCAGAAGCTGCTTGACGAAATGGATAAAGAACAGCAAAAACTTGTCAAAGAGCTTATTCCGAGCAAGGTCAGCCTCGGCGCCGTTCAGCGTATTCTGCAGAATCTGCTTCAGGAAAGGGTTTCCATTCGCGATTTGCCGACCATTCTCGAGGGCATTTCCGAAGCCATATCCACGACCCGTTCGCTGATGATGATAACCGAACATGTGCGCACGCGTCTGGCACGCCAGTTGTCCAATGCCAACACCAACGAGTTTGGTGTTATCCCCCTGGT
>CALXVX010000057.1 GCA_944392215.1 uncultured Alphaproteobacteria bacterium | reverse complement strand
AATTATCCGTGGTTGTAAGCTGGCCTCCGCAGAGCAAATCGAAAACCTTTGGAACAAGGTTCAAAACGGTGGAAAGTGGTCTTTCGGGAAAGTAATTATTGAGGTACACAACTCTCAGCCGAACTTCCAAAAACGCATTTTTGAGCATGCTGTCTATGACCCGCTCTTGGGCGGAACAATTATGGAGTTTTGCGCGCGCTACCAGGCTGTGGTGGAGATGCTCGACAAACATGACCAAGATAAGGTCTTCTTTAACATGATTGAAACCGGCGTGATGGGAAAGGTATTTTCCATCCTCTCTCCTATTGCCGCAGAGCTCAGACGCGGCAGAGAGGCAGCCTCCAACTTTACACCGAAAAAAGAAAAGCCCGCTCCGATGCTCAAATCTGAGCCGAAGGTGCGGCCGCAACATTTTGAACCTGAGCCGGAAATGCCGGAAGCTCCTAAAGAATCGTTTCTCAAAAAGCTTAATATCTTTAAGAAAAAAGACGATGATGAGCCCCTTTTGCGGCAAGAGCCTGAGAGAGACCCTTTCTCTATTGCTCTTGAAAGAAGCTTTGCCGACGAGTCCCAGGAGCCTACAATTTCCATGACCGGAGAAGAAACTTTTGAAGAGCCGACAGCTCCCTCCATCAAAATAGATGAACCGCAAGAGACAGCTCCGGAAATTGTTTTGCCCAAAACAGAGCCTACCGATACGCAAAAAGCTCTGGACAGCCTCAAAAAAGAGTGGGCTGATGCAAGGACACCGGTAAAAGAAGATGTCCCAGCACCCCAAGAAGAAAAATCTCTGGAAGAACCTAATCTGGCTTACCCTTTCGGCAATTGGACCGATGAGCAAAATTATCAGAAATAGCATCCTCGTTTTAGGGGTTTTTCTCTTTATTATTTGCTTTGCTGATTTTGCGTCGGCAAAGATTGCCAGATTATCCAGCTTGCCTATTTACGGGCAACCTAAATATGGTGCCAGCTTCTCTCATTTTGACTATGTTAACCCCCAAGCCCCAAAGGGCGGTAAAATCGTGATGCCGGAATACGGCGGGTTTGACAATTTTAATCCTTTTATTTTTAAGGGAATCGCCGCTCCTTCCGTGGCAGCTCTTACGCTTGATAGTTTGGGGGTTATTCCCATTGATGACGAATCTACAGTTTATCCGCTGATAGCCAAAGAATTCGAACTTCCCGACGACCACTCTTTTGTCGGTTTTATCCTTGATGAAAAAGCTCGGTTTTCCGATGGTTCTTCCGTCACGTCTGATGATGTCATTTTCTCTTTTAACTCCCTTATCCAGAAAGGCTCGCCCTTTTATCGGGTTTATTATGCCGATGTCGAGAGGGCAGAAAAAATCTCTGATAGGCACGTACGCTTTTATTTCAAAAAAGGCTCAACCAACAAAGAACTGCCGCTTATCCTCTCTCAACTCAGAATATATTCGGCAAAAGACTGGGAGGGAAAAGACTTTGCCACGCCATCCCTTAATGCCCCCTTGGGCAGCGGTCCATACAAGCTCAAAAGCTTTGCCCCCGGCAAATATCTGAGCTTTGAAAGAAACCCCGATTACTGGGCTAAAGATTTGCCCTCACGCAAAGGCTTTTTTAATTTTGACCAAGTGCGTTATGACTACTACCAAGACACCACCGTTACCCTGCAGGCATTGTTCTCCGGAGATATCGACATCAGAGAAGAATATATCGCCAAAATATGGGTTAGTGCTTATGACAACGATTTGGTGAAATCCGGCTCGGTTATCAAAGAAGAACTGCCGCATAATCAGCCGGCAACTCTCCAATTCTTTGGTTTTAACACTAGGTTGCCAAAGTTTGCAAACCCAAAAGTGAGAGAGGCTATCGGCCTTACCTTTAACTTTGACTGGGCCAATGACAAACTTTTCTATAATCAATATAAAAGAATCGAAAGTTGTTTTGAAAACACCGAAATGGCGGCAACTTCTACGCCTAAAGGGCTTGAGCGGAGGCTCCTTGAACGCTTCCGTGATAAACTCCCAGCCGAGCTTTTTACCAAAGCACCGCAGACACCGCGCCATACCTCACCTTTGCAAACCAGAGAAAACCTGAAACGTGCTGTCAGCCTCCTAAGAGAAGCCGGATATGATTTTAAAGATGGGAAAATGACTAATCTTGCCACCAATCAGCCCCTAGAAATTGAGGTTTTGAGCAACTCCGCCAATGGCTCCTCCTTTACCCGCGTGATGCTGCCCTTTATTGAAAATTTGAGAAAAATAGGCATCAAAATGACTTTCAGAAACTTGGAAACCAATATCTTCAAAAACCGGTTGGATAAATTTGATTTTGAGGTAGCTATTTTGGGCTTCCAGATGAGCAACTTGCCCGGAAACGAACTCAAGGAACTTTTCGGCAGCCAATCGGCCGATGTTCATGGTTCTTATAACATGATGGGAATCAAAAATGAGACCATTGACGGTTTAATCGATATCATCATATCTTCAAATGACAAACAAAAATATCAGGAGGCCATTCGTGCTCTTGATCGGGTCATCTTAAATGAACATTACATGATTCCACAATGGTATTCTCCACATAATCGTGTGGCATACCGCAAAGGTCTCAAACACCCAAAAACTGATTTTCCGGCCGGTTTTAATCCCTTTACCTGGTGGCGGGAGGAATAATATAGATGAAAAACTATATCTTAAAAAGATTATTGCTTATTCCCGTTACATTGCTTGGGATTTTGGCCTTAAACTTTATCATTATTCAGTTTGCGCCCGGCGGACCGGTGGAGTATGTTTTGGCAAAATACAGCGGAATGAATGTTAATGCCACTTCCGCCATTTCCGGAGCGGCAAACATGGTGCAAGAAAAATCCTCAAGCCAATATCAAGGCGCCAGAGGGGTTCCAGACGAGCTCATCAGCGAGCTTGAAAAACAATTCGGATTTGATCAGCCTGCGCATATCCGCTTTTGGAAAATGCTTAGAGGTTATCTGGTTTTTGACTTTGGCAAAAGTTTTTATCAGGACAAAACCGTGTGGCAACTCATCAAAGAAAGAATGCCGGTTTCAATCTCTCTTGGTTTATGGTCCACCCTTATTATCTACCTTATTGCCATTCCCTTGGGCATCAAAAAAGCGGTTTGTGACGGCTCAAAATTTGATGTTTGGACCTCTTTTTTGGTGGTGCTTGGCTCGGCCATGCCGGTTTTCTTGTTTGCCGTATTCTTAATTGTCTTTTTTGCCGGAGGTACTTATCTGCAGTGGTTTCCGCTCCACGGGCTGACTTCTGACAACTGGCAGGACCTTTCTTGGCTCAGCAAAATAACGGATTATTTTTGGCATATCACACTACCGGTGACGGCTATGGTAGTCGGTGGATTTGCCAGCCTCACCATGCTTACAAAAAACTCTTTCTTAGATGAGCTCGGCAAACAATATGTTTTGACTGCCAAAGCCAAAGGCCTCACCCAAAACCAAGTCCTCTACGGCCATGTTTTTCGAAACGCCATGCTGATTGTGATTGCAGGATTCCCAACTCTGCTTATCAAAATGCTGTTTACCGGATCTTTGCTTATTGAGGTTATCTTCTCTCTCAACGGTCTTGGGCTGCTCGGATATGAGGCGATTATGACCAGGGACTACCCGGTCATATTCGGTACTCTCTATATCTTTGCACTCCTTGGTCTTGTCTTAAAGCTTATCTCGGATATCGTTTATTCTCTCATTGACCCGAGAATAAATTTTGAGGCTAAAGCTTAAACAACCTATTTGCCTATGCAGCCGTGTGTTTCTCTGGCATATTTGGCGTATTGCTTGTAGAAATACTCCAAGCTTTCCTGAACTTGACGATTTACACTACCCTTAGGATAGCGGCCGTGCTTATCCATGACGCCGGCTTTCACACCGGTTAAGATTTCTATACCATCATCTACAGTATCTACAGCCCAAACATGGAACAGGCCATCATCCACTGCTTTTAGGATATCTTCTCTCAGCATTAAGTCTTTAACGTTGGTTCTGGGAATAATCACTCCGTGTTCGCCGTTTAGGCCATGGTGAGCACAGACATCAAAGAATCCTTCTATCTTCTCATTTACCCCGCCGATGGGTTGAATCTCTCCAAATTGGTTGATAGAACCAGTGACTGCAATGCTCTGTTTTATCGGCAAGCCCGAAATGGCAGAAAGCAAGCAGTAATACTCGGTCGAGGATGCGCTGTCTCCGTCTACGCCGCCGTATGACTGTTCAAACACAATTGAGGCAGAAAGCGAAAGCGGAGAATATTTGGCAAAACGGTTGGCAAGCAAACTCTCTAAAATCAGTACGCCTTTGGAGTGAATCGGCCCGCTCATTTCCACTTCTCTTTCAATATTGATAAACTCGCCTTTGCCGATGCGGACCTGCGCCGTAATTCTGGCCGGTTTGCCAAAGCTTGTGCGTGAGAAGTTGTAGACCACAAGTCCGTTTATTTGCCCGACTTTTGAGCCCTCAACATCTATCAAGATTGTGCCTTTTTCTATCTGCTCAAGCATTGCCTGTTTGATGCGGTCAGAGCGATATATCTGAGCCTCTATGGCCTGCTCGATATGGTTTTTGCCTATTTGGTTAGCCTTGGACTTGCGCGCCCAATAATCAGCCTCCCTCAGCAAGTCGCCGATTGAGGCAATATGCGCCGTCAATTTTTCTGAGCTCTCGGCCAAACGAGATGAATATTCTATAACTTTGGCCACCGCTTGTTTATTGAGCGAGCGCAAATGTTTTTTCTTTGACAAAGAGCCAATCAGTTTTGCGTATTCTATCTCATTATAAGGTGTTCTATCCATCAAAACGCCAAAATCTGCCTCTACCTTAAAGAAATCCGAGAAATCAGGGTCTCTTTCCGATAGGACATCGTACAATTCCTCATCGCCAGTCAAAATAACCTTAACTTGCAATGGAATCGGCTCCGGATCCAGCGAAATGGTGGTAAATGTTGTATCCTCGCTCGGGGCCTCAATCTTGATGGTTTTGGAAGCCAGCGCACGTTTGAGCGAATCCCACGCATAAGGTTGCAACAACAACTTTCTGGCGTCTATTAAGAGGAATCCTCCGTTGGCTTGATGCAGAGCACCGGCCTTAATCAATGTAAAGTCTGTCAACAACGCACCATATTGCTGTATTCTCTCTACCTTACCAACCAAATTCCCTTGGGTTGGGTGGTCAAGGTGGACTATGGGAGCTCCCGAGCCTGCCTCATTCTTGACAATAACGTTCACTTTGAATTTGGCATATTTGTCTTCTTCCGGTTGCTTAAATTTGGAAAAAAGCGCACTCAGCGGGTCATCGGAATTAGCTTCCGGTGCGGCTGCCGGAGAATCTGTTGCCGGCATAAATTCATCTATATTTGTGACGATATATTTTTGAATGCTCTTCAAAAATTCATTGGCACCCTTATGGCCTTTGTATTTGGCATGGAGTTCGTCTATGGGCTTCTTGACCGCAATTTTTAGGAATTTTTCTCTTAAATCATTACTTTCTTTTCTTTGTTTATCCTCCCACTGCGGCAGGTCTTGCGCTGTCTTCTCAATCTCTTCCTGCATTTGATTGAGGTCTTCCATCAGCTGCTTTTTTTCTTCCTCAGGCAGCTCATCAAATGCCTCGGGGCTCAAAACCTCTCCGTTTTTGACCGGTGCAACAACCAACCCTACCGGCATATGTAATAACGACACACTCTTGCCTTTGGCTTTTTTCTGTAGGGCCTTGATATATTTTTCTTTATATTGTTTGTATTTCTCGTGGATAATGCTCAGACTTGCCTTGTATTCATCGCTCTCCATGATGGTGGGAATAACAGTTGAAAAAGTTTCTATCAACTTGTCTACATCTTTGGCAAATTCCGTTGCGGTGCCAGCCGGAAAATTCACGGCCTTGGGCTTATAGGGTTCATCAAAATTATAGACATAGGCCCAGTCATCGGGTGTGGCTCTCTTTTTAGCCTCAGTCACTAAAACTCTTTTGACCAGACTGGTCTTTCCCGTCCCCTCAGGCCCCAGGCAGAACAAGTTGTATCCCTTGGATTGGATATTAATACCAACCTCCACCGCACTCAAGGCTCTGTCTTGTCCCAAGGCAGATAGGCGTTCCTCCAGCTCGGCTGTTGAAGAAAATTTGAACTTTTGCGGATCACACTTGGTATAAAGGTCCTTTGATTTAAGGCGGGTTATGCTCATCGTAAAAATTTCCTATACATTGAATTTCAGATACGTTATGCTGTATCATAAATTATCAAAAGCTAACATTGGGTAAAGAAAAGTAAATTTTA
>CALXVX010000056.1 GCA_944392215.1 uncultured Alphaproteobacteria bacterium | reverse complement strand
ACAGAAAAGGAGCCTCAAAAAGCAACCGAACCATCCAAGAAAAATCCAGAGAAGGCTGGCACATCTGTAGAAAGTAAAGAAACCAAGCCTGTCGTCGAAAAGGGAATCAAAAAACCGGAAAAAAGCACCGAAAAAGTTTCCAAAACAGAAGAGCAAGCCGTAAAAGCAGAAATAAAGTCGGCTTCTCAAGCACAAGAAACACCAAAGACTTCTAAACAAACAGTAAAAGAAAAAGCAAAAGCTCCCGTTCCTGAGAAAAAGCCGGAGCAAGCTCAGCCTAAGACGACAGTGCAAAAAGTAACCACCAATGCAGCAGTTGCGGAATCAAAACCGCTTCCCAAACCGGAAAGATTAAAACAAGAGTTCAGGAAGAAAATGGCCGCCACAAAAGAAAAAATAGCCACGGCACAAGAAGACAGGCAAAAGAAAGTCGTCGTTGAAGTAAAGGTAATAGAGCAATCCTCCGGCACAGATGTTATTCCTCCGGCCTTGATAGACGATTTGGCAGAAGAACCAAGCAGTATTTCTCAACCTCAAAGATAAGGCTAAAAAGTGAAAAGAAAGCAGGCTTCACAATCTCTCTTGCAACGCCGCTGGCAGGCTTTTTGCAGAAACAAGCGTGCTTTTTGGTCCTTGGTTTTATTTTTTGGCATTTTTGTTTTTACGTTGTTTGCAGAAGTAATAGCCAATGATCAACCGCTTCTGGTGAGCTACAAAAATAAACTGTATTTTCCGATTTTTAAGAGCTATACAGAGCAGACCTTTGGCGGAGATTTTCCAACAGCAACGGATTATAGAGATCCATATATCAGAAAGAACATTGAAGACAACGGTTGGATGCTCTTTCCCTTGCTGCCATATTCATTCAACACGGTAGATTATGATTTGGATACGCCCACACCCTCAGCCCCAAGCAAAAAGCATTGGCTTGGCACCGATGACGAGGGCAGAGATATCTTGGTTCGCATTATCTATGGCCTGCGTCTATCAATTGTGTTTGCCTTTTTGCTAACGGCAATAAGCTCGGTACTAGGCATTGCAAGCGGTGCCGTTCAGGGATACTTTGGCGGCAAAGTCGATATAATTTTTCAGCGGTTGCTGGAAATATGGGAATCCTTGCCGCAATTGTTTGTACTGATTATCATTGCCAGTATTTTCACGCCCACTTTTTGGAGTCTGCTGATAATAATGCTGGCATTCACTTGGATGAGCCTAACCGGAGTTGTGAGAGCCGAGTTTTTGCGCACCCGCAATTTTGAATTTGTCAAAGCGGCAAAAGCTTTAGGCGTGAGTGATTCTCGCATAATATTCAGACACATATTGCCCAACGCGCTTGTCGCCAGCATTACATTTATCCCGTTTATTTTATCTGAGGCAATTGTGGCCCTGACAGCGCTTGACTTTTTGGGTTTGGGCTTGCCGCATGAGTATCCGTCCTTGGGAGACTTGGTACGCCAGGGCAAAGACAATCTCCAAGCCCCCTGGATAGGAATTTCGATATTTATCGTTTTGTCTGGTTTGCTGACAATGCTAATCTTCATCGGAGAAGGGGTGAGAGATGCCTTTGACAGCCGGAGGAACGGCCAATGAGCTTGCTTGAGGTGAAAGATTTAAGCGTTTGCTTTCATGGTAGCGGGCAAAAAGATTTCTGCGCCGTTAAAGGAATATCATTCAAACTTGAGGCCGGAGAGATTTTAGGAATTGTGGGGGAATCTGGCTCCGGCAAGAGCTTGACCGCACTTTCAATTTTAGGACTTTTGCCATACCCGCAAGCTTACCACGGAAAAGGTTCTTCCGTAAAATTCAAAGGGATAGAGCTGTTAGCCACCCCTGATTTAAGAGAATTCAGAGGTGGCAAAATAGGATTTATTTTCCAAGAGCCAATGTCATCACTAAACCCACTGCACACCATTGAGCACCAAATAGCCGAAACATTGAGAGTCCACCAAGGATTAACAGAAAAAGAAGCGCGCAAAAAGGTGCTGAGGCTTTTGAAGCTAACGGGGATAAAGAACGCCCGCAGCCGAATGAAGTCTTATCCGCACGAGCTCTCGGGCGGCCAACGCCAAAGAGTGATGATAGCCATGGCCATAGCCAATAAGCCTGATATTTTGATAGCCGACGAGCCAACCACAGCCCTGGATGTGACTATACAAGAGCAGATAATAGAATTGCTCCTCAAACTGCGGCAAGAAATGGGAATGAGCATTATATTTATCAGCCACGATTTGCGGTTGATGAGCCGCATAGCAGATAAAGTTGCGGTCATGAAAAGCGGCAAAATTATCGAGCAGGGAAGTTGCAAACAAATATTTGAGTGCCCTAAAGAAAGTTATACTAAAAGATTAATAAATGCTCATAATATATTGAAAAAAGAAAACAATATTAAAGATGATGCAATTGTTAAGATGTCAGATATTTGTGTCAGCTACCCCATTCATAAAAACTTTTGGGGCAGGGTGACTGAGTGGCTGTATGCTGTCAATCATGTCTCTTTAGAGCTAAAAAGAGGCAAAACTCTGGGGCTGGTGGGAGAATCTGGCTCGGGCAAGACAACACTTGGCCAGGTTTTGTGCCGCCTTATAGCTTTTAGCGGCGAAATATATTTGGAAGGGAAACGAGCAGAAGAAATATCCCAAAAAGAGTGGCACAAACAGGTCCAGATTGTTTTTCAAGACCCTTATAACTCGCTCAATCCGCGGATGAACATCAGCCAAATTGTAGGCGAGGGGCTAGAGGTTCACTTTTCCAAGCTGTCAAAGGAGCAAAAGCTTGAAAAAATCACCAAAACTCTGCAAGAAGTTGGGCTCTCGGCTAATATGCTGGAGCGCTACCCACATGAATTTTCCGGCGGCCAAAGGCAGAGGATAGCCATTGCCAGGGCTCTTGTATTGGAGCCGCAAGTTTTGGTTTTGGATGAGCCGACATCGGCTTTGGATGTGACAATTCAGGCCCAAATTCTAAATTTATTGCAGAAAATACAAAAAGATAGAGGAATAAGTTATTTGTTTATCTCTCACAATATGCAGGCCATTCAATCTATTTCAGATGAAGTTGCAGTGATGAAAGATGGCCAGATTATAGAAAAAGGAAGTTGTGCCGATATTTTTGAGCACCCTCAAGCCGAATATACCAAACTTTTAATAAAGGCCTCAGCCCTATGAATAAACAAGAAATCGAGAATATCATCGCCACATTGGGCAAAATGAAAGACCTCAAACGCTCTGGCTGGATAAAAAGACAAGTCACAAACCCCGAAAGCGATGCCGACCACTCGTTCAGCGTGGCCATGCTGGTGCTGTTGTTAGCGCCAAAGGAGCTTAATTTGCAGCGCTGCTTGGAATTGGCTTTGGTGCATGACCTGCCGGAGATCTACAGTGGAGACTATACCCCGGTGGATGATATCTCACCGGCAGAAAAGAAGCAAAAAGAACAAGATGCAGCCCAAAGATTAGCAAAAGAATTAGGCACAGATAAGATTGCCGCGCTGTTTGCCGAATATGAGGCCAAAGAAAGCAAAGAATCAATATTTGTCAATGGGATAGACAAATTAGATAATGTAATAACGGCAGCTTGGTATGATGATAATGCCAGAGCAAGAGGGCATCTACTGCCGGAGTTTTCAAATTATGCCAAACGCTGTATCTCAGCCTTGCCTAATACGGAAGAATTGCAAGAAATTTTAGATTATATCATAAAAGAAAGGACCAAACATGAGTAAGACCAAATCATACTTCACCATTTTAGCCGCCGCGGTAATCATTGTTGCCGTTGGCTATATTATGAATATTGCCTCTATAAAATCCTTCACCGCTCAATGCCTGAGCTTTGCCGGACAAAACGTGCTGTCTGTCAGCGCCGCAGTCTGCGCATTCATTTTCCTAGGCAACAAGAATTATTGGCTGATTATGTTGGGTTGCGCCATTGCCGCCGCCATCATCATCCAATTTCTGATTATCGGCCACGGGGCAGGGATTATCACTCTAGCCGCCCGAACAGTCACCTTCCTGGCCATAGTGTTCCTGATGAACTTTGTTAAGTTACTGATAAATAAATAAATAATAAAAAGCCTCGTTGAAACGAGGCTTTATTTTTAATCAACGAGTTGGATATGGATTTTTTTGCCATAGTATTTTATGAGACGGAGATATTTTTTGAAAGAGAGCTTGCGGCCGCACTCAATTATATCAATCCAATCAACGGGAAATTTTAATTGCTTC
>CALXVX010000055.1 GCA_944392215.1 uncultured Alphaproteobacteria bacterium | reverse complement strand
TGTTTTCTAATTTCGTTTCGCTTGCTCACGCTTCACTCACTCAATCAAGAAAACTTACGCCTCTTGCGGTAAAATCAACCGGAGCAACGGTTGATTTTATCCTCGAGCTCCCCGCCTTAATTTATTTAAGGCGGTTTCTTTTTAATAAGAAATTTAGGAGTTTGTAACAATGAAAAATTTTTCTACTTTGCAGCGAGGTCAAGTATCCTCGCAACTCAGGCAAATTAGGCTGGATAAAAATCTGCCCATCACCGATATTGCCTGCAAGTGCGATTTATCTGTTGCCAATATAGATGCCATCGAGCGCGGAGAGGCAATCTCTTTTAAGAAATATCTCCGACTCATCAGATTTTATGAAAAAAAGATTCAAATCTTGCTCACAGATTGAAAAAAGCCGCTTCTTTCAAAAAAGAAGCGGCTTGTAATTTAAGCTAAAAGGCTAATCTATTTTTTCAAGATAGACTTACCGGCATAGATAGCCATATCGCCCAATTCTTCCTCAATGCGGATGAGTTGGTTATATTTAGCCATACGGTCTGTACGAGACATAGAACCAGTCTTAATCTGACCGCAGTTTGTGGCAACGGCGATATCGGCAATGGTGGTGTCCTCGGTCTCGCCGGAGCGGTGAGACAAAACAGCGGTGTATTTGTGGCGTTGAGCCAAGTCAACAGCTTTCATGGTTTCGGTCAAAGTACCGATTTGGTTAACCTTAACCAAGATAGAGTTGGCAACACCTTTTTCAATACCCATAGCCAAACGAGCCGGGTTAGTAACAAACAAGTCATCACCAACCAACTGAATCTTGTTGCCCAGAGCGTCGGTGAGCATTTTCCAGCCTTCCCAGTCATCTTCGGCCATACCGTCTTCAATAGAGAAGATTGGGAACTTGTCGCACAAACCTTTGTAGAACTCAACCATTTCTTTGTTAGTGTAAGATTTGCCTTCGCCCTTCATCTCATATTTTCCGTTCTCATAGAACTCAGAAGAAGCGGCATCAATAGCCAAAACAACATCGTCACCGGGTTTGTAGCCGGCATCAGAGATAGACTTAACAATGAAAGTCAAAGCCTCTTCGGCAGATTTGAGGTTAGGAGCAAAACCACCCTCATCACCAACGTTGGTGTTATGTCCGGCAGCTTTGAGGTTTTTCTTCAAGGTCTGGAAGATTTCAGCACCCATACGGATAGCTTCTTTAACAGACTCGGCAGAAACCGGCATAATCATAAATTCTTGAATATCAATCGGGTTGTCGGCGTGTTTACCACCGTTCAAGATATTCATCATCGGAACCGGCAAGGTACGAGCCATGGTGCCGCCCAAATAACGATAAAGGGGCAAACCGGCTTCCTCGGCCTGAGCCTTAGCAACAGCCATAGAAACAGCCAAGATAGCATTGGCGCCGAGTTTACCTTTGTTCTCGGTCCCGTCCAAATCAATCATAGTGCGGTCGATTTCGATCTGATCCTCGGCTTCCAAGCCGGCCAGAGCATCATAAATTTTGTCGTTAACATTTTCAACGGCTTTCAAAACACCTTTGCCGCCAAAACGTTTTTTGTCACCGTCGCGGAGTTCAACTGCCTCATGCACACCGGTAGAGGCGCCAGACGGAACGGCGGCACGGCCAAAAGCGCCGCTTTGCAATACAACCTCGGCTTCTACGGTAGGTGTACCGCGGGAGTCCATAATTTCTCTAGCATGGATATCAATAATCGCACTCATTTTTTTCTCCTTAAAATATAAAAGTACTTGCTATAAATTGGTGCATTTTATCTCTGATGTCAAGCAAAACTGACGATTTTTGTGCCTAAATAAAAAGTATGTTTGCAAGTTTGGGATAAATGCTTATGCTAAAGGTATAAGAGCATAAGGAGAGCGTATATGTTTTCAGAAAAATGGCATAGAAGATTTATGGAAGTTGCCGAGTTGGTTGCCACTTGGTCCAAGGACAAATCCACCAAAGTCGGAGCAGTCGTTGTTGGGCCCGATAGGGAGATTCGCTCCACTGGCTACAATGGGGTCGTGAGGGGCGTGGATGATGACATCCCAGAGCGCCAGGAGCGTCCGACCAAATATGATTTTTTTGAGCATGCCGAGCGCAATGCCGTTTACAATGCTTGCTTAATCGGCGCCTCACTCAAAGGCTGCGTGATATACGTTACTTCCATGCCGTGCCCTGATTGCGCCCGTGCCATTATTCAATCAGGCATCAAAATGGTCGTTACCCGCAAGGTAGATGTTGATGCTAATGCTCCCACCGGCACCTGGCGTGACAAACTCATTTATTCCGAGCAGATGTTCAAAGAAGCCGGAATTGAGTGTATTTATTTATAAAAACAAAAGGTTAGAATTTTTCTATTCTCCTCTTTAAATCTTATCCTAAGGGTTTATATAGCAGCTAAAGCATTAAACCTATTTAAACGTTTTACGTTTAAGTTTGTAATAAGACAATTTTTGAGTGTAGTGAGGGAAGTTATGAAAATTCTGATTGCGGACGACCACGCACTGTTTAGAGATGGCCTAAGCTTGCAGCTTGAGAAGATATCACCGCAAGCAGTTATCAATCAGGCGGCAAATTTTTCGCAAGCTCTGAAATTGGCAGAAGATTCTTCAGATATAGACCTGATAATTATCGATTTAGACATGCCCGATATGCGTTGGGAGGACGGCTTGAAAGAGATTAAGGAAAAAGCCAAGAAAAGCAAGATTGTAGTTATATCGGCCTCAGAGAATATGCGAGATATTAAAAAAGTGATAGAGATGGGAATATTTGGTTATATTCCAAAACGTTCAGAAACAAAGATACTATTGTCAGCCCTCAAACTGGTGATGGAAGGAGGAACCTACCTGCCGCCCTCGGTGATAGAAAGCCACACCTCAGAAAGCGAGCGGGAAGGGCGCGGCAGCAAGGTCTTAACCCCAAGGCAGTCAGAGGTTTTGCAATATGTAGCTGAAGGGCTATCAAACAAGCAGATAGCTTATAAGATGGGCGTATCAGAGGCAACGGTAAAACTGCATATTAACGCCTTGTTGCGGGCAGTCGGCGCCACCAATAGAACTCAAGCCCTCATTATCGCTCAAAAAATGGGCCTGATTTAGAATAGTTTAAGTATGCTCTAACCAAACAATCTCTGCTCTCTTGCATAAATTAATTGCATTTTAATTTTTCTGCTCTAATATCATTTCCGCAGAGGCGAGTTGCCCCTGCGGAGTATCGAAACTCCTTGCAAGAAAAGAACAACTCCTGTTATGGGGAGCCGGGGGTATAAGGCTATGCACGAAGAACCCGGACTGTTCTTGCACAGTTTCGAACTCCCCTCCTTGATTAAAATTCAAGGAGGTTTCTTTTTAATAAGAAATTTAGGAGTTTAAAACGATGAATAATAAAAAACAAACTATCAGAGAACTTATTCAAAATCACGGAAATATTGCTCAACAGCTTCATCAGTTGCGAATGTTGAAGCAAATTCCTTTAGATAAAGTTTCTCATGATACCGGAATACCTTTATATGTTTTGGATGATATGGAAATAGGCAGGCGTTCTCTGCAACTTTCCAATCTCCATATCTTGGCCAAATACTATGGCAAAAAAATCCATATCCAACTGGTAGATTAAAATTAAAGCCTCGTCGAAACGAGGCTTTTCTAAAATAGTTTCAAGATTGATTGGCTCGCCTGTGAGGCAAGGGATAAGGAGTTAATGGCTAATTGTTGGCGGGTTTGGAGAGCCAGCATATTGGCGCTCTCTTCATTCATATCCGCCAAGGTTAATTTATCCGCGCCTTCGGTTAAGACATTTATCAAATTCCCGGTGAAATCTTGGCGCGTGGTGATGATATTGTAGTAGTTGCCAAATTCCGATGACATCGCACGAATCTCATTTATTGCGCCGGTCAGTTCTTCAATAGATTTTTCTACATCTTCTTTGCTGTTCCATTCTAACGTAACCAAGCCTAATGTTTGTGATGAGAGGTTTTTGCCTGCTACTTGTAATAAAGAACTGCGCCCCTCATTAAAAGTTACCTGCAAATTCTGCTCTTGCAACA
>CALXVX010000054.1 GCA_944392215.1 uncultured Alphaproteobacteria bacterium | reverse complement strand
TGTTTTCTAATTTCGTTTCGCTTGCTCACGCTTCACTCACTCAATCAAGAAAACTTACGCCTCTTGCGGTAAAATCAACCGGAGCAACGGTTGATTTTATCCTCGAGCTCCCCGCCTTAATTTATTTTAAGGCGGTTTTGTTTTAACAAAACAAGGAGTGAGAAAAAATGACTGAAACTCAAACTTTTTATAATGACATTCCCTCTAACACCGACCTCACTCACAAAAGACTACGCTACCTGATTTGCCAACTTTATCACCTAGAAGGACAATGGGAAAATTTGCCCCTCAAAACTCAGCACAAATTCTGGCGCGCCCTACAAACTAAAACTCTGCAAAACATCTTGAGCGATATGCCGGACTTTTCCCATCCCTTCATCTTGCCATAATCCACCAGAAAAAACCCCGCTCATCGGCGGGGCTTTTATTACTTGCTTTTTTGTTTTTATTTCTTCTTAGCTACTGCCTTTTTCTTTGCAGGGGCTTTCTTGGCCGGAGCCTTTTTGGTGGCTGCCTTTTTGGTGGCTGCCTTTTTGGTGGCTACTTTCTTCGGAGCTGCTTTCTTGGCCGGAGCTTTCTTTGCCGGGGCTTTCTTTTTGGCTACGGTTTCCTTGGCCGCAGATTTCTTAGCCGCCGAGGCCTTTTTTGCCGCTGCCTTTTTGGGTGCGGCTTTCTTAGTAGTTGCCTTCTTCTTTGCAACCGGCTTCTTCTTGGCTGTAGCTTTCTTTGCTGCGGCCTTTTTGGCTGCCGGTTTCTTTTTGGCTTTTGCCTTTTTCTCTTTTACAGGTTTGGGCTGAGAGGCCACAAGTGCTTTTTCAATATCCTGCTCTGAGCACAGCCCGATTGCAACCGGATTCTTGGCTCTGATGTTGGCCATATCTTTATGGGTTCCGCTGCGAATTGCCTCAATCGTGCTCTTGGTGGTGCCAATCAGCTTGCAAATCTGCGTATCTTTCATCTGCGGATAATTTTTGATTACCCAGGCAATGGCATTGGGTTTGTCTTGCCTTTGCGACGGAGATAAGACCTTCTTGGCTTTCATGTTGCGGGCTTTGACATTTCTTTCCATCTCGCTTGCCTGCAAATCTGCCTTCTTATCTGCCTCACAACGGTGAATTTCTTCCCAGCTCAGCTGCCCGTTGTCTACCGGTGAAAGACCGCGAATATTGCTTGAAACATCTCCATCGGCAATAGCCTGAATTTCCAACTCATGAATCTCGCAAAAACGTGAGATCTGACGAAATGTTAAGGTTGTGTTTTCTACCAGCCAAACAGCCGTGGCTCTGGGCATAAGAGGTGCTGTCATTATTAAATTCCTTTCAACTACTCTAAATAAAAAGAAAAACTACCCTTAGGATAGTTTTTCTTTGGTAATTATACAAGCTTTTTTTATGCGGTTGTTTCTAACTCTTATCTGCCGCTGTTGCGGTTGTATATGTTGGCCATATTTAGGTACCCAATCTGCAGCATTTGTGCCGTGGCTTGGTAGCGTGTGGCTTGTATCTGCAGCGCATTTACCGATGAAAGGGTTCCGCTTGCGCTCGTGGTTGAGGGCATCTTGCTGGTGGTTTTATTCTTGGTGTCTTCTGAAGACTGCTCAATGGCCACATAGTCGTTGGAAAAACCCTCGCCCATGCTGACCTGAACGGCATAGCTGATTTCTTCTGAACTTGAGGTTTCCTCGTCGCGGCTTACTTTAATGTAGTATACCCCTTGCGGGCCCTCATACTCGCCCTTCAGAAGAGAGCTCATTGCCTCATATTCTTTACTCTCTTTATCTGCTCCGCTATCTGCAACCAACTGTTGGCGGCCGTATTTATCTTCATAATAAACCTCAACCCTCATCCCCGGAGCAGTGGTGGCCAACAAACCTTTCTCTGCCTCTAGTTTAAGCTTTTCCTCTTGTTCTTTGGCGTAGCCTTCAGGGTCGTTTTGCTTTTTCAGCTCATTTAAGTAGGTTTCATATTTTGAGAGGTCTAAAACTTTATCATCACCTTTGGTGTTGCGCAGGGACAATGCTATCTTGCCTCGCTGGCTGTCTACCGTGGTTTTGTAAATATCAACCGAATCATATTCCGCAAGTGTTCCTACCGCAGTGATGCGTGAGTAATTCAAACGCGTATGACCCAAGTCCCTTGCGTTGGCAAAGGTCTCGTCTATATCATTCATATCCGTTACATATTTTTCCCAAGCCTTGGCATTGCTGCCGTCTAGGGCTGAGCTCTTAAGGCTGTCTATGCTGGACATTTTCCTTACTCCTCTAACAATACCTCTTTATTATAGCAAAAATTACTCCAAATCACAATAGTTTTTTAACTTATTCAATCCACTATCTTGTATAGCTCTTCGGTTATGCCCAAAGTTTTAAAGTTCTTCTCTCCCAAATAATCCAGATGATATTCTCCATCCTTTAATTCCTCGGCAACTGCCTTGGTCATCACTATCTCATTGCTGTAAATATGCTCAAACATATCTGCAAGAAAACTACTGAGGTTTACCTCATCTTCCGGTTTATAAGCGGTGATGGCACAACAATTCCTCATTAGCAATCCTTCGTTGTCTAGCTCATCATGATAGGTATTTATATCTTTTATACTTTCTATTGCAAATTTTACAGCATTGTTTAATTTGCGAAAATGTATCGTGGTGATGCCGTTAGCTTCTATTGGCGTTTCTCCTTGATATTTATTCACCAGGTTAAACAAAATATTGCGTATCTGAGAGCTGATATCTATGGCCTTTTGCTCCTTATCTGGCATTCCATCATCCACAAATTTCAGGTCACTCTTGATGCTAACAGATGTCATCTTGATAATATCTTCCTCTTTTGGCTTTTCGGCCTCTTGTGGTTCTGTGGGGGCCGGTTCCCTATCTATCTTGGGATTACTGTCTTGAGCTTCCCATTTGTCAAATGCTACATTCAATAAATTTTCAGAAATTGGCATTCCCCTTATTATTTGAGACATCAAATGCGCTCCAACACCAGTCAAAAATATCGCTATTTTGTTATCCTTATAGGTTCGTTTTGCCTCATAAAATGCCTCTAAATCCGCTTTATCTCCATCTATTACTTGGAATGCATCATATAAAAGCGAATTGGCTTCTGGCATTGTCAGACCGCAATAACGTGCCAGTTCTAAACATCCTCCATAAACTAATAACTTGACCCCAAACCTTGAAAAACTATTTTGCAAAGCACTCTGGGATTGTATATGGGAAATCAAATCACTTAGGTAGGAAATCGTGTATTGACGATATTCTAACGGGGCCTCCGGGTAGGCTGTGGCAATTATCGGATCTTTATCGTTTAAGTTATATGCTTTTATTAAATACTCGGCTTTATCATAGAATTTTTCTTCTTTGACCTCTTTGTTGCGCCCACGAATAAAGACATACCACGGAATGCTTTTTAACAACAACGGCACCGACATAGCCAAAAAGACAATAAAGAATACACCAAACAAAACCGGACGGCTGTTTTCTTCCGGTACAAAAACCTCTAATAACGGAAATATCAGACTTACAAATAAATTGGCAAAAATAAGACTTATCGTTATTAATAAAACTAATTTTAGCAAAACTCCCGTGACGCTGTTGCGTGACAGCAAGGTTTCAACCACCGGCAGAGGAGAACTTTCCTCTTCTTCGCTGACTGCTGACCAGCCGCGGCCGGCATTGCCTTTTTTGCGGTTGAGGTTGCTGACGTATTCCACACTTTCTTGGTAAGAATTGTCTTGGACGTCAAATATCTCTTTGATTATCTTGACTTTGCGGTTTTCAGCCTCTTTCTCTTTGGCCAAATTAAACGCATCCTGGCGCTGCTCGGCCGCAAAACGGTCCTCTAACTGCCAGCCTTCTCCTTTGTCTGTGTAGACCTCATAATGCGTGATCTTTATCATCAGAATTTCCTATTCTTACCAAAACAAAAAACCTACGCCTGATTCTACCAGACGTAGGTTAATAAATCGTAAGCTCTAAATCGCTTAAATTAGTCTCCGGTCTTGAGGCCGAAAGCACCAAATTTGTTCTTGAACTTGGAGAGTTGTCCACCGGTGTCTACCAAACGACGCACACCCGTCCAAGCCGGATGAGATTTCGGGTCAACTTCCAAATTAATAACGTCACCCTCTTTGCCTAAGGTGGAACGTACTTTTACTTTCTCTCCATCAGTCATTACGTATGTAATTTCGTGATAATCGGGATGAATTCCTTTTTTCATCTTATAAAAACTCCTAAAATTCGGTCAATCTTGCATAATTTTGATGACCTTATACATTAATCCCTCAAAGAACGCAAGCATTATTTAAATATTTTTTTAATTTTTTGTTTTTTTCTCAAAATTTTGAGATAAATTACTGCTCCAATTCCTCTATTTCTACCGTATCGGCCTTGCCTGATGCGGTATCGACATTTATCACTTTGATGCTGAAATTCTTGTATCCCTTAGGCAGAAGATAGCTTCTGACCTCAACAGCTCGGTTCAGGCTCAGGCGCTTTCTCCTGAAGGCATCATCCCCTTCTTCCAAATTGTAGGCATAAATGGCTATTTTGTTGTTTTTGGCATCTTTAAACGAGGCTATGATTCCATCTATTTGTTTCTTTTGCTCATCATTTAATTCATCGGCATCAGCTGCAAAAGTCAATTTGTTGTTGACTGCCTGCGGTGAAGGCAATTGCACACTTGCCGGTGTATCCTCAACCAACAAAGCCGGAGCTTTTGTCTCTGCAGGAGCAACTTCAACCTTTGCCTCGGTTTGGATAGGATTTTCCTCAGCTTTCGGTGCTGTTTCTGCCGGCGCAGGAGCATTTTCAGCCACAGCCGGAGCGGCTGGCAAAGTTTGGGCAACGGCTGGTTGCTGTTCCGGGGTTGCTGTCTCTTTAGGCTCAGATACGGGCTCAATATCTACAACGACAACCGGCTCTGCACTTTCTACAAACGGTATTTGCTGATGTTTAACAGTCTTTTCTTCTGCCTTTGCCTCGGGCGTTTCCTCTTTGGTCACTACTGTCTTGGTTTCTTTTACCTCAACTTTTACCACCGGCTCGCTTTTCTTGACCACCGGTTTGGAAACTTTTTTGGCTTTGGGGGCTTTTTTGACTATCGGAAATAAAGGCTCGGTTGCGGCCGGAGCGTATGCAGCAGGAGCACTGCTCAAACCTTCCAAAACAGAAAGGTCTACCATCACAGATTCTTCTTGTGCAAAAGCGCAAATAGAACTGCCACAGCCTAATATCATTGCCAATAAACCTACCTTGATCTTCCTCATTCTCAAAAGCCTCCCCTCTTTTTGTTTCCTATTTGTGCAATAATGCAAACAGTTTGGGACCGAGTTCCGGGTTGCCGGCAATTAAACTGCCGCTTGCCAAAACAGATGCCTCATCATCGGTTCTGATGTCTTTTTGGTTGTATTCATAGACATATCCCCCGGCTTCTTTTACCAGCAAAAGCCCTGCGGCATATGTCTCTACCGGATTTTCGCTGCTGACCAATACATCTAATTTGCCTGATGCAACCGCTGCTAAATCCAAACTCAAGCAACCACTCAAACGAACCCCGGCAACCGAATCTGCCAAGGCAGAATTATCGGCGCCAAGCAAAGCCTCCGACAAATCTTTACGGGCAGATACACGCAAGCGCTCATGGTTGCGATAGCCCTCTTTGAAGGCTCCGCCGCCTTTCTCGGCAAAATATAAATCAGACGTGGCCGGGTTGTAGATTACACCGGAAGTGACATGCCCGTTATTGATGACGGCAACAGAAACCGCAAAATACGGAATTCCGTGCATAAAATTCAAGCTGCCGTCCAATGGTGCAATCGCAAAACACGGGCCTGCCGGCAACGGATCGCGGCCGCTGATGAAGGCATAGTCCGGATGCCCTTTTTGCAGTTCAACCTTGAGGGCTTTGCTCATCCGTTCAAAGGCCGCCTTGGCAAACTCCTTATGACCGCGAAGCGATGTCTGCAACTGCTCAATCTCGTTAAAATCACGGGTGAGCGAATTACCGACTTTTTTGACCGCGCCAATTAAAAAATTTAAGTTAGTCGAAATATATGACATTATTTAGCTCTCTCTACATAAGATGCATCGGCCGTGGCAACAACGATTTTATCACCGGTGCCAACAAACGGAGGAACGGTGGTGCGAACGCCGTTGTCCAAAATGGCTGGTTTGTATGATGAAGATACGGTTTGGCCTTTGATAACCGGCTCGGTCTCAGTAACGGTGCAAATGACCTGCAACGGCAGTTCTATTGATATCGGTTTGCCGTCTATTACACTGGCTTTGACCTGCATACCATCGGTTAGGAACGGACGAGAATCGCCCAAAATGTCCGACGGCATTGAAAATTGTTCAAAGGTCTCGTTTTCCATGAAGTTCAAGCCGTTTGAATCTTCAAACAAAAACTGGCAGTCTTTGGTTTCAACCATCATTTTTTCAACCATATCTTCTGTGCGGAAGCGCTCATTGGTTTTGGTGCCTTCCTCAACGGATTTCATTTCAACTTGCATAAAAGCGCCGCCTTTGCCGGGTTTTACAAAGTTGGTTTTGGTGACTGTCCAGGGTTTGTTTTTGTACTCAATAACCCAACCGATACGAATTGAACCTGCTTGCTGTTTCATTATTTTTCTCCTTATCTTTTCTTTTTAATTACTTGGCAAACTAATATAAACTTTGCCATTTAGCAACTAAAATCGTCATAATCTGATGAATTTATTATCACAAAATCAACATCAAGGCCTTTGATATCTTGCAAACCACTGCTCAAATCAATGGCTGATTGAATCAAAAAAAGCTCGTTATACCATTTGATGACATCTGCCTCGAGGCCTTTATTTTCTTGGTCTAAGCGAAAAGCCACAAACTCCGGCTCAACCTCGGAGGCGAGCATGGCCTCATGCCTGGTGGCGGCAATGACTACACCTAAGGCTTTTTTTGCCCCTATCTTTTCACGAAGAGGGCGAATCTGCGCCTTTATCGGCTTTTTAGAATCTGTCCAAACAACGATGCCATCGGCATCAAGCGGTTTTAACTTCTCTGCAGCCTTATCTCCAAAAAGCAGCAACAACTTTCCGGAGTTTTTTATTTTTTGCAAAGAATTCTCCGGCAAAGAGGCATCTGCCAAATAGCAACAGACATTTTCTGAATCATAAATTTTATCGTTAACTGTGTTAATTTTGAGGATAATCTGAGGCATTTGCTTGTAAAACCTGCTTAGTTGTTTATTATATCCGTAAATATAAGAGAATATTTTGAATTTAGAAAGAGAAAATTTGCAATGGAGAGCAAAAATTTTGAATTGCCGATGACAGGCCAAGCCTTGGCAGACTTGAGTGCTACGGTTGCCAGCTTGCATGCAGCCCTCAAAGCCAAGCAAGAAGAGCTCAAAAATCGGCAGCAGTCCTTGGATGACCAACTCAAACAGAAAGAATCCGCTTTGGCTCAATTGCAAGCCAAATCAACCGATGTTCTCTCCCGTATGGATAACATTATTTCACAGATAGATAAAGTATTGGAAGAAAATGGCTCAGGTAACAATAACAATTAACTCTCGTGAATATGCCGTTGCCTGTGAAGACGGGCAGGAACTCCGCATTATTCAACTGGCAAACATCTTGGATGAAAAGGCCAAAATGCTCACCGGCGGCAGTCAACAAATTAATGAAAGCATGTTGCTTGCCATGGTGGGTTTGGTGTTGGCCGATGAACTCACCGAGCTCAAAAAGGGAAAACAGCCTCAGGTGGTGCAAAATATATCTCCTGAGCAAATCAAAGAAACCGACGAGTCTCTTGCAAAGCAGATAAATTCTTTAAATAATTCGTTGATTTTGCTTGCATCTCAATTAAATTTGTTGTAGCCTTGTGGCATAAAGAAACTGCGTAGTGCGTATTTCCGCAGATCTTCCGAGCCAACATTATTTTTTA
>CALXVX010000053.1 GCA_944392215.1 uncultured Alphaproteobacteria bacterium | reverse complement strand
GGAAGTGTGAAGTTAGACAGCAGCCGGAATATAGAAGTGAGCGGTAAAGGTTCTCAAAAATTATTAAACGGTAGTGTGGAGTGGGCAGGCTTAAATGACGGAAAAGGAAATACACAAGCCATTATTAACCAGGTTGGTGACGAGGCTTTAGCGGCTACGGCAGCCAATGAATTTTACGCTCCCGGAGTGAGCAAGAATGATGCTACTTTTGGCCAGGGAAATTGGTATCTTCCTTCTATTGGGGAATGGATGAATATCTATGGTACGGACTTTAGCCAAGTTACGGATGGTTACGGAACCAGTGGGGCGATAGGAGATAGCAAAAAGGCAATAAATGATGCTTTAGCAATTCTTGCCGGAAAGGGTGTTGATGCTACTGTTTTAACGGAGAATTTTTATTGGTCATCAACAGAATATCATTCTGCTACATCGTGGTCGTTCAATTTTAAGACTGGACATAGAGGATATCCTGCAAAATATATGGCAGAGCCAGATACAATAAAAAACTATCATGTTCGTTGTTTGCAAGAAGTAAGTGTTTCTGGTTCTTCTGTAGTTCCTAAGGTTGGAGATGTTATGTATGCAGATAAAACTTATGGTTCTGCAGATGATTATGATGGTAGCAAAACAGTTGTGGGAGTGGTGACGGAAGTTTCGGCAGACGGCTCTTCTGCCAAAATTATCAATCTTAAGGATTTAACGTTTGACAATGAATTTTATGCTGGAAACTTTAATCCAGATAATCCTTATGGTGGAGCGACATCTAACAGCTGTCACACATCGCAGGCAGCTTGGCTTGAAGATGTGGCAGATATTCCGGTCTGTGATACTCAGGCGCTTTTAGCAATTTCTAAAACGGTTGGGCAAATTACCGTGACTAATACGGTGCCCGATATTGTTTATGATGCCAGTCAATATAATAGCATCCTCAACCAATATGATGCCTTAATCAAGGATGCTAGTTATAAGGGAATAAACCTGTTGCAGACAGATAAACTGAGTGTGAAGTTTAATGAAACAAACACGGCGGATTTGAGCGTGCAGGGCAAAGATATGGGAACAAAAGCCTTGGGGCTTACGACGTTTGAGTGGCAGACCCAAGGAGATATAAATAAGTCCATAGAAGAGCTGACATCGGCGATAAATGCTATTCGCAGTTATTCCTCAGAGCTAGGGAATAATTATAACATCATCACCACCCGGCAAGATTTTACCGAGAATTTGATAAATGTTTTGACCGAGGGGGCAGATAAGTTGACACTGGCAGATATGAACGAGGAATCTGCCAACATGCTGGCTCTCCAAACCCGCCAACAACTGGCCATTAACTCCCTTTCACTTGCAAGTCAGGCAAGCCAATCAATACTCAAACTATTCTAAGGCACGGATGCCAGCGAAACGAACTTCGTGAGTTGAGCGGGTTACAGCTTGCTAATCGCTCCAGGCGCTTGTGTGACAAGCCAGCCAGGGCATACTTAAGCTATTTTAAAAAAGCCTCGTTGAAACGAGGCTTTTGTTTTAATCCACTAGTTGGATATGGATTTTTTTACCATAATAATCAATGAGGCGGTAGTATTTCTTAAAAGAAAGCCTTTGTCCGCACTCGATTATGTCAATCCAATCAACGGGAAATTTTAATTGCTCTGCTACAAAACTGATTGTTTGTCTTTTTGCCAGCCTGATTTGCCTTAATTGCGGACCAAGTTCTTGCCGCCAGGTTTCTTGAATGGTTCTATATTTCATTGTTTCAAACTCCTAAATTTCTTATTAAAAAGAAACCGCCTTAAACAAATTAAGGCGGGGAGTTCACAACTGTACGAGAACAGTCCGGGTTCTTCGAGCATAGCCTTATACCCCCGGCTCCCCATAAAAGGAGTTGTTCTTTTTTCTCGTAAGGAGCTGTGATACTCCGCAGGGGCAACTCGCTCCTGCGGAAATGATATTAGAGCAGAAAAATTAAAATGCAATTAATTTATTTGAATATGGCACCGCCAATTAACGCGCCGACCAAAGGGAGCCGCGCGGATTACGGCTTGGTTATCGCCGTGCGCGTACGCACTAGTTTTTTCTTTTCTTCTTTGGCTTGAAGCTCTTCCAAGTCTCTCTCGGTTGCTAGCTTGTCTAAAATGGTTTTGACAACCATGTCTAACTGCTTGCCTTCTCTGTAATCTGCCGGGAGAGCAAAATTTACGCGGTCATCGCTCAGCAGTTTAATGGCGTTCTTTTTGTGCTTGCTCTTGGGTTGGTAAACAGCTATTGCGTTGCCGCCTCTGGTTTTGGTGAGTTTCATGGAAGGAATATCAGTCATTCCATCACCAAAATATATCATGCGGCGGAAGGGGATGGGGCGTTTTTCGTCTTCCATAAACTCATTGACTGCGCGGTCCTCGGTTTTGCCAAGGCCTTTGTTTATTTTGGAGAGATATTGTGTTTTGGTGGAATAATTTACAACTCTGGCCGGCCAAACAGGAGTGCCGTCCTCCCCAAAGGCATAGGAACAGCCAAAAACATCCTTAAAATGTTTGCGGATGGTGGAGCCGGCTATAATCTCCTCATAGCCGGAGGATATAATATAGTGTTCAACTTGTAAACCACGCTCTTTGCCATATTCATTAATACGGTCAAACCAATCTTCTACCCCTTCAAAATAAGTGATACTTTCTGCTGCTTTTTTGAAGAATTCTCGCGTTAACCTAATGCCTTTTTCCTTAGCCGTCTTGATGAAGTAGTACATACTACCGGTGACTTGGTCGGCACAGTTGTCACGCGACCACTGATTGGCTTTTTGCCAGAAGGTCTTGGGTTTCATGCCCAAAGAGGGAATCAAGATATAATCTTGCATATAGGTGACGCTTAAGGTTTCATCAAAGTCGTAAATCAGTGCTACTTTTGTTGGGGTTTTTGCCATAATTTTAATATCTCCACTTGCTTTTTGGAATTAATCATTATAAAACTAAGAAGTTAATTTTTTACTAGTTTTATTTAAAGGACAGCGAAAATGCCAGCTACATCTATGGACCAATTGGTTTCTCTTTGCAAAAGACGTGGGTTTATCTTTCAAAATGCCGATATCTATGGCGGATTGCAAGGCGTGTATGATTATGGTCCGCTCGGAGTGGAACTCAAAAATAACCTCAAGGCCGCTTGGTGGCGCTCTATGGTTTATGAGCGTGATGATATTGAGGGGCTGGATGCTGCTATCCTTACAAACCAAAAGGTTTTGCACTACTCTGGGCATGAGGATACTTTCTCTGACCCGATGACAGATTGCCGCAAGTGCAAAGGACGTTTCAGAGCAGATCATATCAAAGACGGAAAATGCCCTAACTGCGGTTCTACCGATTTGACCGAGCCACGCCCGTTTAACTTGATGTTTAAGACCAATATCGGCCCGGTTGATGATGGATCTTCTTTTGGGTACCTTCGCCCGGAAACTGCTCAGGCCATCTTTACCCAATTTAAAAACGTGGTTGATGCGACCTCACGCAAGCTTCCGTTTGGTATTGCTCAGATTGGAAAATCTTTCCGCAATGAGATTACGCCTCGCAATTTTATCTTTCGTGTCAGAGAGTTTGAGCAGGCTGAGCTTGAATATTTTGTGATGCCCGGCGAAGATGAAAAATGGCACGAAATCTGGAAAGAAGCCAGAATTAAATGGTGGGAAGAGCAGGGGCTAAAGCGTGAGCATATGAATATCTATACCACTCCTAAGGAGGATTTGGCACATTATGCTAAGGCCTGTTATGATATTGAGTACCAGTTCCCACACGGAATGGAGGAACTGGAGGGAATTGCCAATCGTACGGACTATGATCTTGGCAACCACACTAAGGCGCAAGAAGAAATGCATCTTACTTCTCACTGCCATAAAAATCCGGATTCAACCCAGAAACTTTGTATTATGACCGATGATAACAAATGGGTTGTGCCTTTTGTGATTGAGCCTTCTATGGGTGTGGATCGCGGTGTTTTGGCGGTGATGACCGAGGCTTATACGGAGGAAGATTTGGGCGGCGGAAACAGTCGTGTCGTGCTCAAGCTCAAGAAGCACTTGGCGCCGATTAAAGTGGCCGTTATTCCTTTGAAGAAAAATAATGAGCAAATTATGGCCAAATGCCACGAGATTAAGCAAAATCTGCTCAAGCTTGGTATTGGCCGTGTGGCTTTGGAAAATACCGGAAATATCGGTAAGGCTTATCGCCGCCATGATGAGGTTGGCACGCCTTTGTGTATTACCGTTGATTTTGAAACTATCGAAAATCAGCCGGAATCGGTTACCATTCGTGACCGTGACACAATGGAGCAAACCCGTGTTAATGTGGCGGATTTGCCAAACTATTTGCGCAACTACTTTGTTGAGTAAGTGCTAAATCAAAGCCCGCTCTTAAAAAGCGGGCTTTTTTAATTGAATTTTATTCCTGATATGAGGCACGGCGGATACGATCATTTATTGCTAAGCCTAATCCCGTTTGCGGGATGGGTGACATGGCAATTCCTTTATATTCTCCATGGGTTTCGGCAATCCTCATATAGGCAAACAAATTGGCTGCAGCCTCATTTAGGTCACCTGAAGGGCTTAAATTTAGGTTCGCTTTTTTTACTTTTCCGAAGCCAATGAAAAATTCATCTTCTTTGACGTCATCTTCTGAGACATTAATTCGCATCGGCATTCTCGGTGCATAGTGCTTCAGCAACTGGCCGGGGGCGGCTGGCTTGTGGGGGTCTCCGTGAGAAATATAAACTTCTTCTCCTGTATAATCTTCTAGTTCTTCTTTGCTCAAACCACCGGCACGGAGCATGACTATTTGCGGTGTGGTGAGGTCTATAATTGTTGTTTCCACACCGATTTTGCAAGGGCCGCCGTCTA
Organism: uncultured Alphaproteobacteria bacterium; assembly: GCA_944392215.1. Classification (GTDB taxonomy): domain Bacteria; phylum Pseudomonadota; class Alphaproteobacteria; order RF32; family CAG-239; genus CAZU01. The sequence goes on along the minus strand of CALXVX010000053.1, from coordinate 6,828 downwards.
AAATCATGTCAACCTTATCGCCCAAGCTTTCTTGTACGTGTTGGGCGGTGGTGGGAGAAATGCACTTGAAGCGATTGGCCGAAGGTGCGGCTATCGGCACGCCGGCGGCCTTAATCAATCTTAAAGCTAATTGATGATTGGGCATACGCACGGCAATATTGGGCAGACCTGAGCAGACCAAATCAAGCGAGGAAAGATTATCTTTTCTCTTCAGCACAAAAGTCAGCGGGCCGGGCCAAAAATGTTTGGCCAAGTCCATAACTCTCTCGTCTGTTGTGGCATATTCTTTTAAGAAATCTATCTCTGCTATGTGCGATATCAGCGGGTCAAAAGTCGGGCGGCCTTTGGCCTCAAAAATAGAGGCGACGGCTTTGCCGTCATAGACATTGGCACCGAGCCCATAGACCGTATCGGTTGGAAAAGCAACCAGGCCTCCGTTTTTGATTGTTTCGGCGGCTTGTCGTAAGTTCTTTTCGTTATCTTCGTAAATATTATTGCTCATTTTATTCCAAGCTCAAAAAATCTGACAAGGCTATCTTACAATTTTTATATGTATTTAGCACCTCAAAAGAGCCTTTGTCAATCCTTTGATAGACCTTGGCTTTTTCATTCCAGGCCAGATAGTCAAGCTCATCCATGCCTAAAATCAGAAGCTTTTCATGCGGGATATTCTCAATTAAGATATTTTCATATACAATATCCATATCGGTTTCATCTCTTGGGTGGAGACCAAAAAGGCTTACGCCATCATGGCTTAGAGAATTATAAGCATGCAGAAAAGTTATCCAATCTTGCGGCAAAGGCGGCATGTTGTTGAGCATAAGCTTGCGCTGGTATAAAATCACTGTCTCCGTGTCAACCTTTTTTCCCGTATAGGCGCCTTTTAGGTGTTTTATCTTATCTAGAACGGTCTGCATGTCTTATCATTAGCTGTTGATTGCTTTGGAGATATTGACGCTCTCTTTCGGGATTGCGTTGGATTTGGTAAAGTTTGTCATAGCCACCGAAGAAGACAATGTTGGGATCGGCATCATAGCCATTGCCGAAATGAAAGGTACGGTGGTGCGGTTGGACGAATGTGAGCATGGTGTTGGTAAACTGATTTATTTTGTGTGGCTTTTCAAGCTCTTTGAAGTTTGAGACATTGGTTTTGTGATGAAAATTAAGGGCGGCATCGCAGCTTCCGCGTTGCATTTTCTGTCGTACTTCCTCTATATATTCCGGCTTATAGTTCAGCATTCTCATGACTTGCTCAAACTCTTTGCCATAGCAGGCATCAAACATCTTGAAGTTTTGGGATCGCTGGCTTTCAAACGGTTGGGTCTGATGTCTTTTGCTCCAATTGTACAAAACTTCTGAAAAGTCAAAAAAGTTCATTTGTCTGACAATTTCGGGTGGAATATTCTGCAATGCCAATTGCTCCTGAATATAGGGCTGGCAGCGTTGATAGTTGCTGAATCTCCGCATGAAAAGCCAAGAGGGTGATTGGTATAAGAGGTAATCCTCCGGTTTGTAAAGCAAGGGGCTTTTGTCTCCGTCTGCTTGGTTTTCTTGTTCTGATATTATCTGACGAGAGCGGGCATAAGCTTCTGAATAGTCGGTGTCTGCCGGCATATGAAATTTTCCGTCCCAATCAAGGCGGATGAGCCAGCTTTCTTCCCGGTTGGCTTTTTCTGCCTCAACCTCAGGGCGGTGAGGATGGATATTAACGGAGGCCAGAAAAAGATGAATCTCGTTTTTGAGGTGCGTGATGCTTTTGGGCTTGGTGCGCTTAGGGGGCGTATCTTGTTTTTTCTTGCCAATGGGACGATCTTGCTTGAGTTGGGCATTGGCAAGAGCATCTAATTTGTCGCGAATGGCTTCTACCAAGTGTCTCTCGGCATTCAAACGTTCGGGCAATTTAGACTTACTCAAGTATAGCATTATTTTTTGATTCTTTTTCTTTTTGGTTATCTTTTGTCTAAATTATATATGAATTGTTTTTTTATTTCTACAAATATTTATATCTTGTGGAGAAATTTTTTCAAATCTTATTCTTTTTTTAAGGAGATGAGGGTATAAATGGCTTAAAAGCAATAATTTAGACGAGGGTAAAATGTTGGAAATCGTGTTTACGAGCGGCAGAATCGGAGCTGGGGCCGTCAAACTTGTCGGCGTGACTGAAAATACTCGGATTAATTCTTCTTTTTTAAGTAAGGAAGAAAATTCATTGCTTAAAAAAGCTTCTCAGCATTCTGATTTTAGGGGGAAATTTGGTACTTTTGCCGAGGCCTATTCTAAAAATACAAAAATCATCGCCCTCGGTTTGGGCAAAAAAATTGATGCTCTTTCACTTAAAAAAGCAGGGGCTTTTCTGGCTGAAAAACTTTTTCATGATGAGGTGGCGGTTTATTTTGCAGAGCCCTTAAAAAACTGCAAATTAACCGAGGCTGAAATTGCCAAATATCTGGCTTTGGGTTTGCAACTTGGGGCATATCGCTTTGATAAATATTTTACTTCTAAAAAAGCTGATGAATATCCGAGCCTTGAGCAGGTTATCTTTAAACTCAAAAATCCTGATAAAGCTAGGGAGCAATATAAAAATTTGGCGGCTCTCGCCAATGCCGTGCGCTATACGAGAGATTTGGTTAATGAACCGGCAAATTTTCTGACCCCTGAGGCCTTTGCCGCCGATATCTTACGTCTTAAATATCTGGGGCTAGAGATTGAGGTTTTGGAAGAGGAAGCTTTGCAAGAAAAAGATTTCTCATTGGTGCGCGCGGTGGCCAAAGGTTCTGCTCAAGCCCCAAAGGTCGTGGTTATCAAATGGAAAGGTGATCCAAAATCTGATGACTGGGATCTTGGATTAGCCGGAAAAGGAGTTACATTTGATGGTGGCGGTTTGGTGCTCAAGTCTTTTGCCGGGTTGCAGAATATGAAGAGCGATATGGCCGGTGCGGCCGTGGTGGTTGCAACCCTTAAGGCTTTGGCACTCCAGTGCTGCCACAAGAATATCATCGGCGTTATTGCCTTGGTGGAAAATATGCCGGGGGAAAATGCCATGAAGGTTGGTGATGTCTATGCCTCAATGTCTGGGCAAACGGTGGAAATTAAAAACACCGATGCAGAGGGGCGCTTGCTTGTGGCTGACTTGTTGTGGTATTTGCAAAAAGAATATGATGTCGCAAAAATTATTGATGTTACAACTTTGGGCGGATTTCACTCTGTTTTGCGGGATAAGTATGCAGCTTTGTTTTCTAATGCGGAAGCTTTGCAAAAAGCTTTAATCGCTGCCGGGCAGAAAACAGGTGAAAATTTGTGGGCTTTCCCGTTGGATATCTTCCCCGATAAGGCCATGGCCTCAAATGTGGCGGATATGGTTAATTCACTTGGGCCATCGCAGCTTGGAAGCGCTGCTTTAGCTATTGCTTTTTTGAAACGTTTTATCCGCAAGGGTACTAAGTGGGCTCATATAGAGATAAGCAACATGAAGTCAGATGAAAAAGGTATGGCTACCGGTTTTGGGGTGGAACTCTTGAATTCATTTATTAATGAGGATTTGTAAGCTATGCAAATGGATGTCAGAATTAAACAATTAGCAGAAAATATTATCAAAAAATCAATCAAACTTAAGAAAGGTGAAAAAGTCTATATCGAGGGGTTTAGCGACTCTGTTAAAGACTTGTTCCAAGAGCTTATTCGCCAAGCCGTGAAAGCGGGCGCCATTCCTTATTGGCAGTTTAATGACAATGCCTTTATAAAAGCTTTTGTTGATAATGCCTCGGAGGCTCAAATGAAAGAGTTTGGGCAGATGCAGGCCAGGATTATGGCTGAATGCAGTGCTTATGTGGCAGTGCGTGGGTATGATGATTTGTTTATGATGTCTGATATTAAACCCAAACAACAGGCTCTTTATATGAAGCATTACTATACACCGGTGCATTTTGATATAAGAGTGCCGAAAACCCGTTGGTGTGTTTTGCGCTACCCCAATAAAACCATGGCGGCGGTTTCTAAAATGTCAGTTGAGACCCTGGAGAATTTTTATTTTGATGCCTGCTTGGTCGATTATGCCAAGATGGGTAAAGCTATGGAAACCTTAAAAAAATTGATGGAAAAAACCGACAAGGTCAGAATTGTGGCTCCAGAAACAGATTTGTCTTTCTCGATTAAGAATATTCCGGTTATTGCAAGCCAGGGGACCCATAATCTGCCTGATGGCGAGGTTTATACCGCACCGGTTAAAAATTCTATCAACGGCGTTATCCGATTTAACACCGACACACTTTATGAGGGCGAATTTTTCTCTCGTATACATTTAGAATTTAAAAACGGAAAAATTATTAACGGTACCTCTGCCGCCAATAATCAGCGGTTTCAGCAAATCTTGAACCATGATGAGGGAAGCCGCTATATCGGCGAATTTGCCATTGGGGTTAACCCCTATGTGGTGAAGCCGATGCTTGATATCTTGTTTGATGAAAAAATCAGCGGCTCCTTGCATATGGCTATCGGCAATGCCTATGATGAGGCTTTTAACGGTAATCGCTCCGACAATCACTGGGATTTGGTGCTTATTCAAACCAAGGAGTGGGGCGGGGGTGAGATTTGGTTTGATGATAAACTCATCCGCAAAGACGGCAAATTTGTTTTGCCGGAGCTTAAAAAACTTAATCCTGAGAATTTAAAATAACAAAAGGGGGCTTTTAAAGCCTCCTTTTGTTACATAAAGCGTTGGCAAAGTCATCAATGTAAATACCTTCTTCATCAGATTTGACAATGAAGCGTTGGTCTTTGTGTTTCATGACCTCTCCAATCTCTAACGGAATAAGGTGCAAGTCCTCTGGGGAATATTGAAAAATTTTGAATAAATCCTCAATAAAAACCGGGAGAATGATTAGCAATCGGTTTCTGGCAAAGGGGTTGTTTTTGCAACCGCTCCAGACGTAGCCGATAAAGGAATGCTCCCTGCTGATTTCGTAGGCCTTGCAAATAATGAAATCAAAATCTCTGCAGCCAAAAGACTCAGCTACCAGCTGAATCAAGGACGTGGTGTTGGCAATGACCAATTGCTTGAAATAAAGCCCCCTTCCTTTTCCTTCTGCAATAAAGAAAAACTCTCCTCGACACTGGAAAAAATTTCCTTTGTGAAGAGCTATACGGTCTTCTTCTTCAAAGAAAAATTCGGGATCATGGTGAGTGCCAAAAGCCGGTAATACATACTGCTTGTCACCATCTTGCGCAATCCAATTTAATGTCCTGGTATGCCCTCCTTTATAAAGGTGTAGATAGGGAACCGGATCCAGGAATTTGTTGGTGCGGAGATATAGTGTTGCCCTGGCTGTTATCCAGTCCGGTATCAGGCAAAATTCCGGTTCTATGAAATGTTTGACCATGGATTTCGATTTTTAGATGTTTCTATACACAAGGGAGAAATTTCCAATCCCTGACCATCCTGTTTAACTTCCCAAAGCATTCGGTTGTGCTTGAAGATATCTCCCGGTTGCAGCAATTTTGCAGTATGAAATGCATAGTTTGCAATCTGAGAAAAGTCTTGTTTGAATACGGGGAGAAATTTGTTGCCATTTATAAGCCAGCGGCATAAAGGTTCGTCATCAGAGGCAAAGTTGGGTGAGAGTAGGCGAAGCCCAATCTCATTAACTCTGGTATCGGTGAGAATCTCATAAACGTTTGAGGCAATGTTGGTATCAGAAAAAATGTCTATCCGCAAGAGCTCTCCTTGTGAGTCTATATAGTAGAAATTTCCTTCTTCTAAGAAGATTTCTTCTATACCAAAGTTTAGAAAATATGAAAACCCGGAAAAGTCTTTTGAGGCCTGCTTTTTAAAAATAGAAAAAGCGTAGTGTCTGTTGTCTGAATAACAGTGCCAAGCGCTGAAAATCCCGTCCGGGAGTCTTGCTGTTCCAACGTCTATGGGGCCGTTCATTCCTTTGAAACGAAAAATGGAAGTTGCTTCTTGCCTTGAGAAACATTCCTCCGGTCTTGTAAACATCTTTTTCATAATAGGCATATTTTTAGGTTAAATAATTTTTTGTTTGAGAATCAGTTTAGAACTCTGGACATAATTTTGTCAATAAAAAAAGACACTCTCATTGCTGAGAGTGCCTTTTTTGTGCTTTAACAGCACTATTATTCGGCTACTTTGAACTCGGCCATGTGCTCAAGCAGAGAACGTTTTTCGTTTACATTCTCCTGAGCTTTGTTGACCAAGGTCTCATAACGCTCCGGATTTTGCTTGTTTACAATCTGGAAGCGGGTCTCGTTTGCCATATACTCTGCCAAAGGTTTGGTCGGAGCTTTTGAATCCAACATCAAAGGTGCTTTTCCTTCTTTGATGTTTTCCGGATTGTAGCGATACAACGGCCAAGAACCAGATTCAACAGCAGCTTTTTGGTGGGTTAAACCATCAGCCAAGTTGAAGCCTTGGGCAATACAGTGAGAGTAAGCAATGATGATGGACGGTCCATCATATGCTTCTGCCTCGTTCATAGCTTTGATAACTTGGGCGTCGTTGGCACCAAAAGCTACCTGAGCTACATAAACATTACCATAGGACATGGCAATCATTGCCAAATCTTTCTTCGGCAAGGATTTTCCAGCTGTGGCAAACTTAGCGGAGGCACCCATCGGAGTTGCCTTGGACTGTTGACCACCGGTGTTGGAGTATACACCCGTATCCATTACCAAAATGTTGATGTTTTTGCCAGAAGCAATAGCGTGATCAAGACCGCCAAAGCCAATATCATAGGCCCAGCCGTCACCACCCAAAATCCATACGGATTTCTTAATCAGGTAATCAGCCAGTTTATCCAAATGTTTGGCTTCTGC
>CALXVX010000052.1 GCA_944392215.1 uncultured Alphaproteobacteria bacterium | reverse complement strand
TAAATAAACCGCGGCAGTGAAATTACACGCTTGGCGTTGATGGCCTTAAACAAGTTTTCAACCGATTTTTTGCCCCAGCCTTCTTTTCTTTCCAAATGTAGGCCGGTACCGTTAGAAAATAAATCATCACTGCCTAGGTTGCGCTCTTCTATCGTGAAAATATCGGCCGGTGTTTTTAAGATGCCTTCTTGGTAAAAGTCTTCAATGATTTTATCTCCAAGTCCGGCGATGTCAAAAGCGTCTTTGGAGACAAAATGAATCAGCCTTTCTTTGGCTTGGGCCGGGCAGCTTAGGCCTCCGGTGCAGCGGCGGACAGCCTCATCAACTTCGCGAATGGCATGCGCGCCGCAAATCGGGCAGGTGGTGGGAAATTCAAATTCTTTGCTTGATTCTTTGCGCTTTGGCAAAATAACCTCAACAATTTGGGGAATAACATCACCGGCGCGTTGCACCACAACCGTATCACCAATGCGAATGTCTTTGCGTTTTATCTCATCTTCATTGTGTAAAGTGGCGTGCGAAACAATTACTCCGCCGACATTGACGGGTTCTAAATCTGCCACCGGAGTCAGTGCGCCGGTGCGCCCAACCTGAATTCTTATATTGTTGATAGTTGTCAGCGCTTGTTCTGCCGGAAATTTATGTGCTACCGCCCAACGCGGGGTGCGGGTTAAAAAGCCCAGGCGCTCTTGCAAGGCTATGGAGTTAACTTTGTAGACCACGCCGTCAATATCATAGGGTAGCGAGGCTCTGATCTCCATCAGCTTTGCAAAGCTTTTTTCTATGTCTTTGATATCTTGGCAAAGAGTGTTGTTGGGGTTGGTTGGAAATCCCCACCCTTTGAGGTAATCAAAGAAGTTTGCCTGAGAATCCCAAGGGCGTTTGGAGACCTCGCCCCAAGTATAGGCAAAAATACTCAGCTTTCTTTCGGCCGTGATTTTGGGGTCAAGTTGACGCAAAGATCCGGCTGCGGCATTGCGTGGGTTGGCAAAAGTTTTTTTGCCTTCAGCCTCACACTTTTGATTGAGGGCAAAAAAGTCGGCTTTGGCCATATAGACCTCGCCGCGAACTTCCAAAATTTCCGGCGCATTTTCAATTTTTAAGGGGAGTTGGCGAATGGTTTTCAGGTTTTCAGTGATGTCTTCGCCGGTTACACCGTCACCACGGGTGGCTCCTTGTACGAAAATTCCGTTTTCATAGCGGGCGGAGAAAGACAAGCCGTCAATTTTCGGCTCACTCATAAAGGGGATATCTTCAGAGGTGTTTAAGAATCGTTTGACACTTAGGATAAAATCTTCAACCTCTTCTATTGAAAAGACATCAGCCAGTGATAGCATCGGAAATCGGTGAGTGACTTTTGAAAAACCACTCTTGACCGCTGCGCCGACACGTTTTGAGGGGCTGTCCGGGCGGATGAGCTCCGGGAATCTCTTTTCAATATCCAGATTGTGCTGTTTGAGGCGGTCATATTCGGCATCACTCAAATAAGGTGCATCATTTTGATAATAGGCAATATCAGATTTGGCCATTTCACGCGCAAGGTATTCCAGCTCGGCGGCGGCTTCTTCTTTGGTTAATTCGTTGATGTCTTTCATCTTATTTCCCCTCATTTTCTCTTAATAATATATGTGTTTTGTTGCTAAAAGCTATAAGAATTTATACTTTTGCATAGGTCTTTTTGTTACTTGGAAGGTCTCAAATCTACTTGCATTGAGGAAGTGAGCGGTGTATAATCGGATTTGTCAAAATTGTATTATTAAATCTTAAGAATATGAAACGGATTATTGTCTTTTTTGCAGTATTTTTTTGCATCGTGAGCGCAAAAGCGCAAATTAGTATTTCTGATAGGTATTATATTAATCGGGCTAAAGCAGAGATTAAGGCCGAAGAGGCTGCCAAGGAAACAAAAGTCGTTATCATTGGGGCAAGGGAAGGAATCCTTTCTTATGTTGTTCGCGATGGCAAAAGAGTGGATTATGAGCCGGAAGTTGTTTTTGAGGAAAAGGTGAGAGAACGTATCTGGAGGGCGCCTTTTACCTCGAGATTACCAAAGGAAAAGGTATCTACTCCGGAGAATCCTATGGTTGATGAAAATGCCTTCGCATCCATGGTAGAAGGGCTCTATGCCGACGGTTGGACGATGGCCTTTTCTTATGGGACATCATCCGGAGAGGTTTATATCTTTGAAAAAAGAGTTGCTAAAGCAAAAAGCCGCCTCAAATGAGACGGCTTTTGCCTTAATGTAAAGTCTTTTATGCCGGGGCAACAATCATCATCATTTGCTTGCCTTCAAGTTTTGGCTCAGATTCGAGTTTGCAGACCGAATCCAAATCATCAAGCAAGCGCATCAAAACAGTTCTACCCATATCATTGGCGCTCAACTCACGGCCTTTGTAGCGCATGGTGAACTTAACTTTGTTGCCTTCGCTCAAGAATTTCTTGGCCTGCTTAACTGTGACCTAGTAATCGTGAGTGTCAATCATTGGGCGCAATTTTAATTCTTTAATCTCTACAACTTTTTGATTCTTTTTAGCTTCGGCTTTGCGTTTTTGAGTCTCATATTTATATTTGCCGTAGTCTAAAACTTTG
>CALXVX010000051.1 GCA_944392215.1 uncultured Alphaproteobacteria bacterium | reverse complement strand
TTTATGGAACTTCTGCCCGAAGAGCAGATTGTGATGAATAAAATGAAAGCCGTCATTGCCCATACTTATGAGCTTTTCGGCTTTGCCCCGATTGATACACCGGTTTTGGAGCTGGCTGATGTTTTGCTCTCAAAATCCGGCGGCGATACCGAAAAACAAATTTATGAATTTCAAAAAGGCGACAACCATTTGGCCATGCGGTTTGATTTGACCGTGCCTTTGGCCAAATATGTGGCTCTTTATCACAACAACCTCACCTTCCCGTTCAAGCGTTATCAAATCGGCAAAGTTTATCGCGGAGAGCGCCCGCAGAAAGGTCGGTTCAGAGAATTTTACCAATGCGATATCGACATCATCGACCGTGATGAATTGAGCATTGTCTATGATGCCGAGGTTCTGGCAGTAATCTATACCATTTTCAACAAACTGGAGCTACCTGCTTTCAAAATCTACATCAACAACCGCAAAATCTTATCCGGCTTTTTGGAGAGTTTGGAAATTGCCGACAAGACGGTCGATGTTTTGCGCCTGGTTGATAAAATCAAAAAAATTCCCGAGGCCGCATTTTTGGGTGAGCTTGGTGATATGGGGTTGCCGGAAGAGAAAAACCAAAAACTCTTAAATTTCATAAAAATCAACGGGTCAAACCAAGAAATTATTGCAAAACTTGAAGATTTAAACATCAAAAACGAGAATTTCCAAAACGGGCTTGAAGAGCTCAAAACCGTTATTGCTCAAGCGCAAAACCTCGGAATTAATTCGGCCAATATTCAAATTGATTTGAGCATTACCCGCGGGCTTGATTACTACACGGGCACGGTTTATGAGACATTTTTTGATGATTATCCGCAATTTGGTTCGGTATGCTCCGGCGGCCGTTATGATAACCTCTCAAGCGTGTTTATGGACAAGAAATTCCCAGGGGTGGGCATATCTATCGGCCTCACACGTTTGTTTGACCAGTTGCGTGATAACAATTTGCTGAAATTCGGCGGGCCGACCCCCAACAAAGCTTTGGTTATCACTCAACGCCCCGAATTTGCGGACAAGGCCATTCACCTCATCGGCCAGCTCAGACAAAACGATATCCCGGCTGATGTGATGCTCAGAGATTGCAAATTTAAGAAAAAAATGGAGTACGCCAACAAAATCAAAATTCCTTACCTTATCATCATTGGTGAGGATGAGGCTGCCAACAACAACTACACCCTCAAAAACATGACAACCGGTGAGCAATCAAGAGTTACTTTGGAAGAACTCATCAAACTGGTGAAATAATCTTGAAAAAAGCCGCTTAATAAAAGCGGCTTTTTCTTTCCTAATCCTGCAACAAAATCTTGACTTTCTTGCCGTAGTATTTGGCTAGGGCATAGACTGCGCCCATATTTATGCCGCCTCGGCCCAGCTCTAAATTATCTAAAATATACATCGGAACGCCGGTTTCGGCACAGACTCTTTCCATGCTCAGCTGCTTGGAACTGCGTATCTGGTGGAGCTGCTGGGCAAGGCTACCTTGTTGGCGTATTAACTCTTTTATTTCCTTATTTCTCATCTTGAAACTCCTTTATTTTGTTACTTAAAACAAAACCGCCTTTTTGGTAAAAAAGGCGGGGAGTTCACAACTGTGCTAGAACAGTCCGGGTTCTTCGAGCATAGCCTTATTCCCCCGGCTCCCCATAAAAGGAGCTGTTCTTTTTCTAGCAAGGAGCTGTGACACTCCGCAGGCGCAACTCGCGTCTGCAAAGGTGATATTAACCCATTTTATTTAATTTACAATTAAAATTATTCTATCTTTAACGCACAAAAAAACCGCTCATATTTGAGCGGTTTTTTCTTTAAACAAAGCCTTAAATTATTTGCTTTCTTCAGCTTGAGTTTCGTCTTTGGCTTTGGCTGTGGCAGACAAGTCATCTGCAATACGAGCCGAACGACCACGCAATGCGCGCAAGAAATACAATTTTGCACGGCGGATCTTACCAATACGAGATACCTCAATCTTGGCTACATTCGGAGAATAAAGCGGGAATACACGCTCTACACCCTCACCAAATGAAATTTTACGGACGGTGAATGAAGAATTCAAGCCATCGTTTTTGCGAGCAATGCAAACGCCCTCATAAACCTGGATACGCTCACGGTCACCCTCTTTTACTTTGGTGTGAACCTTCAAGGTGTCACCCGGTTTGAAGTCTGGCAGATTTTTGCCTTCCATCAGCTTTGACATCTGCTCTTTTTCAATGTTTTCAATAATGTTCATCACTTTTACCCTTTTGTAAGTATTTGGTTTGCTTGTACACCTAATTCTTTTCAGAATCAAGATATTTTTTCCACAAATCAGGCCGTCTGGCCTCTGTTACCTGTTTTGATTGCGCTAAGCGCCAATCTTTTATCTTTTGATGATGCCCGCTCAATAATACCTCAGGAACGTTTCTTCCTTGCCAATTGCTCGGCTTGGTATATTGCGGATATTCCAGAAGGTAGTTCTCAAAACTCTCTTCTTTAGCGGAATCCTCATTACCCAAGACCCCCGGCAACAAGCGGATGACGGCATCTAGCATAATCTCTGCTGCCTGCTCTCCCCCGGTCAAGACATAGTCCCCGATTGAGATATCTTCTGCCCCATAGGCCTCCAACACTCTCTCGTCTATACCCTCAAACCGGCTGCAAATAATGGTCAGCTCTTGCTCTTGTGCCAGTTCTCTTACCAGTTGCTGAGTTAAGGGTTTGCCTCGGGGGCTCATGTTCAACAGGCGTCCGCCCGTGTAGTGCTTCTCCAAAGCCGCGCCCAAAACATCCGGGCGCATAACCATTCCGGCACCACCGCCCATCGGCGTATCATCCACGGAACCATGCTTATCAAAAGCAAAATCCCTAATGTTGACAGCCTCCAAGCTCCATTTGCCCTCAGCATAGGCCTTGCCGGTTAGGGAATGGCCCAAAAAACCGGGGAAAAGCTCCGGAAATATGGTCAGAACCTTAACTTTCAGCATCCTCTTCATCCACAGAAGAATACTGCATCATCTTTACAATAATAAACCCGTCTTTGAGGTTTACGGTCGGCACATAGGCCTTGGTAAAGGGAAGCATCTCTAAGCGATTTTCTTGTGTCTTGAGCTCTATGATATCGCCGGCACCAAAGTTGTATATTGCATTTACAACACCAACTTTTTCACCGCTCTCGCTCAAGGCCATCAGACCAATCAAGTCTGAGTGGTAGAACTCTTCCTCCTCCAGCTCAGGCAAAAGATTGCGCTCAATATACAACCCGGTGCCGATTAATCCCTCGGCCGTGGTGCGGTCTTCAACGCCTTTGACCTTTACCCTCAGCAAATCTTTGGAGTGGCCCACAATCTTCAGCTCAAATTTGCGGCCGCCGGTTTGGTCCGTCAGCGGGCCATATTGTGTGAGGCCTTTATCTTCGGCGGTAAAGCTTTTGACTTTAACTTCGCCTCTGATGCCGTGAACCCCGACTATGGCGCCTAAACAAATTTTTGCTGGTGTACTCATTCTTAATTCCCTCTCAAAACGGCAGGTAACTTAAAAATTTGTTACTCAGCAGAAGCTTCTTCTGCAGGAGCAGCAGCCTCGGCAGCAGCAGCGGCGGCAGCCTCAGCAGCGGCTTTAGCTTTCTCTTCTTTTTCCTTAATGCGCTCTAAAGCTTTGGCTTTGGGAGCAGATTTCTTGGGCTGTTCACGCTTGGCGGGAGCAGCAACCAAACCCAAAGAAGACAACATCTTCTGCAATCTCTCGGTCGGCTCGGCACCATTGGAAAGCCAATATTTTACACGCTCTTCATTGATTACAAATCTCTCAGCATGATCTTTGGGAAGCATCGGATTGTAAGAACCCAATCTCTCAATAAAACGGCCATCACGAGGAGCGCGCTGATCGGCTGCAACTACCTTGTAAAACGGACGCTTTTTAGAACCACCACGAGACAGTCTGATACGTACTGACATTTATTTTCCTTTCTATATAGTTTACTTAAACGGGAATTTTCCCATGCCTCCGCCCAGCATGGAGCCAAACGGAGAGTTCTTTAACATGGCCAACTTGGACATGCCGCCCAAGGGGCCCGTCTTCTTCATCAAAGTAGACATCTGCTCAAATGATTTTAGCAGCTTGTTTACCTCATGAACCTCTACTCCGGAGCCTTTCGCAATTCTTTTCTTGCGAGATGCCTTGATAATATCGGGATTTCTTCTCTCCATAGGTGTCATGGAAAGAATTATCGCCTCTTGCTTCTTAATCAAATTGTCACCAACTCCGGCAGCTTCAATTTGATTCTTAAATTTGGACAGACCGGGAATCATTCCGATAATGCCTCCCAGCGAGCCCAATTTTTGAACTTGTTTCAGTTGCGACAACATCATGTTGAGGTCAAAACGCCCCTTCATCATCTGCGCGGCTAATTTCTCGGTCTCTTGGCGATCTACATTCTCAATGGCTTTTTCCACCAGCGAGACAACATCGCCCTGGCCCAAAATTCGCCCGGCCAGACGGTCTGCATGAAACTCCTCAAACTCGTCTAATTTCTCACCGGTACCCAAAAATTTGATGGGAACCCCGGCAACCATTTTCATGGATAAGGCCGCTCCCGCACGAGAGGAGCCGTCTATCCTCGTTAAAACCAAACCGGTTACACCGACTTGCTCTTTGAACTCTTTGGCAACGTTGCAGGCATCTTGCCCAATCATAGCATCTGCCACCAGCAAAACCTCTGTCGGGTTGGCAATTTTCTTGACCTCTACCACCTCGTCCATCAGCTGTTGGTCTATGTGCAAACGCCCGGCCGAATCCAATATGATGACATCAAAACCGCCTTTTTTGGCATAGTCAATGGCCCGGCGAGTGGTGGCAGCCGGTTTTTCGCCTTTGATAATCGGCAAAGCATGGCCCTTGATTTGCTCAGCCAACTGCGCCAACTGCTCTTGCGCCGCCGGACGATATATATCCAGCGAGGCCAACAAAACTTTTTTGCCGGTCTTGGCATTTATTCTCTTGGCCAGCTTGGCAGAAGACGTGGTCTTGCCTGAACCCTGCAAACCTACCATCAATATTGATACCGGAGGAACTGCCTGAAAATTAAGAGACGTGTCTCCCTCGCCCAAAAGCTTTAACAACTCATCGTGGACAATCTTGACCACCATCTGCCCCGGCTGAATGGAACGAACAACTTTTTCGCCTAAGGCCTGCCCTTTTACTTTGGCAATAAACTCTTTTACCACCGGCAGAGCAACATCCGCTTCCAACAAAGCGATGCGAATCTCACGCATGGTGTTATTAATATCTTCCTCACTCAAAACACCGCGTGAGGTGATCTTATTAAAAACAGCGGTTAGCTTATCTGTCAGTGTTTCAAACATTGCCTAACTCTTAATTTAAACCTCTAACGCGCCAGTGTGCGAACCCTCGCTGACTGGCGGCACTCCTCGGAGTGTATCAATTTTTCGTTATATAATTTGAAAAATCTGGTGGCTTTATACCTATTTTATCTCTAAGAGTCAAGCAAAAAAAGAACCGATTGTCACTAAAGACAATCGGTTCTTGAATGAGCATTCGCCCTAGAGCTCGTCGACCAGTTGGCCGAGAACCCATCCGGCCTCTTCATCTGTCGGCTTGGCATTTTGCATTTTTGCCTCCGCCTCCTCTCTCGGTATCTCGCGTGCAAAGTAGTTGCCTTCAGCATCCTTGCCGAAGGTAAAGTACTCCTTCGCCAACCTTAAAACGCCGGCTTTGTAACCGACATTCTCTAAAGATATCCAATTGCCGCAACCAGCGGAAAAATCAAAGCTCTTCTTGGGTTCCCGTATCGGTATTACCTTGATACGGTTTACAAGAACCTCTTTGGGATTTCTACGGGTAACCAGAAGCAACTCCCCTGCCAGTATCCCATACTCCGCCTCTTTGCCATAGTTGTTATAAATGATGGCGCGAGGCGAACCAGGCGTTGCCTTCCGGATAACGATAATCGTTATCGAGCGTCCTTCCTTGTACCGGTACAATTCGGCAAGATGATTTTCAAAGGTCGGACTGCGCAGACACAACCAAGCGTTTGGCTCATTGCCTGAAGCATTCTTGATCTCTTCATACCGGTAGATGTAGTTGTCTTCGCTAACTGCGAGCCTGAGCTCCGGAAATTTTTTCGCTACTTTCATAATAATTTGGGTTTTAAAGTTAAGTAATAGTGTTAATTGTAAAAAATGTAGGGTTGGTATAATTCGTTTTATAAAATTTGTCAAACACAATTTATTTTTATACAGGGCTTAAATTCTAGCTTTTTAAGAATATCTATGTTTTATAATGAGTTAGAAAATATGAAAATTGTGATTATTGGCGGCGGAAGTGCCGGTATGGTCATGATCGCCAATGGTTTTGAAGTTTATTTTGTTTTTAGCAAAAAAACTTCTTGCAAATTAAAGTTTTTTAGATTATTAAGGTGATGTTTCTTGCAAAGGTCCCATCGTCTAGCGGCCTAGGACATCGCCCTCTCACGGCGGTAACGCGAGTTCGAGTCTCGCTGGGATCACCAATCAAAAATGCGCTCCTTTGAGAGCGCTTTTTTTGTTGATCAAGCGAGACTACTCAATTCCGACTATAAGCGCTTGCTTCGCTTCGTCACCTCGCTCTCAACCGCTAGTCTCATTGCTTGGCTCATAAAAAACACCGGAGCAACGGTGTTTTTTATTTCTCAGCACTGGGATCACCAATCAAAAATGCGCTCCTTTGAGAGCGCTTTTTTTGTTGATGATCAAGCGAGACTACTCAATTCCGACTATAAGCGGTTGTTTCGCTTCGTTACCTTGCTCTCAACCGCTAGTCTCATTGCTTGGCTCATAAAAAACACCGGAGCAACGGTGTTTTTTATTTCTCAGCACTGGGATCACCAATTCAAACGGCAGTCATGAAAATCGCTGCTTTTTCTTTTATTTACAAGGCTTTTAGCTAGTTCGGATGTTTCTTTTTCTTTAATAGTCATTTTTTCAATTTGTCCGAGTTTTTTAATCTAGTTTATTGGTTTTTCAATGTTTTAGCTTGTCAAAAATTCCCTTTTAAATTCACATTACTAATCAATAACGGCACACCGACGACAATATAGACAAAAAACAAAAAGTGTGATACTATTAATTATATTTTGATTATTTTACTTTGTAATATAGAAATAAGTCTAAGAGGAGGAATATAAAATGGCTAATCAAAAATTTGTTAAAGTACCTACCTATGATGATGTTTTAGCTAGAGTGCTAAAAGCTCCTGAGAAGGGAATGATCGTTGAAACTTCTACTAATGAACAGAAATCATTAGTGGATATTAAATATAAAAATACTCTTTCTAACAGGGAAACCATAGAGGACATGAAGGCTGTGGAGGCCAGGATAGAAGGTGCTATTAGAATGGTTTCTGGATCAGCTCAAATAATGCATAACGAGAACGGAACACATATTACAAAGAAATTAGTTGGAAGACGCCTCAAAACAATCTTAGGACATAAATTTTGGGAACGAGGAACCTTTGATTATTGTTGGGAATATGTTTTTGATAAAAATAAACGTCTTGTAGAAACTGTTGGCAAAATTGAAGGACGACAAACTTTTGAATATGATGAACACGGAAGATTAACAAAAATAAATGATTTTGGGCACCAAGGTAAAGACAAAAAACCTGTGGGGACGACACAAATTGAATATGATGAGCAAGGTAGAATAATTAAACAGACTACAGAAAAGGCTCGATTTGGATTATATAAAATTAGAGATGAAGAAAAAGTTAAAACAGAAACATCATTTGTTTATGATAAAAAGGGTGGTTTTGTTGCTACAGAACGTTATTCAATAGATGGATATACAGATGGAAGTTGTGTAGAAACGCATTGTGATAAAGATAACAATATATTATCCATAATATGTAGAGATAAAGACAATAATGTGACATCTCGTCAAAATTACTCACAAAGCGCAACTCCGTTTTCTCGCGCGACCAAGCAAGGTGGTATGGGGAAATAGTTATAAATCCTGTTTCTTATATAGTCATATGATGATTGGTATCTTTTTAGCTCGTAAATTATGAGTTAAGCATCATCAATCAAAAATGCGCTCTGTTAAGAGCGCTTTTTTTTGTTGATGATCAAGCGAGACTATTCAATTCCAACTAAAAGCGGTTGTTTCGCTTCGTTACCTTGCTCTCACTCAGAAAGATAAATTTTTTTTGCTTGATTTTATTTGTATTTGCTGGTTATATCCTCATGAAAGGGAATGATGTTCTCCCCGGTTCTGATTGGACCAAACCGCCCCTAGGGCTGATGACTTCTGCCATTTTTCTTGATAATGGGAGAAGTTTTTTGTTTTTAAATAAAAGGAGTTTTTGGGTTATGAATTATTTGTTTGTTGCTTTTGGCGGAATGCTTGGAGCTGTTGCCAGATATTTTTGTGTTTCTGTTTTGGCCGACAAAAGCACCTCTTTTCCCTTTTCTACTTTTGTCGTCAATATTTTTGGTTGTTTCTTAATCGGTGGATTAAGCGAATTTTTTGCTCTCAAGGCGCACTTGCCCCAAGAGGCAAGAATCTTTTTGATTACAGGATTTTTGGGTGCTTTTACCACGTTTTCAACCTTTGGATTGGACGCGGTGGGGCTCATCAACAAATTTGCCTTTTTGCATATGCTGGTTTATGTATCTTCTTCCGTCATTTTGGGAATTTGCAGCATTTATGCCGCCGGATTTGTCGTTAGGCGCTTATTTTTATAGCAAAAAAAATCTTAACCATATCTATTATGGTTAAGGTCTCAAGTGATTGTCTTTTATAACTTATTTTTTGAGGGCGACTTCTTCCCAGCTCTTTAGCCCTATCTTGCCCCAGTCTACCGGTATCTTGTCTACCATTTTCATGTTGGCTATGTAGCAGTCCTTGATATTTTCCAAAATGGTTTCAACCACCACGACTGCCGGCGCTTTGCGTAATTTATCTCTGACCTGCGGATTAATGTAGTCCAAGATAATTCGCTCTTCCGGTCTGCGCATGAAAATTGCGTGATCACAGCCGTCATAAACAATCTGAGGATTTGATGGCGTGGCAGCCTTGGCGGAGATATAAATATACAGCTCTCCTTCGGCGCCTTCAGCAATTACAAAGTCATTTTCCGTTGTGTATCCTGACATTAGCGCCCCTTTCCCAAAGCCAAATACATTTTTCCCAAAAGGGCTCCTGTCTTGGCAGAAAAACTATTTTTATCTTTTCCATCCATCATTTTAAGAGCAAGTTCACCAATGCCTTTATGTATGTTTCTAGCGGCAGGTTTGATAAATTTTTTAATAGCAGGATTAGAGACTTTGGCTGCTGCATGAACAAATCCACGTGCCAATTTTGTATTTGCCGCGTGGTAAACACTTTTAGCTGTACAATAGGCAGCATATCCCATTACTGGCACTGTCATCAAAAATACTGAACCATCTGCTCCTGTACGGTCTATCAATGCTAAAGATACCGCTGCTGCTCCTGCAGATAAAGCGGCCTTTCCAAGTGCTTGCACTGCCTTGTATGCTTCCGTATTTTTCAGCTTTTCAAATACTTTGCTTTTTTCTTTGCCTTGGTTTGCGCCGCAACCATATAGTTTTTCTGCCATCGTTAAAGCTCCGTTTATTATCTTTTGTTATTTTTACAATAGCACTTTGGACAAAATTTGTCAACACAAAAGCAATCTCTGCTTTCTGATTTTATGTTATTTTACCGATAAATGTTTAAGGAACACTTAACCAACAAAAAAGCCGCTTTTCTCAAAGCGGCTTTTGCTGATATCTTCTCCTTACTTAACCTCTGGCCAATTTACAAGTTTGTCTAAAAAGGCTTCGACAAAGTCGGCTCGGCGATTCTGATAATCCAAGTAGTAAGCATGCTCCCATACATCTATGGCTATCAGCGGTTTCAAGCCCTTGGCCACCGGCGTATCGGCATTGGAGGTCTTGAGTATCTTGACTTTGCCGTCTTCTATGACAACCCAAGCCCAGCCGCTGCCAAATTGTGTCACGGCCGCGTTCTTTAACTCTTGCTTGAAGTTGTCATAGCTTCCGTATTGCTCAACAATCATTTCCAGCAACTTGCCCTTGGGAGCGCCACCGCCGTTCGGCCTCATCGACATCCAAAACATCTGGTGGTTCAAAGCCTGGCCGGCATTGTTGAATATCGCCTGCTTATCTGCTTTGCCGTAGGTGGCTTGAATAATCTCTTCCAAGCTCATATTCTCATATTCTGTCCCGGCGACCAACTTGTTCAGGGTATCTACATAGTTCTTATAGTGCTTGCCGTAGTGATACTCAAAAGTTTGCTCCGTCATATACGGGGCAAGGGCATCTGCCGGATATGGCAATAGTAACATTTCAAACATTAGTTTTTCCTCCTTTTAAGTGTTATCTCCATGTTGTTTGATATAGGCATTGGTTCCGATTTCATCAAGCATCTTTTGTTCTTTTTGTTCATTTTCGTAGCGTTCGACCGCCTCGCGGTGCTCGTCTACTATCTCAAAGGTCTTTTGTTCCTTAAACATCTCCGATATCTTGTCGCGAATCAACTCTATCTCTGTCTTCACGCGGCGCAAGTGTTCCTCCTCTCCGCGCCTTATCTTCAAATATCTCTTGGTAAACAAGCCAAAATCGCCAACACCTGGATTCTGCGCGGCAAACCGCTTTTCCTCCTCATACTTGGCATCTAGTTGTTTGATATTCTCTATGACTTGAGCTTCCTCATCCATTTTCTCGGAGAGTTTTTTACGTTGCTCATCTATGTTAAACTTTTGGATTCGGCTCAGTATTTTTAGTGATTTACCCATCTAACTCAGACT
>CALXVX010000050.1 GCA_944392215.1 uncultured Alphaproteobacteria bacterium | reverse complement strand
ACAGAACCTTTGGCGAGAAGTTTGCCAAAGGAGAAGACTTTGGCAAACTGGCCGAAGGAGTGCCGACCCTAAAAGCGGTCAAGAACATTGCTGATAAGGAAGGTATAGATATGCCGATATGCCAAGCGCTATATCGCGTGGTTTATGAAGGAGCCGATATCAAATCAACCATTCGCGGTATGTTTGAGAGAACTCTCAAGCAAGAATTTGAAAAATTATAATAAAAAGCCCGCCATTTGGCGGGTTTTTTATTTAAGCAAGAAAATTTATTTTCCGGATTTAATCCTTTCAATAAGCTCCTTAACAGACGGAATCCCGTTTCGATACAGAGGGTCTGTTGCAAAACGGTAAACCTGATGCCCGGCAAACAACAGATTATCGACAATGCTGCCGTTATGGCTGACATCATACAAGGTTTTATGGATACAATAAGAACGTGGGTCCGGCAACCTTCCGGTAGAACCCCGTGCCTGAGACCACGAGGAAAACTGGCATTGAGACAAACATCCAACGCAGTTTTTGCGGTCTTCTTTCATTTGCACCCACTCATCAGGAGTCAAAAAGACAACGGTACTATCGGGAGTTTCTTTGATTTCCGTAAAGCCGGCCTTAATTTGGTTCATGGCCTTCTCACTGTCCTGCGGGCGGATGAAGATTACCTTTGTTTCGCTCATATTAAGGGGCTGAGAAAACTCTTCCGTAGCCTCATGAGAGAAAGGAACCTCGCCTTGTTTACGCTCAATCAAGCGAGAAAGGAAAGTGTTTTTAATTGCAGAAGAAAAGAATCCTGTAGGGCTGAATTTCTGCAAAATAACATCACCTTTCTTGACCTGTAACATCAATTTTTTCCAGGCATCGCTAATAGGGCTTTCTTTGGTAATCATGGGTCTGGTGCCAAATTGGAAAGCAATTTTGCCTATGTCTGGATTATCAATATAATCCTGCCAATCGTCCAAGGACCAAATGCCCCCGGCCAAAATAATGGGTTTTTCTTCCAAGCCCAAACTATTCATGAGCTTGCGGAGTTCCACAATACGCATATAAGGCGTTTGCGGTTGGTTAGGATCCTCGGCATTTGACAATCCATTATGTCCACCGGCCAACCACGGGTCCTCATAAACAACGCCGCCCAAATATTCAACAAATTTATTATAAGCGCGTTTCCACAAAACATGAAAAGCTCTGGCAGAAGAAATAATCGGGTAGTAATACACCCCAAATTTCGAAGCCAATTCACCCAGGTTATAAGGCAATCCGGCACCGCAAGTCACACCGTGAATAAGGCCTTTGGCTTTTTCCAACACACCGTTCAAGATTTGTTGGGAACCGGCCAGCTCCCAAAGCATATTGATGTGAATACGCCCCTTTCCACCAGAAACTTCATGTGCAATTTGAGCTTGGGCCAAACATCCCTTAATGGATTGCTCAACCATCTCTTGATGGCGAGAAGGTCTGTCTTTTTTGAGATATCGTTCAAAAATAACATTTCCCTTTTCGTCATAATAATCCGGACTAACACCGGAAAAAGTTCCGACACAATTTTCATGGGCCCAGGCACCTGAAGAACGGCCATCACTACCGTTAATACCCTTGCCGCCTTCAATCAGGGGCAATACTTCCTTCCCGGAAATGATAATCGGATTTAGCGCTTTCAATGTTTTATCCTCTATTATAAGTATACACTCGCTAATATATAACAAGATTAAGGAGCTAATTCAAGCAGATTTTTCGGAAGTTCATTAACCGAGACCAGAGCAATGATAATGCAAATCAGAGCATATACCTGCAACATATCGGTTACGCCTTTGTTCTTAAAAGGCGGAAACATGTCCTGATATTTGTGTATAAGCCTGTGAATCCCAAGCATTAGAAAAGTTGCCAAGATGGCTTGCATACCAACTCCGATATCCAGCCAAAAGCTTTTTGTGAGCAATAACAGTTTGTAAAGAAGGCCAAAAAACAATAAATAAACACCAATAACTGCAAAAGAAATTTTTTGCATTTTGGTATCAAAGGCAAGTTTAAGAGCTTTTTCTTGGCTGATTTTTTCTTGAGAGAGATCATCAACATTGATACCACGGATTTTCTCAGGTGTTTGTTTTTGTTTTTTGAGATCGTGCATGTCATGGTAGAACTTATCTTCCATAATGCACAGGCCACAGCCTTTTGATGTAAAATAAACATGATTGGGATTATTTTTGCATTGGCGCAAGTGGTGCATCAATTTCCACAAATGCTCTTGCCATTCATAAGCGCTTGGACGATTCCCTCCCTTGGTAAAGGCGCGCTCAAACATCTCCAAAGTGTCTTTATCAAAATATTCATGGAGGCTGTAAGGGTGTGGAGCCTGATATTTATCGGGCCACAAGCCATAAGCATAGTGATATTGCTCAATACGATTTTGGATAGTGAGCATTTCGGCATCACTTTTACGCGGCGAGCCGGAAAACGGATGAATACCATTGTTGAGCAGTTTAAAGATGATGACAGCCAGGGCAAATTTATCTTGTTCCTCCCCCATTTCCTGGCAAGAAAGATTCATTCCCTCAGGGTAGATATATTCTTCGCTGACAAACTCTGCCGGATAGCGACCTTTTTCTCCTTTGATGGAAAAACCGTCGCAGTCAACCATTGCTACCAGCATATTGGTCTTATAAACAGAGACATTGGATGGTTTAAGATCCACGATATAATGTCCGCATTTATGAAGAGATGTTACCATGGCGGCAACATTATAGGCAGCAAAAATGCGGTAAGCATATTTTTCGGAAAGACCAAGTTTTTTCCTAGTTGCCTTTTGCATCAGGTGGTCTAAGGAAACAGCCTCGTCCATATTAATAAGCGGCATCAAATAGCCGACACAAAAACCTTGCTCATCTTCGAGCAACGCCTCCGGCCAAGCAATTTGTGGATAAGAAACACCATCGGCTTCCACAGGTGGAAAATGGGGCTTGTTTAGGAGCATCGCCTCAAGCTTTTGGCGGTTTGTCTTACTTTTATTTGTATTATGAAAGATTTTTGCAACCAACTCCGGGCGGTCCTGAACTTTGTAGATTTTACCGGAGGCTCCGCCACGATTAATCATCTCGCCCAAAGATATTTTTCCAAAGGAGTGGTCGGCATATACAGCATTAAAAATCATAGATTCTGTCATCTTAGTCCACCTTTATCCACACCAAAGTCTTGTCATCTGGGTTTATCCGTTGAGCCCTAGGAGTATTGAGAGTGTTGGCCAGAGCCTTGACGGCCTTTGTCTTGCTTTGAGCCTCTGCCAAGAAACGGTCTATAGGAGCAACAAAACCCTGTTCAATTTCCTTAAAATCAGGTGTGAAGGAAAAACTGGCCACCCCATCGCTCATCAATAACAGCCTTGAGGCATTTTCAAAAAAAGTCAGCCGCAAATTTTCAAGCCATGCCTGTTGAGTATAAAAGAAAGTTTCGCAGGTAAAGTTGCCGTTTTCGGGTCTGGAGGCAACAAAGTCACTATAATTACTGCGCACGGCAATAGCGGCACCATCCCCTATATGAAAAAACACGCCCTTATTGCCGTGGCACATAACCCCAACCAAAGTTGCAGCAAAATCGGCGATTCCTTCCTCGGATTTTGACTGGTTTAAGCGATGGAGCATCAATTTTTCTCTGGCCAATTTAATGGCAGACTTAATTTTCTCCGGCGCTCGTGCAAAATCGGCATTTTTTAACAGGTCACAAATAGTGGAGCATATAATTTTTGCTCCGATTTTCCCAAGTTTTGCAGAGCCGGCACCATCGGAAACAACAGCCACCAGATTTTTGCCCACAACGTGCTTAAAACAGTCCTGGCAAGGCAGGTTCCGATGATGGTGCAAAGCGCCGGTAACACTGGCAGCCACAATTTTAGGGCGTTTTTTAGTTTTCATCCCATTCCCCGGTATCTTCAAGCAAATCAGGTGTGTTGGGAGCGGCTCTTGAGATGCAGGAAACACTGCGGCTGAGCCACAAGAAAAATTCTGTAAATTTCAATCCAGTCAGACGTTTGGGCGCAATGGTAGAAAATTTGGCCAACTTTTCAAGGTTAGCGCCTTGTGTTCCCACGGCATGAATAACAACTTTTTTGTTTTCCTGGGCTATACGGCACTTTTTAGCAACAATTTCCCAGTCATAATCTGTTGGCTCTCCGTCGCTGATAAGAAATATCCAAGGACGCTTGGAGGTAATGCCACAGCTATCATAGAGGCATTTTTGCTCCTCAATTTTCTGCAAGGCCAGCTCCATGGCTTTTCCAAGTGGAGTAAGCCCTCCTGCTTCCATGGTGGGAGCCTCAAAATTCATTGCGTCAATCCAATCAGAAGATATAACGGCCTCGTCTTTGCCAAAGGCTTTAATAATCAAGAGTTGCACACGAGAACTGGCATCGATGTCGTCTTTGAGTTCTTTTTCCAGAGCTTTGAGTCCGGCATTGAGCTGTTTTATAGGCTCTCCGCGCATAGAACCTGAGCAGTCCAGAACCAACACACAAGGAGTGCGTTCGTTAGCATTGTCAGCAAATTCCACATAAGGAATGAGTTCATTTTCAATATCATTCGCAACCATGGTTTATGCTCCTTCTTATTCTTTAGGATACGTATGAGGATATCCACTGTCGGGCACTGGTTCCGGAGCGGCCATTTTCCCGCAGGAACAAAGAATAATTGAGCAAAAGAGCATCAAAAAACATAAATACTTTTTCATAACCATTCCTTTACTTGTTATCTGCTATAGTATAGATATATAGCGAACAAGAGTTAAGTAAAAATTAAGTTATACAGAGAAATAGATGATAAAAAAGATATT
>CALXVX010000049.1 GCA_944392215.1 uncultured Alphaproteobacteria bacterium | reverse complement strand
AACTTTCCGCCCAACTTGCGGGCAAGAAGCCAGTTGAACACTGCGGTGCGTGTGTTGCCGATATGCATATAGCCGGTCGGGCTCGGCGCAAATCTGACTTTTATGTTACTCATTTGAATTTTACCTGTATTTTATTATAGACTAATCCCAGATACTATAAGCTTTGCTCCATAATTTCAAGGATATTTTATTCTCTACCGAGGTATAATTGATTATTTTTTTCCGCCGATATCGCCATTGCTTCCAAATCTTCCAAAAACCAGCTCATTTCTCCGTCATCTGCAGCTATCATCTCATAAAATTTGCTACGATATGAAAGAATCAAACTACTTTCAGCCAATTTGATATCAACAAGTTTGGTACCACTTTGGGTATTATGCAGTCTAAACTGGAGCAAAATATCTTGTGGCCTGTCTCCGCCCAATGCCACGTGCACGGTGGCCAAAACAACCACAAATTTGCCATCTTCATAAGCCTGGCCTACCTCATAGCTCAAACCATCCACAAAATCTAAAGGAAAAGTTTTATACAAAGCCAAAGCATAGCGCTTAAATATTTGCCGATATTCCGCTTGCTGCTCAGCACTCATGGTCCGCCAATATTTGCCGACCACGAATTGACCGATATATTCCAAATCTACATACTCCAACAGCAACTTATCCAAATCTTGGTAGCGTTTTTTTGCATCTTTTTCTCTAAACGTATCCAACAGCAGGCGACCGTTTTCTTCCGCCCAATTTTGAGCCTGCATGGGTGTTAGTGCTGCCGCTTGGGCTTGACCCAAAAATAAAATTGTTACCAAATCGCTGAAAAAAAACAAAAAAAGGTTACTTTTCATAAAATTTTGCCTTATAGTTTCTCTTGAATTGTAAGTTTAACATAAATTGGTTAATAAAATGAAACTTCATGCCATCTTTTTGAGCTTTCTTCTTTGTTTGTTTATTACTCCGGCGCGAGCCGATGATGCCGGCTTGCGCTTTATTAAAAGCAGAGGTTATGTCGTTTGCGGTACAGATTTGTCTTCTAAAACACTTGCCTATAAAGATGAAGACGGGTTTTGGAAAGGAATCGATGCCGATATTTGCCGTAATTTTGCTCAGGCCATTTTCGGAAATGATGAATATTTTCGCCTCAAAAATGTTCCTGAAAATCAAGCGGCTTATGCTCTTGACAGCAACCAAATCGATTTTATGCTCGGAAACTCTACACTCTCTGCAAAACAGGAAATTGCCGCCCCTATTGCCGCCATGGATGTCTTGTATTATGATAAACAAGTCTTTGCCTCCAGACAAAAAACAAAGGCTACTTCTATGGAGGATTTTAAGGGCGCCAAAGTTTGCGTTCTGGATAATTCCACCGACATCGCCAACCTTAACGAATATAATCATCGATATGCACTGGAGCTCAAGCTTCTGCCCTTTCCAACAATGAATGCCACAAAACAGGCCTTCCTCCTTAATCGTTGCGAGCTTATCTGCGGCAGTGAGGTTTATCTGCGCGGAATAAAAAACAGCCTAGTTGCTAAAGATACAACTGTTATGGTTTTGCCAGAAACAATTGCTTACCGTCCGATTTATGCCTACAGCGCCAAGACCAACCCGACTTTGCGGATCATCGGCAAATGGATCATCAATGCCCCGAAACTTGCTGAACAACAGGGGATTACCTCTAAAAATACCGATGCTTTCATCGGCGTGAGGGACGCCTCTTTACGCAACCTCTTAGGAGAAGAAGAAGACTTGTGGAAATCATTCGGACTTAATCCTAAATGGGTTGCTCACTCCCTCAAGGCGCGGGGAAACTTCAGTGAAATTTTTGAGCGAAATTTGGGAAAAGAATCTGAACTCGGTATTGGCAGAGACAAAAACTATCTGATTGAAAAAGGCGGCCTTATCAGCGCTCAGCCTTTTATCTAAACTCAGCTGATTTTTTGTAATTTTTCCGATTTATCATCTTCTTTTATGATTTTTTTGATAAAATCTATGGCGCTTTCAATGGCCTCCGTGCTTACACTATGGCCAATGCCTGCCAGCTTTTTGCACTCAACCTGGCAACCAAGCTTTTCCAGTTGCCTGGCGGTGAACTCCATAGACTGCAGACGCAAGCAGGTATCTTCAGTTCCGTGCAGCAACATTGTTCTCGGGTGCGACCTTGCATGCTTGAGCAAATGCTCGTGCCCAGCCATAATGCCACTGAAACTTATCAGCCCGCCTATCTCCTCTGGGCACATTAACGCCGTGTAAATTGCCGTCATTGCTCCTTGCGAGAAACCGCACAAAAATAGATCCTTATAATCCAGTCCATATTCCGACAGAGTTTGCTCCAGATAAGGTTGAAGATACCCACAGGCCTCTTCCAACCCTAAGGACATACGGTTATAGTAGCCGACAAATTCTTTCATTGATGGTGCATTTTTCCGCTCATAACCAGGGTCAAAGCGGTACATGGAATACCATTGGCGCATATGAGGTTCAACCTCGCAGGCAAAGGGAGCCTGCGGGATGTGCACTGCCACAGAAGGCAGAGAATCGCTCAACATATGCAGCTTCTGATCAATAGCATCAGAGCTGTCCAAATAGCCGTGCAAAAAAACTATCAGCTTCTTTGGCGCTCCGTTAATATGAACTATTTCTTCACGAATCATCTTTTAACCTTTTGTTATATCGGTTTTTGTTTTTTCTATAGGAAATATCTAAATAAATCGTAAAGTTGAAGTCAAAATATTAGTTTGCGGCAATAAATCTCTCAATACAATCCAAAACCTCAGATGGTGGCGCGCTAAAATCAATGATGTGTCCGTCTTCTGTTATGCATTGCGGATTTTTACCATCATAGCGGCAATAAGGCGTAGTAAACCATTTTATATATTCTTGGCTGTCGTCTATGTGCATATTTATCCCCTCAAGATTGCAGTATTCGGCCTTGGCCTTGTCCCACAAATCATCGGGTATCTTGTATGCTCCGTCTGAAAAATAGATCACTTTTCCCTTGGCCTTATAGTAGTCTGGAATCGAAAATATTTTGCTGTATGGAATATTCCAGTTTTTTAAGTTACTTGCAACCTCTTGCTCACTGCCGCCCGTGATAATATGAATTTCAGCGCCCCGTGCCAGAGCTTCTTGAGCAAAGGCACTGAAGTATTCAGGATGCATATTTATCACACCGTGATAATCCAGCCCAATCTTTATTTTCACTTTTTTATTCATCTGTGGCTCCAAACATCGACGACATCAGCTCTTTTAGAGAATTGGGGCTTAAGGCTGAAAGCGGATTGATGTTGATTTGGGGGGCATCTATATCTCCGGTAATACTATAATTGGCGGCAAAAACCGTTCCGTCGCGCCCACTCAACAAGCTACCAACCAACGGAATACTGCCAATGAAGGTGTTTAACCCGTATGCCGGTGCAATCAAACCTTTAATATCAAATTCTTGATAGCGCATTGAATATGTTCCGCTGGCCGTAATTCCTACAACATCACCAAATGCTTTGCCATCATTTATCTTCAAAACCGATTTTTTGTACTGGAACGGGGCGTCAAAATGAGAAAAGGCTATACCTTCTCCGGTTAACAAATTGACCATACCGCTTAAGGAGGCCACTGTCAGTAATTTGGCAAAAACAGGGGTATTATAAATATTAAAATTCCTTATCTTGGCGTGGCCGACAAAATTCTTATCAGCATCTCTCTTAGCACTGATGCTTAGGCTGCCGCCTTTCATATCATCATAAAGACGCAAGAACTTCAAAGTTGAGCCGGCATCATCGCTCTCTATGGTCAACAAATATTCTTTATGCGGCCTGGGAACATAATCCAACTTCAGATTTGTCGGACGATCTTTTTTGCGGCTTGAGGCGAAATTGCCAATCAGGTGCATCTCCTCTATCCCGGTGCCGTTGAGAATTTTAGCCGAGCCGGCAAAATTACGGATGGCGATGTTCTCGTTGGTCCATAAGCTATTGACCGCAATGTTGATGTCCATATCCGCGACATTTTCCCACTCATTTTCTTCTTCAGGCTCGGGGGCTATGATGTCTTTTAGCTTTTGTTGTCGACGGCGTTCTTTGGCCTCTTTTCTTTCCTCCTCGTCTTTTTCAAAAAAGTCTGAAAGGTTATAACTGCTACCGGAAACATTTATCTTTATTTTTTCTTTGGGATTGTAACTCATATCAATCTTTGCACGAGCCAATGTCTTGGAGCCTTTAATTTCAGAAATATCTATCGTTTGTACCTGGCCTTTGGAATCTAATGCAATTTTCCCCTTAATATCAAAATCAGGTTTCGATAAAGACACCAGCGGGATATCCTTGAGCTTATTTTTCTCAAAATTCAATCGGGCACTGACAACGCCTTCCGTTCCTTGTTTTTTCTTGAAACCTAAAAATGAATAATCAATATCTGCGCCTTGCAAATCCCCATTTGCATCTATGATCATCGTTCCATTCGGATAAGATGTGATGGTTGCCTGCGCAGGAATAGAGCCTTGGACAAAGGGAGCTTCCAGCGCCTTAAATTGCAGTCCCAATTTTTGTTTCAAATTATCATCAAAGTTAAAACTTATCTGATAGCGGCTTTGGTAGTCCTTGCGGCTGAAATTTTCATTCCATTTTAGGGTAACCGGAATTCCGTCAAAATTTGCAACACCATCAATCAACAGGCCTTGATTGTCTACCTTGAGAGCAAGGGTTTTGGCATCTATTGTTTTGTTCTCCATCAGCCCCTTGATGGAAACATCGCTCAGGGCGGCCTTGACATCTACTTTTACCTCGTCGGGGTGCAGGTTTTGTTTTAATTCAAACTCAAGTCCCAGGTCGGTTTCTGCGCTGCCTTTAATATTATCAGGATTTATTCCCATTTCTGAGGTATATTGCAACGGAGGATTATCTATCAATTTCAAAATAGCCGGAATTGAACCAACCCCGTTTAGCTTTATGATGGCAAAATTATCATTCTTATTCAAATCATATAGTTCAACATAGCCACTGTTTAATATGACGTCTGCCGATACACCTTTGTCAAAATTCATTTTTAATTTATCCGCTGAGAACTCGACCTCACCATAAATATCCGTCACTCTCGGCATGCCGGTCAAATAATCCAGCGATACGCCCGAGGCATAGGCGGTTCCCTGCAGGTCTTTAAAAACAATTTTCTTTTGTTTTGCATCATACCCAAAATCAAATCTGAAATTGGCATCTTTTATTGCGCCGTCAAATAAGCTCTCTTTGCACCATTTCCATGCCTTGGTGGCAATATATTGCGGCCAATATCTATACAAGTCGTTAGTGGCTAATTTTTGCGTTCCGGCAAACAAACTTATTTTCAATTTTTCCGGTGAGGACTTTAACAAGAAATCCTTAATTCCGCTTGCCTCCAACCCAAGCGTGGCTTGCTGCCCGTCTAATTCGACCTCTGCATTTTTGATGCTTAATTTGTCAAGACCTCCGGTAATGTTGCCGTTGAAGGTCAGGGCCTCAATATTATAATTTTCTTCCTCATTGTCAGAAAAAGCCACATATCCCTGACCGCCTTCAAAAGAAAATTTGATGTTTTCAATGGCGCTGTCCAAACTTGCCAGCAAATTGTTGCGATTTTTGATAATCTCATCAACCTTTATCAGGGCATCTATCTCCCCGTTTAGAGGCATCTCTACCTTATAGGGCAATATTTTAGCTTCTGAGCTGGCTAATTCCAACAAATTGGCCGGAACCACATCAGAAAAATAAAATCTTAATGCTAATTTGTTTAACCCCGGACGATATATTCCTTCCAATCCCAGAGATGACGGCGTATCATTAAACTTTAGTAACGCATTAACTTCCGTTTCTAATTGGGTGAAGCCCCTCTCAAAACGGTAATTTACGTCTGACAGCACCCATTTTTTGCCAAGATCAACCTCATGGAGTTCTACTTCTGCCCCGCTGATGTTTATGTCATTAATATAGCTCTCCGGGTATGACTGATCTTCTGAATTAAAACGTTCCAAGAAATCTTCAAAGCCTTCAAAATAATACTCAAGTTTCTTCTCATTTACGCTTTGGGTTTTCTTCTTGTCCACGCCGTAGGTGGTAAAAATATAAACCTTCGGCTTATAGACATCTACCGAGCTTGGCGCCACAATCCCATGTAACAGAGCCTTTATACTAAATGAAACCGAAGTCTTGGGGGCATTTACGATAATGGTTCCATCTGCTTTACGATAAACAACATTGTTGGCGATAATCCGCAGAGGTTTTATAGAACGAACCAGCTCCAAATTAACCGAATCTAATGTGACCTGATACGCTGTATCGTCGTGATTTAAGGCTTTAATAATGTAGGGTTTTAAAAACGGAACAGTAATCGACCCTCTGTAAAGCTGCCAGATAAACATCAGCAGCATTACCAGGAATATAACGCCGATATAATCAAAAACCTTGCGCAGGCGGTATGTTCTGTTATCTAGTTTTTTCATTGCTCTTCAGCCAGTTTATGATATCTCGGTAGTTTCTGTAATTATACAAATCATTATGTCCGGCGCCTTTGTAGACAATCATCTTCTTGGGCTGGTTGGCAGCATCAAACAACGCCTTGGCTCTTCTTATCGGCACTAAGGTATCATCACTGCCGCCCATAATCAACAGCGGAACGTTTAGCTCTTTTATTTTTTCAACATTATCGTATTTGTCCCGCATAATAATGCTTAGCGGCAGTGGAAAAGAGACTATATCTTTGACATCTTCGTACATACTGTCAAAAGGAACCTCCAGTATCAAACCTCTAACCGGCTCTTCTTTTGAAAAAATGTAGGCCGCGTGGGTGGCCGTATAAGACCCCAGGGACATTCCATACAGCACGATATCTTGATTTTCAAAACCTTTTTGCCGTAGATATTCAACTGCCGCCTCAGCATCTTGGTCTAGACCTGCTTGAGTGATTTTTCCTTCGACATCGCCAAAACCTCTGTATTCGGGCAACATTGTTCCATAGCCGGCCTCTGCCAGGGGAACTAATTTATGGTAAAATTTTTCTATGTTATAAGCATTGCCATGCATAAAAACAATTATGGCTATTCCCGGCTTGGGAGGTGTATACCAGCCATAAAGTTTTGTTCCGTCTTGAGCCCGATATTCAACCCTTGCGGCATCATAGCCGTTAGCTTTTGCCACCTCTAGCCTTGAGGCTTGATTAGAGGGCTCGTAAAAGAATAACTGCGGACAAAAATAAACAACTCCGCAAAAGCCGACATATCCCAAGACAAATAGACCCAAAATTATTTTCAGCCACTTCTTAAGCATGAGTTTCATTCCCCACCTTATCAGCTAAAGCCGCCGCCAAGAACAAATCTATATCTCCATCTAAAACGGCTTTGCAATCAGAAGTTTCAATCCCAGTGCGCAGATCTTTTACCATCTTATAGGGTTGCAGGACATATGAGCGAATCTGGTGTCCCCAACCAATATCACTTAGCGAATCTCTTTGCTCTTCAGCGGCAGCTTCTCGCTTCTTTAGCTCTAATTCATATAGTCTGGCTTTGAGCATATTCCAAGCGGCCTCTCTGTTCTGAAATTGAGAACGCTGGTTTTGGCACTGGACCACAATTCCGGTCGGGATATGCGTGATGCGCACAGCAGAATCGGTTTTGTTAATATGCTGTCCGCCAGCACCAGAGGCTCTGTAAGTATCTACTCGGCAATCTGCCTCATTGATGTTTATTTCTATCTCATCGTCTATGACCGGATAGACCCCGACCGAGGCAAAGCTCGTGTGGCGACGTGCGTTGCTATCAAAAGGAGAAATTCGCACCAGGCGGTGCACGCCGCTTTCTGATTTGAGCCAACCATAGGCATTATGCCCGCAAATCTTTATGGTGACCGATTTGATACCGGCGACCTCGCCTTCGGTTTCTTCTATATATTCAACCTTATATCTATGTCCCTCTGCCCAGCGGCAATACATTCTAAGCAACATCTCTGCCCAATCCTGAGCTTCTGTACCGCCACTGCCGGCGTGGATTTCCAGATATGCATCATTGGCATCAACTTCACCCGAGAGCAGAGCCTCCAACTCGCCGTGTTTTACTTCTGCCTGCAAACTTGTTAGCTGATTTATCACATCCGTGATGACGCTTTCATCGCCTTCTGCCTCTGCCAACTCTGAGAGCTCCAACAAATCACCTAGGGATTTTTGCATGCGCTCAAAGTTACCCAGATTAAAATCGAGGTTGTTTTTTTCGCTCATTAATTTTTTGGCGGCTGCTGGATCATTCCACAAATTGCCATCTGATGTCAGGGAGGCTAGCTCTTCTTGTCTTAAAAGGGCATTATCATAGTCAAAGCGACCTCCTCAGCAGCTGTAAGGACCGCTTGATATTTTCGCTTAATTCATAGATTTCTGATCGCATTATTATTTCTTTCAAATAAACTTAGCTTAAACTTAAACGTTCGGCTTTTTAAAAGCAAGTCTTTTTTATTTACAAGATATTAAACGCTTCTTGACTCTTTACAATAAAGAACTTAGCCTGTGTTTCGTAATTAACTGTACTGGGACGACGTAATGGCTATCAAATATAAAATCACTCCAAAATATGTTGCCTGGAGAATCGAAAAGATCCTTTGCAATCTTGTTCCATCTAAAAATCTTAGGAAAAAGCTCAAGGCCTCCATGCCTAGAAAGTGGGATGTTATCAGCTTTTCTCCTCAAGACATGGAAAAATATCGGCAAATTCTTCAATACTATCCAGATGTTTTAACTTCTGAAGAAACTTTGGAAATTGCTCTTAAGACACGCTCTTTTTCAAGAATTGGTGATGGTGAGTTTAATATCATCGTCGGCACAAGAAACTCCTTTAATGACGCTGACCAAAAGCTTGCTTTGCGTTTGAAAGAAATTTGCGAGAACGGCTCCGATGAACATTGCCTGATTTGCCTCAACAACTATAAACTTCCCCCAAACCACCCCACTTATAAATGGTTTCTTCACCATGGCACCCGCCGATTAGAAGATGTGCTGGCTCGTGTCACTTTTAAAAAACAAAAATACGGTGATGCTTATTTTGTTATTCGTACAACTCAAAAGGATGGCGTTTTACTTCAAGAGGGTATTAATCGCTTGAAATCTTTGTGGAATGGGCAAAAAATCTTAATCGTGTGCAACAAAAAATCTCCCTTGGTCCAGGATCCTCTTAATATTTTTGATGGCGTTTCTCAAAAAGAGTTTTTATATATTCCAGACCGAAACGCTTTTGGTTCATACGATGAACTTGTTGAGGATATAAAAAAATATGATACCTCTTGGAGGGTTTATATGGAAGCCGGTGCCACAGCTTCTGTCTTGGCATGGGACCTCTCCCACCTTGGATACCAAATGTTTGATATGGGAGATTTTTATAAACGAAGTTTGGCTATTCTTGAGAGATAACAATAAAAAAACACCGCCCGAATTACTGGCGGTGCTTTTTTATACCTTTTCTAATATTCTGACCCTAGTTGTACTGTATCATTGTCATCATTTTTGAATACCGGTACTTGGCCCTCCCCTTCCTCATCCGGGCTCCCGATGATACGCTGATTGTTACCATCAAAGCTAAATTCCGGTTTTAAGGCTTCAATGATTACTGATTTATCGTCAGGTTTTGCCGGGCGTCCCGTATCATGGTTAACACGCACCAGTTTGATGCCGGCTGGAATACGAAACGGAATATCCGGTTGGTTGGCCAGAGCCTCTTTCATAAACTCGTAGAAAATCGGCAAGGCAGACGCCGCTCCGGTTTCATAGCGTCCTAAGCTTCTGGGCTCATCAAAGCCAACATATACGGCAACGACCAAATCAGGCGAAAATCCAACAAACCAAGAATCTTGGTTATCATTGGTGGTTCCCGTTTTGCCGGCTAAATGTCTGCCAATACTGCGCAAGCGAGAGCCGGTGCCATATTGGACAACACCTTCCAAAATACTTACCATTTGATACGCACTCAGAGGGTCCACGATTTGCTCACGATTATCTTCCAACTCCGGCAGAGGCTGGTTTTCCCATTTGGCAACCTTGCATCCCTCGCAAGCTCTACGGTCATGGCGATAAACCGTTTTACCGTTGCGGTCTTGAATACGTTCAATCAGGTATGGCTCTGCCTTTTTGCCGCCATTGACCATAATGCCATAGGCGGTGGCCATATTTATTACTCTGGTTTCTCCTGCTCCCAAGGACATGGACAGCAAATGCGGCAAGTGGTCATTAACCCCCATCTTTTTGGCGTATTCCGCAACCTTATCCATACCAACGTCTTGTGCCAGACGAACTGTCATTAGGTTTCTTGATTTCTCGATACCTTGGCGCAAAGTCATCAGCCCATAAAACTTTTTGGAATAGTTAACCGGCTTCCATTTCGGCAAACCAGGACCTTGGTCTAGGACAAACGGCGCATCCAAAATCAAATCTGTCGGCGAATAACCATTATCAAGAGCCGTTAAATAAACAATCGGTTTGAAGGCTGAGCCGGTTTGGCGCAGGGCCTGGGTGGCGCGGTTAAACTGTGATTTTTTGAATGAGTAGCCACCGACCATGGCCAAAATCTTTCCTGTGTGAGGATCAATAGCTATCAAGCCGCCTTCAACATTGGGAACTTGGCGCAAATAGTAACTGTCTTTTGCAAGTTTTTTAGCCGAGGCCTCCTTTTCTGAAAGCTTCTCAACCAAAATCACATCCCCTTGATGCAGAACATCTTGCACTTTTTTGGGTTGATACCCTACTCCCTGTTTTTTCAGTGTCTTTCTGGCCCATTTGAGCAAGCTCATGGGAATGATGCCTTTATCACCATCAACGGTTTCTATTTTGGCTTCTGTATCGGAAACACTCGTAACAACAGCTTTTATCCAGCTATTCTCCCTGCCCGCCGGAGCCTCTACCTTTTTTAAAACTTCCTTATAGTCACCTTCCAGTGAAATATTGGTGATAGGGCCACGCCAGCCGTGGCGTGTATCATAATTTCTCAACTCTGTTTCAAAGGCTTTGGTGGCAATTTGCTGCAATCTCGGGTCCAAGGTGGTGCGAATCAGTAATCCGCCTTCATACAACGCATCTTCGCCAAAACTACGGTTAACCCGACGCCTTACCTCCTCGCTGAAATATTCGGCGTCTTTTACAAATTCTCCCCGACGCTCGATTACCTCAAGTGGTTTTGACTTGGCTTCTTCCCCGTCTTTTTCGCTGACGTAGCCATCTTCTACCATACGGTCTATTACCCAATTGCGGCGTCCGACCGCTGCTGCATATTTGGTTCTGGGATTGTAGTTATTGGGGCCTTTAGGCAAAGCAGCCAAATAAGCGGCCTCCTCTATTGAAAGCTCATCTAACGATTTACCAAAATAATTCAAAGCGGCTGCGGCCACACCATAAGAACGGTTGCCCAGATAAATCTCATTTAAGTATAATTCCAAAATATGCTGTTTGGTAAAGGCCTGTTCCATACGCATGGCAAGCAGGGCCTCTTTTATCTTGCGCTTATAGGAAAGCTCTGAAGAAAGCAAAAAGTTTTTGGCCACCTGCTGGGTGATGGTGGAAGCACCGGCCGGACGTTTGCCGCTGCCTATATTTTTCAAGTTATCCGCAAAGGCTCTGATAATCCCTATCGGGTCCACTCCGAAATGGCTGTAAAACTTTTTATCCTCGGCAGCAATGAAAGCATTTTTTACCAGAGACGGAATTTTTTCTTCCGGCACAAACAAGCGTTTCTCTGCGGCGTATTCCATCATCAGTTGTCCGTCGCCGGCGTATAATCTGGTGGTGACAGATGGTTCATATTTGGCCAGTTGCAGATAATCCGGCAACTCCTGCGACATCTGCCATACGGAAGTGATAACCAGTACCAACGCGATAACCGCAAAGAAGAAAAATGTGCTTAACAGAGATGACAGAGTTTTAAACATGGCAGACCTAGAAAAAATTTATCAGAAACAAGATGTTTGTGCTGTTCATTAATATATAAAAAAATTATTTGAGTCAAACACTAAAACACAGAGGCGTGTTCCATGTTGTCAAAATATTTATCGATGGCTTTTGAGGCAGAAATTGCCAATCTTTTGCGATAGGATTTTTGTTTTAACAATTTTTCCTCTTGACGATTGGAAAGATACCCCAACTCCATCAAAACAGAAGGAACGTCCGGGGCTTTCAAAACCGCAAAACCGGCAAAGCGGTGCGTGTTGTCCAATGTGTGAGTAGATTTGCGCATTTCTTGAACCATGAAAGTGGCAAACTCTGAGGAGCGGTTCAGGGTTTCTCTTTGAGCTAAATTCAGCAAAACATCAGACACCTCTTTTGAATGCTCGGCAAAATTCAGGCCGGCGACAATATCTGCTTTGTTTTCTTTTTCGGCCAAGGCGGCGGCCTCTTTGTCGGAGGCTTTTTCCGAGAGAGTATAAACCGACAAGCCCGTTGCTCTTTTGTTGGCGGCACTATCGGCATGGATAGACAAGAACAAATCCGCCTCATAGCGTCTGGCTATCTTTACTCTATCACGCAGGGGAATAAAAACATCGCGGTTGCGAGTCAAGTAAACCTTATAGTTACTGTCTTTTTCCAAAACTTCCTTAAGCTCTCTGGCCATTGCCAGGGTTATATTCTTCTCGTAGACGCCGGAAACGCCGATGGCTCCCGGATCAACTCCTCCATGACCGGGATCCAAGACAATAACTTTCTTGCTTTTGCGCTGAGAAATGGATGCTTTTGACGATGATACGTTTTTAACCGAGGTTTTGTTGCTGTCGTAAGAATCGTTGCTAAAAGCATGATCATTGCCGACATGGGCGGCAAACTCCCGCTCCGTTGCCACTTCCAAATCGATCACAAATCGCCAACTGAATTTGCTTTGCGGAGCTAACATAAATGCTTTTTTGACAATGGCTGGCTTTTGCAAATCAAAAACCACTCTAACCCCGTCAACCCCCGTGGTACCCAGACGAACAGAAGAGACAAAGCTGTTGGGTTCACACCCTTTTTCAACCTGAGGGCTAACCTCTATATTTTGAGTGTCCACCACTAAACGGTTGGGATCTTTAAGCAGAAAGACTTTATAGTCAAACTTCGAATCGGCATCAAAAACTATTCTTACCGTGCCGATGCCCTGACCAATGCGCAGTCCCGAAATTTGCCCGGCCACGGCCTGCCCAATATTCCAAAACAAAACCGCTGCACAAATAAATATCGGCAGCATACAAGATCGAAATGTTTGAAATATCCGAAACATCTTTGTTTATAACACTCTTTGACTCATAAATTTAGTTTTAACTATACACGATACTTCTTACCAATCTCTTAAAAACACAAAAATATGCGCTGATGTTATTTTTATTGTTGTGTTTTAAAACAAAACGTATATTCTGATGAAAGATTTGTCGGAATTTATGTAT
>CALXVX010000048.1 GCA_944392215.1 uncultured Alphaproteobacteria bacterium | reverse complement strand
TAAAAGGAGTTGTTCTTTTCTTGGAAGGAGCCGTTACACTCCGCAGGAGCAACTCGCGCCTGCGCAAATGATATTAGAGCAGAAAAATTAAAATGCAATTAATTTATTTGTAAGGGCAAAGATTGTTTGAATATGGCACGGATGCCAGCGAAACGAACATCGTGAGTTGAGCGGATTACAGCGGAGTTATCGGAGTGCGCGTCCGCACCAGCTAAGTTTTGCCTCCGGTCGCTTGACCGGCGCTTGCCTGGTTAGTCATGAGAGATATTTTTGATTTGGGCCTCGATGAGCTCTTTGTCATAGGATAGGGCAGGCTCTTTTTTGATGCCGCCTTTGAGCTTGGCCTCAACTTGTTTGCGGTCGAGTTCGCCGGTATCATCCTTGAGGTCAAGAGCGTGCTGCCATTGGAATCTGGCCTCGTTCTTGCGGTTTGTGAACCAGTAGACATCTCCCAAATGGTCGCTGATGACGGCGTTGGCAGGTGCAGCCTCGGTAGCTTTTTCCAGATATCCTTCGGCCATGCCGTAATAGCCGAGGTTGTAAAGAGCCCAGCCCAAACTGTCATTGATATTGGGGTCATCGGGTGCTTGGTTATAGGCGCTGACAATCATGGTGAAGGCCTCATTGATATTTTGCCCTTGTTTGAGCCAGGTATAACCGAGGTAGTTCAAGACCAGATAGTGATTTTGACTGAGTTCGGCAGCTTTCAGCAAAGCTTCCTCGGCTTTTTTCCACTCACCGGCCTGTTCATAGGAAACGCCCAGAGCATAATATAAGACCCAAACGCTGTCATTTTTGCCGCTGGCTTTTATGGCCGCCTTGTAGTATTTGATAGCCTCTTCGGGGCGATTTTTCATGCGCAAGACATCGCCAAGGTCAAGATAGATTTGAGCATTTTCATAATCCAAGCTCAGAGATTTAAGAAGCAGTTCTGCGCTGTCATAATCATTGAGTTTGATAAAGTTATTGGCTTTTTTGAGCTGTGCGGCATAATAAGCGGGAGAAGCCTCATCAATTGTTTCATAAACCTCATTGGCATCTTCAAACATTTGGCGGTCTTCCAAAATATCTGCCAACAAGAGCTTTGCCAAATCATAATTCGGGTTTTGGTAGATGGCCAGGCTGGTAAACATGTGTGCGACATCAATAATTTCATCATAGCGGAAAGTGGCTGCAATACTGAACAAAGCCTCCGCGGCTCCCTCGCTTGGGGAGGTGATGATGCGTTTTGCATTTTGCGGAGTTGAATTTTGCACGGTTTTGGTGAAGGCTCGCAACATATCGGCAATAACCTTTTCGTCATTAAAACCGTTAACCAATGCAAGAGCCTTATCTTTTTGGTCCGTGCGAACATAGAAGTTAGAAATGATTTGCAGGGAACGCAGTGAGAGCTCCATAGATTCGTTGGAAATAATGAGGTCGTAGTGTTTTTGGGCTTCACGATTGCGGTTGAAATAGTCATTAATCATACCGGCATGGAAATGGTAGATAGTCTTGAAACTAGGCTCATCTTTGAGAGCATCAAGAGCTTTGAGAGCGTTGTCCGGTTCATTAAGCCCGGCGTAATTCCAGGCATTGAGGAGAGGAGCAATAAATTCCTTATAAGCAGGATTGTCAAAATTCTGAGTATCTTTAATACTCTGCTTATAGTTGGCATCATGCATATCTTTAACAGCCAAAACAGTGTAGGCAAAGTTATCATGACTGCCGTTTTCCACATTTTGTTTAGCATAGACAGCAGCTTCATCAATACGGCTTTTAGAAACCAAAATTAGGTAGATGCGGCTGATAAGCTCCTTATTTTTAGGATCAGCCTTAAGTGCTTGTATGTAGTATTCTGAGGCATTAGTAAAATCACGCCGTAAATGAGCAACTCTTCCTGCAAGATAAGCCCCATAGGACTTTGCCGATTGTTCTTGGTCTTCTCCGATAGCCTGCTCTTGAGATTGAAGAGAGGTCTGCTCCTCCATATCAGTGTGAGAACAAGAAACAAAGACGGCAATAGCAGCCGCCAATACAAGCAAAAAAGTCCAACGAGCCATTGTCATAACAAATCCCTAAAACTTCGATAAACACAGTTATATTACAGATTTAAAAAAAATCTACAATAGAGAAATAAATATATTATCAAAATTGTGTAAATAAATGTTTTGTCTTGCAAAATAGCAGAATTGAGCTAACTTTGAAATCATGACGGAAAAAATATTGGACGCAAAAGAAATTTTAGAATGGTATCTGCTTGCCGGAGTCGATGAAACTTGCGGAGAAATTCCTTTTGCATCGTCCAAACAGGAAAAGGAGATGCTCCGTCCGATTTCCAAACAGGCAGACAACAAGGTCGCGGCAGCGACAATAACGGCAAGGCGTCCGGCCACGACAGGGCTTGCACAAGATACATCTGGAGCTTTCCAAAATGCACAAGAAATATGTGCGAAGGCAGAGAGCCTGGAGAGCTTGAGGACGGAAGTTGAAAATTTTGAAGGCTGTAGTTTAAAGTTGACGGCAACCCACACGGTTTTTGGCGACGGTAATCCTGAGGCTAAAATATTTTTGGTGGGAGAGGCCCCCGGCGCGGATGAAGATCGGATCGGGGTTCCGTTTGTCGGGCGCTCTGGTCAATTGCTGGACAAGATGATGTCAAGTATTGGCATAGACAGAACAGGGTATTACATCAGCAACATTTTACCATGGCGTCCGCCAGGGAACCGCACGCCGCTAGATTCGGAAATTGCGGTATGCCTGCCGTTTTTGAAACGCCAAATAGACTTGGTTGACCCTGACTATATATTTATATTAGGAGGAAGCGCAGCCAACTCACTTTTAGACACTGCAGAAACAATTTCGCATCTGCGAGGCCGATGGTTTGAATATACCAAGTCAAACGGCAAGACAGCCAAGGCATTAGCAAGTTTTCATCCGGCATATCTGCTGCGCACGCCGGGCCAAAAAGCCAAGGCCTGGGCAGATTTGTTGCGCCTGTCAAAAGAGCTTGGCAACGGCAACAATGCAGAAAGTTGTTAAAAGGTTTACTATTTGTTGGTATTTTATAAAGTAAAGTGATTATAATTAAGGAAAACGTTTTATTTTTTGTTTAAGGAAAATCAAATGAACAAGAACGCAAAGCTTTTTATAACTTGTCTTGGGGTTGGCATGGCCTCTTACATTAATATGGCTTCGGCAGCCTCTGACGGAGTTTTGTTTAAGATACATGATATTGTACCCGTTAAGAATCCCGACGGTAAAGTTACTTCTTGCGAAGTTGGTGCAACATTTTATAACCGGACAGATAAAGAAATAAGTAATGCACAGCTTAAGCTGATTTGGGCCGACGAGGTTGTGGCGGATGCAATCAATCAAGAAGAACGAAACGTGAGAGAGGCCAAGAAGCAAAATCTTCGAGACCTTCCGCGATATAATACAGCCACATACAATAGCCGTGATGTGACATTGGATTTGCGTCTACCGACAATGAAGCCGTATCAACAAGTAACGCTCAAATCCAAGATAGCCACGGATCGTTGTTTTTTGCTGCTAAACGACATGGACATAGACGTCACCAATTGTGGCACGGCAGCCGAAGGTGACAAATCCGGAAGGATGAGCAGCGCCTGTGATAACCTATTCCGCTATATTGGTCCCAGAAATGAGGAATACTATTCAGAATTTAAGCCAATATCACTAGATCAGCAAAATGCACAAGAACAAAGTGAAAGTGATAAGAAAAAACAAGAGATAAATACACTATACAAAGAAACAGTTGCCAACATTACGGGATTATCCCAGCGGTTAGCAGCGAGTCGTCCTCAGCTGGAAGAAAAGACTACAGATTCAAAGGAATAGGTGGTGATGAACAAGAGTTTTTTGTGGCAAATGGTTCTGGGAGGCCTGTTTTGGGCAGGCAATGTAACGGCTCAGACTTTTAGTGGCACAGAAGATTCCTCGTTGCTGCAAGGCAATACGTTTTTTTCGAAGTCAGATGTTGCTGCAGAAACTCAAATACAAAAGCCCAATAAAGTAGAAATTACAGATGAGGAAATCAGCGAAGCTTTAGCTAGAGAGAGGTCTTCAGCAGAAGCCGAACGCTCTCTGGATGATATATTTCTACCTGGAGGTGGCCTAGATGTTTTGAGCCGTCCCACAGAGGATAAATCAAAGCGCGGCGGCTTGGCGGTTGTGGAAGTCAATGAAGATGGACGTTCTCGCCGTGCGGAGAAAATTTTTCTCTACTATGACAACTTCAAGATGTCGAGCTATTTAAGCAATTCAGCGGCCTGCGATGTCCGTTTTATCGTTCTCACCAATCTAGATCGTAAATTAGTAAGTTTGGATGTGAAATTAGTTTGGCCGGAGATGACAACGGCATTATCTTTTTCCAACGTGGAACCCAACACGCCGACCTATCTGAACTATACGCTGATGGGCAATGGCTGTTACAATATGGATCAAATGCCAAACATTGTAGTTAATCGTTGCCGCGTAAGAGGAATGAACTCTGCGGAATGTGCAGATAAGATTGTTTGGCTGAGCGCAAGTCAGAAAAAATGAAGAGCTTACGGCGCATAATTCTGGCAATTTTTTGCCTGTTTTTTTCCTTTAATGCCTTTGGGGCAGAATATCAGGTTATCAACCCGGCATCTTATGAAAAGATGTTGGGATATTTGCTGATAGATAGAGCAGATGTCTCGCGCTACAAAAAGATTTTCAGAGCAATAGAAAAAGGAGATTTTGAGGAGGCCGATTCTCTGATAGAGGATTTGGACAATCATATTTTGCTAGGCACGGTTTTGGCGGAGAAATATCTGCACCCCAAGTATAAGAGCAGTTTTAAGGAATTGCAGGAGTGGCTGGAAAAATATCGGGACTACCCCAAGGCAGAGAGAATATATCGCCTAGCCAGACGCAAGGCCAAGGGGGATGAGATAAAAAAGCTGCCGGAGCCGTCAAATATCTTCTTGCCGGAAAGAAAGATGGATGATGCCACCAGAGCCTATTTACAAAAAGAGGTATTCAAATTTCGGCGTTATTTGAATAAGGGTAAGACCAAGAAGGCAAGATTGATTCTGGAGCAGAAGAAAGTAAGGATGTTATTGCCGGATGCTTATTGGGATGACTTGGCTGCGAGTTTGGCATTGAAATATTTTGTAGACGGGTATGATAAGCTGGCTTGGCAGTGGGGAACCAAGGCGGCCAGGAGAAAAACATCTGGCACGGCGCCGTGGGCGGCAGGTTTGGCGGCCTGGCGGCAAAAACAATATAAAAATGCCTCTATTTACTTTGAGCGCTTGGCCAAATCAGGCAATTCTGATGAATGGTTGGTATCAGCCGGCGGCTATTGGGCGGCAAGAGCGTATAAAAAGAGAGGGATGAAGACTAAAGCTCAAGAGATGCTGAAGTCTGCCGCGCGCTACAAGCATACGTTTTATGGTATTTTGGCGGCTTATGAGCTGGGTGAGGCTCCCAATTATAATTGGGAAAGCGTGGCCTATTTTAATGACTTCAATAATATGGACTATGTCTATGAGTTGCTGGCATCGCCCAACATTCGCAGAGCCGTGATACTTTTGCAGGCCAAACAGCCAAAACTGGCGGAGGCTGAGCTAAGGCGCGGTTATGAGGATATGAATGAGAAACAAAAAGAGGCGGTTGTTTTTATTGCTAATCAGTACAACATGCACGCTTTGGCAATTTATGCCAGTAATGAATGTAAGGATATTGAGGAGGGGCGGAGCTACGACGGAATAGCCTATCCGGTTCCGCGCTGG
The DNA here is from genome assembly GCA_944392215.1 of uncultured Alphaproteobacteria bacterium. Classification (GTDB taxonomy): domain Bacteria; phylum Pseudomonadota; class Alphaproteobacteria; order RF32; family CAG-239; genus CAZU01. The sequence goes on along the minus strand of CALXVX010000048.1, from coordinate 8,777 downwards.
CTTCCGCATCGAGGCTGGAAAGTGGATAAGGCTTTCGTTTTGGGGTTGATTAGGCAGGAGTCGTCTTTCAGACCAGAGGCGGAGAGTTCAGCCGGCGCCTGCGGGCTGATGCAGCTTATGCCGGGTACTGCCTACTATGTAAGCAAGGATTCAAGCCTGCGCCGCAATAAGAGCAAGCTGAAAGATGCGGACTATAATTTGGAGCTGGGGCAAAAATACGTTAGCTACTTGGCGGCCAAACCATATATTGATGACAATTTGTTTTATCTGATAACCGCATATAATGCCGGGCCGGGTAATTTGTTCAAATGGCAGAAAAGCACCCGCTACGGGGACGATGCCTTGCTGTTTATAGAGGCCATTCCTTCATCGGAGACTCGGATTTACATTGAGCGGGTGATGGCAAACTATTGGATATACAATATGCGCTTTAAGCTTCCTAATCAGACCTTAAAAGAGGTGGCATCGGGGGAGTGGCCCAAGCTTCCGCATTAAAAAAGGGAAAACGCATTTTTTCAAATTTTGCCGCGAGTTTTTCGTGGCATTTTTTGTCTAGACTAAAGCGTCAAAAAGTGATACTATAATAGTGTGAAACTTAAGAATGTTAGATATATTATGGAAAAATTTTTTATTATTTGTGCTGCAGCGGTCATAGTTGTCCTTGCAACGATTTTGATTGCTGCTAAGAGCCACAGATTATCTAAGGTAGGAGTATTCCTCGTATGGGGAATTATTCTTGCTGCAGGTTTAGGTGTGGTCTGGGCCTATAAGGCTCTCATCACTCCCAGTTGTGGTTGCGTGAATATGGTTTTCCGCTCTTTGGAGATCATATTTGCTATTACCATTTTGTGGGGGCTCTTAAAACTGGTGGGCCCTTACATCATTGGAATTGCGGCCGTTGTGGGAGGCATCTTCTTAATGAGATGGATTTTTAGCAACGGTATCATGGATGGCAGCTTCCTCGGCACAGCAATTGCTGTTGGAGTTGCCGGCTTCTGCGGTTTCACTTTACTTGCCATTGTCTTGGCAATAAAGCGAGCCCTGAAGTGATAAAAAAAAATCGGAACCTGTCTCTGCTAAGAGGCAGGTTTCGTTAATTTAAATCCTCCTCTCTTGATAATAGCGCCAATATGCATATATCAAAGAAAGCCAAAAATATAAGGAGGATTAAATCTATGGAACTTTATATCTTTTTTGCTTTTTTGTTGTTATATGTCATCACCGCCTTTATGCTGCCCAAAAGGCTGCAGCAAAAAATCTGGACCGTCGCGTTTATTTTGTCATTTGTGGTAACCTCGGTGGCCATAGGCTTTGTGCGCCTGAGCCAGCAAGATGTGATGATGAACGCCAACCAGCTTAATTGGTACTATATTTTGTTCTTGTTTGGCATGATTTCGGTAGCTTTGGGCATTTTCAATTTGTGGATGTATCGCAAACCCTTGTGGCACATCATTTTTGCAAAAGAAGATGATGAAGACGGTGATGAGGATAGTGATAAGTAGAAGATAAAGATTGCCTTATAGCTTTGCCGGTTCTAATATGAGCTTATCTGAAATTAAGAGAGAAAGGATTGCAGATATGAATTGTAACGGCGAAAACAAATGCTTTTGCAAACTTGGCGCGTCGGTAGTGCTGGCCTTAGGGTTAGCCTTGGGCGGATTTTTCCCCGGATATTACTACTACCAGGGCAAGATTAATGCCAACTCGGTCACGGTCAAGGGGTTAGCAGAGATGGATGTCAAGGCAGACTTGGCAATTTGGAATTTGCGCTATGTCATCACCTCAGATAACTTGCAGACGGCAGAACAGCAAATCACCGCGCAAAGAAATATCATTTATAAATTTTTGGCCGAGCAAGGCTTCAGCCAAGATGAAATAAGCGAGGGACGCATTGAAACCAATGACTTACTAGCCAATCCGTATCGCGGCAATGCCGATATGACATCGCGCTTTATTGTCAACCAGACCATTACCGTGCGTTCTCAAAAGGTGGATTTGGTAGATAAAGCCTTGCGCCAAAACGGTGAGTTGGTGGCAGCCGGCATTATCTTGGATAACCAATATGCCTCGCCGGTATCATACATCTTCACCGGGCTTAATCGGGTCAAACCGCAAATGCTGGAAGAGGCTACCAAAAATGCAGCCGCCGCGGCAGAGGAATTTGCTAAAGCCTCCGCAAGCAAAGTCGGCCGCATCCGCCGCGCCAGCCAGGGAGTGTTTTCCATTTTGCCAAGGGAACAAGGTCCCAATGAGATGGAGTCTCAATCCATCAATAAGACTGTACGCGTGGTTTCAACCATTGAATACTGGTTGGAGTAGGGCACTAATAAGAACAAAAAAACGCTCTCAGAAAAAAGAGCGTTTTTTGTGTAAAGAGCAGGGATTAAAGATCAGCAATCACTGCCATGCTGATGATTTCATCGGGATCTTCAACTTCGCCGTTAGCGCCTTTTCCGCGCTTGATGGCATCTACATATTCCATTCCTGAGGTAACTTGTCCCCACACGGTATATTGTCCGTTAAGCCAATCGCAGTCACCAAAGCAGATAAAGAATTGGCTGTCGGCCGAATCAGGCAACATGGCCCTGGCCATGGAAACAGTACCACGCTTGTGCGGATTGCGGTTGAATTCAGCTTTGAGCTTTTTACCACTGCCGCCGGTCCCGTTGCCATAAGGGCAGCCGGTCTGAGCCATAAACCCATCAATCACGCGGTGGAATTTCAAACCGTTATAAAAGCCTGCTCTGACCAACTCTTTAATTCTGGCCACATGGTTGGGCGCGTCTTCCGGAAACATCTCAATAACCACGTCACCGTCTTTGAGCTTGAGCAACAGAGCGTTTTCGGCATCTTTAACTTTATAAGAGTGTTTGATTTTTTTGGCTCTGGTCTTACTAACGGTTAATTTTTTTGTCTCACTTTTATTCAAGCCCTTAGTGGTTGCCTTGCCAAGCTTTGGGGTTGAAGATTTTTTAAGTAAAGTAGCCATAAGCAATATCCTTTCAAAATAAACTTGTTCTATACTTTATATAGGTACAAATTTTCTATTTTGCACGTTTATAGTTTAAAACAAACTCAACTCTTTCTTCAGCCGAAAGACCGGAGGGATAGTACTTATCAACTTCCTTGATTCGAGAGCGCAAACCGACCCCATTGGCAATCTGGATGGCCAGACCGGGTCTGGCATTGAGCTCCAGCATCATCGGGCCTTTTCTGGCATCAAGTACAATGTCTGCCCCCAAATAGCCAAGCCCGGTCATATCATAGGCCAAAGCGCCGATAAACAAATGCTCTTTCCAAAACGGGACTTGAATTTGTAAGAGATCAGCGCCGGTATCTGGCTGGTGAGTTATCGGCATATTGTTCAAAACCCCGTGGAGGGCATGCCCGGTCTGAATATCAAGCCCGACCCCGACAGCGCCTTGGTGAAGATTTGCTCTTCCGCCTGAGGCTTTGGTGGGCAGCCTGGTCATTGCCATAATCGGGTAGCCTTTGTAGACAATAAGGCGAACATCAGGCACGCCCTGGTAGCTGTAATCTTTGAAAACATCGGAGAAATGCACAAGCTCCTCAACAATAGCCTTGTCATATTTTCCGCCCAAAGAGTAAAGCCCGCTTAAAATATTGGATATATGTTGGTAAACTTCCTTGTAGGTGATTTTTCTTCCCGAGGCGGTGGTGAATATCCCATCTTGATAGTTAGTGATAACCAACACACCTTTTCCGCCGCTTCCCTGTGCGGGTTTAATAACAAATTCCTTGTTGTCGCCGATGATATCTAAGATATTTTTGACTTCATACTGAAACTCGATTTTGCCAATAAGTTTAGGAGTGCTGATTCCGATATTATTAGCCAGCGTTTTGGTGAGGACTTTGTCATCCACCAAAGGATAAAGCTTGCGGGAATTATATTTGGCAATCACATGAAAATTGCGCGCATTCATCCCCAAGACCCCGGCGGCGCGGAGAGCAGAAGGAGCAGAAAAATTCTTAAACCAACCAAACATCCGTTTTAGTCCTTAGCCAGGGGGTGAAAACGCTTGAGCTCCAAGAGTCTGTAGCCGGTATAAGTCCCAAGCAGCATAACCAATATTAGGATAACAAGGTTGAGTTCATTGAACGCAAACATAATGTGGCGGATATATTCGCTGCTGATAACAAAGTAGACGATGATAGCCACCAAGATGCTGAAGATGATTTCCTTTCCGGCATTTACGGGACCGTCTTCTTCCCAGGTGATTGATGCGCGTTCAATAATCCAAGCGGTGATGATGATTGGGAAAAATACGGCAGAAGACGCGATATCAAGCTTTAACTGGTAGCCGAATATGGTCAAAGCCTGCATCATCAAGATGACAACGATGACCACTGCAGAGATTCTCGGCACCAAGAGCAAGTTGAGTCTAGAAAACAGTGAGCGGATAAGCAGGCCGATGAATATGATGAACGAAAAGCAAATAAGCCCCGGTCCAAACCCTGTTTTGATAAGAGCCATTGAGATAAGCATGGGGGTAAAAGTTCCCATGGTCTGCACGCCCACCACGTTTCGCATCAAGACGATGATGAGAATGGCCAATGGAAAAATTGAGAGCCATTTAAGCGTGTTTTGCTCTGCAAGCGGAAGGTTGTAGATGGAGTAATCAAACCAGGATTTGTTCCCGGCAAGTTCGGCACGTTGCCCTGCCAGATTCATGGTGGAGGTGACAGATTTAAGTACCGAGAATTTGATGATGGAATCTTCGCCGCCCATTACGTCGATAAGAGATTTTCCGCCGCGTTGGAACAAAACAAAGTTATCCGGCAGACCTTTTTTGCCGGTTTTGATATCATAGATTTTCCAGGTTCCGTCAATATAAGCCTCAATCATCAGATCCGGTGTTAGGGCCTTTTTGCTCTCCTCCAAGCGAAACCCTCTAGCCGCGCGGGAAGGAATTTTTTTCAGGGCCAAAAGCTCGCTGATAATTTCGACCTTTTGAGTTTGTGTGTACTTAATTGGTAAATAAGCCTGCACGGCCGGGTCAAGGGGCTCCTGATTAAGCAGTTTAATAACTTGTGCCACAGCATCGCCATCTTGTTTTTGTGCCAGTTTAAGGATTTGCTTGGCGGCAGCCATCTTCTGCTCATCAAACACGGGCAGCGCAGGGGCTTCTGGTTGCGGCGCTTTGACTTTACCTCTGGTATCCACGTTGTCAAAGAGCATAATTTTATAATAAAGATTTTGTTCACCTTCTTTGGGTGCAGATGTCAATGTCAGCAAAGAACCGGAGCTGTCGCGTTTGACTTTATAATCCGGAGCAATAACATTTTCTTCCAAGATTTTGAAAGCATCATTGCTGCGCGGTGTGGTAAGCGTGACTTTGATAGGTTCGCCGGTGGGCATAAAAGAGATGTGTGCTTCCACCGACCACAGGTTTGTGTTCTGTCCCGGAGTAAAGCTGAAACCCCAATATCTGATTTTATAATAGATTCCATACCCGGCAAAGATAACGGCCAAGACAAGGAGAATAGTTAAAATACCGCGCACGGAAGCAAGATTTCTAAGCATGAGAAAAGTCCTCAAAAATTAATGTAGAGTGTCTTCAAGAGAGGGGTCAACAATAAACCGCCCGTTCAAGATATTGCGGCCGATGAGCCCCTGGTAGGAGAATTTGTCTCGCTTAGCCAAAGAGAATTCGGCATTGATGAGGTCATCACCAATCTTAACGTCCATTTCCACCACATAACGCAGTTCATCTTGATGGATACGACGGATAGTGGTCTTTCTGACCAATCTTTTTTCAAAAGAGTGACTCTCACCCGTTTGGTTGTTGGTGATTTTGAAAGCAACCCATTTTTCACCGTCACGCTCAAAGGGGCGGATATTATCAACATCGATAGAAGATGTTTCGGCGCCGGTATCGATTCTTGAGGCGATAGGGGTTTTCAGAGGCAAGAAATAAACAGGCTCCACCCCACCGATAATCTCCAACCCGGGGGCGGCAGCTTTTTTAGCTTCCACCGGAGGAATGATGGCAGGTTTGATTGTAGAGGAGCAAGCAGAAGACATCAGGGTCAATCCCACTAAAAGACATATAGAAAACTTTGACATTACAATACTTTAGCTAAAAGGTTAGAAATTACCTATAATTATGCCCAAAAGAGCCTGCTTGTAAAGCAAAATCTGCAACTATTCAGTTAAAAAAAGCAGGCTCAAAGATATGCCTGCTTTTTTTGGGATAACCAAGAATGGTTAGAAAAATACGCTTGCGCGCAAGGTAACAACGGTGGCATTGTCAGATTTGGTATTGAGCGCGGGCTTGATATAAAATTGTATATCAGGAGTGAGCGTCATCCATTTAGACACGCCCCAAGCCCAGTAGGCCTCAAGCACGGTTTCGGCATCATGCTCAAGAGGCTCGCCGACGGCAGCCTCGTCAATTTTGTTATACGCGGCAGCCAAGCCGATTTGGTCTAAGGGGTTGCGATCAAGCGGGTTATTGTAGACAGCTCCCAAAACATAAGATTGGTTGATTTCGGCCACCGAACCGGAAACGCCGTTGATTCTGCCAAATACGGCAAATTTTTCACCCAAGTTTTGGCTTAGGTTGATAGACCATCCGTTTGTGGTCTGGGCTTGCACGTCAACCCACGGCTGGTTGTAGAACAAGACGGAATATTGTCCGGCGCCCAGGCCCTTGATGGTTGGGGTGTAGCTAAGAGAAGCAAAGGTTGTGTAGTGGGCGTGGCGTTTGAAAAGTTTTGAGGTAGAGATACCATCACCGTCTATATTATGAGCATCTTGTCCGCCAAAAGCCAAAGTCCATTCGTCATTGGGTGCAATTTGCATATATCCGCCCATAGAGGCCGTCGGATAGGTGGAAGATGCATTTTGAGACAGGGCATAGTTTACAAAATTTTCCTGCTGGTTGGAGTCATAAGCGGAGCCATCAAAATTATAGAGAGGAAATTGCCCCAAGGCCACCGTGAGCCAATTCCATTTCCCCGGCAGTTGGTAGGAATAATAGAGTTCATCAAAAGAGTTTGATTGGGTGGCATAGTCGTTAATACCGGTTACCACGCCGATATTGTTGCCGATGTTCTCACCGTTGCTGCCGGAGTATTGTGTCATGGTGTAGGCGATGTTAAAAGTGCCGGTGCCATATTCGTTGTTGAAGTTCTCCCAAGTGATGGAAGGCGCCACAACAGTCTGGAAAGCGGTTTTTTTGCCGTTTGGCGCCCCATATTGAGGCATAAAGGAGACATCAACGGCATAGCCCAAGCCGTATTCATTTTGCAAATAGTCCTTAAAGTCTGAATATTCTTTACCAAAGTCGCTGAAGGTGTGAGCACGTTTTTGTTGAGAGGCCGCGACTCGCTGGGCGGCGCTGCGGCTTTTTTGCACATCTTGAGGATCAGGAGCTAAGTTTTCTTGAGCCCAAGCCGGTACAGATAAAGAGAAGATGGAGCAAAAAGCCAAAAGAGCAAAATTTCTTTTTGTCATTGAATTTCCTTTCTTTGTTGTGAATTTAGGAAAAATATATGCTTTAGGGGCTCAATTTAAACCCCGAGAGAGGATTAAAAAAATTTGACGAATACGACAATAATTGTTGACTTTTGTCCAAAAGGTTTTACACTTAAACAAAATCAATAATTTTTGTTAAACTATTTTAAATTTAATAGCCTATGAACAATAGAATTATTATTGGCCATAAGACGTGGAGCGAAACGCCGGCCATGGTAGCAGAAAAGATGAATAGCCTTTTTCCCAATCTCCGGTCCTATTATCAGATTGGTAAGGGAAAGATTTCTCATCTCATTCACCCCAAAAAAAACTATCAGATAGGAATTGTCTTCCCGTTAGTGGATAAAAACGGCAAGAAAGAGTCGGTGGTTTATTACCCGATGAAAGACGCTTTTGTGCGGTATTTTTGCCCGCTGCCGTATTTTCCCGTACAAAAGTATGAGAACATTGCCATGCAAACCAAACGAGGTTTCATGCGGGTGGTATACATTGAGGACGTTCCGGCCCTAGCTTTTGAGAAAGGCTATTCAAGGGTTGAGTAAAGTAGAAAAACTAACAATTAAAAACCCAAAATACTATGGTACGACATACACCTGAAAGCATGACCAAGCTCATGTGCGAGAGGCTAGGTTTCAACCTAGAACAATACAGCAATTATTCCAATGCCTATTTGTCCACATTAGAGGAGTTCATCAAGGGCCCCATCTGGGTGATGGACCTTCATGATGGCAGAACAACCCATCATGCGATCTTTGAAGAGATTGCACAAGAGGCCGGCCAACCGAGGATGTTATACATCTACCAAGGCGGATCTCACCCGCAAGCCGTGATAGATGTAGGACAGAGGTGGCAAAAGAAGGTCAAGCGGCACAATCGTCTCGTCCTTCAAGAGGGCAGAGTCTACACCAACAAAAAAGGTGAAGTATGCCTCAAATGGATAACCATTGAGGACTAATTTTCCTCAACCTCAAACCCCCGCTTTTTAATTAAAGCGGGGTTTTAATTTGTCCAAATCTTTTTATTTAGTGTTGACATTCTCCTAAAGACGTGCTACCATAGAATATATTGGTTCGTTCGGAGGATGAGATGTTGAGAAAGCTTATATTGACAGTAGCCTTTTGTTTGAGCCTTATGCCTGCGGCACAGGCGCGTATCTATTATCTTCCGGACTATCAAAGAGCCTTTCTCTACGGGAGCCGGATCGAGCAAAGTAATACAAGCCCACACACCACACCAACTTGTAATACTTACGGCCTCTATTCTGCCGCCTCGCGGC
>CALXVX010000047.1 GCA_944392215.1 uncultured Alphaproteobacteria bacterium | reverse complement strand
ACTGTCGCCTGTCGTTGAAAAACAACCGGAGCAACGGTTGGTTTTCTTCCTCCTCTAGCTTACTAAGCGTCCATCGGTTGGCTAAGTGCGCGTCCGTCGCTCGGATTGAAACGCTTGCCAAGAGGCGCTCACGCTTGCTTGGCTCGCTAACAAACTGTCGCCTGTCGTTGAAAAACAACCGGAGCAACGGTTGTTTTTCTTCCTCCAGCCCCCACGCGCCTACCAATAAAAAAGAGGTCTCCTTCATGGAGGCCTTTTTTTGATTATTTCCCTTTGCCATCACCATATTTTTGTTGGATGATTTGCTGTAGATTTTGCATGCCGGTGTTGACATATCTTTGCACTTTTTTGATGACATAATCTGGCAAGCTTGGATGTTTGCTTCCTTGCAAATTACTATATTTTTGATTCTCATTATAATTGAAGCAATTATATTCTTTACGATCTTGATCATAAATAAAATCAAAAACTTTTTTACCTGCTTTGACAACATCAATTCTTAAGCAATTTTTTCTGGAATCGGTTGAAAATTTCTGCATAAAGATATTTACTTTTTCTTTTCTATCATTCAAGGTTTGAAAAGTGAAACCTTCTTTTAGCTTTACATCATAAAGATCGGGGCGAGATTTGAAAGGTTCTTGGTAGCTTCCGTCTTTCAAACTTTTTATCAAAGTTGGGGTTATGCCTATATCTGCTAGTTTTTTTATGCGGTTTTTGACGATTGCATTATAAGTGTTTATTTGTGATCTGTTTTCTTCTTTAAAAACGGTGGAAATTTTGATGTAACCGGACAAATCTTTGGTTTCATATTTTTGGGTTTGTGGATTGTATATGTCTAGCGTGTATAGCTTTTGTCGGCGCTTTAAATATTCAGCATCTCCGTATTCCATAGAAGCTGTTGATGCATCATATGCAAAATCAAGTGTCATCCTTGGAATTTGTCCGCTCGGTTGCTTCCAATAGGTTGGAGCATAATGTTCATTCCAGTTGTGAATGGTGCCGTTGACAAGATAATTGTGATCCAACAATACACGAGCGCGCATCTCTGGTGAAAGAGGAGATATTTTTTTGACCAGCCAATCGCATTTTTTAGGAAAAACACTTAAGTCGCCACCACTTTGAAAATAGTTGGCAATTCCAACGTAGGTTTCTTGTAAATGAGCCGCCTTTTCATCATCTTCTTTATATTTTGCAAAGTTTTCAGGTGAGAGCTCAACGTAATCTGTTTTTCTTTTTTCTTGGCTTAAATCTTCTGCAGCAAGCAAATGTTTGGCCTCGTGGCAAAGAGAATAATATTTTTGTTTTTTATCTAAATAACTTTGTTTGTTTGAGGTATAAAAGGTATAGATTTCCAGTTCTCTTTCCGGAATTCGTTTCAACATTTCCTCAACCGTCATAAGTTTAGCATTTTGTTGGATGAAATTTTTAACATCGTTAACGGCTTTTACCATTTCCGTGGTGTAAAAAAAGACTTTGTCGTAAACTTCAATATATCGCTTATGACTATGAAATGCGGCTCTGGTTGAGTTTATTTTTGTTTTGTTATGATATTCATCATAGCAAACAATAGTTTTGGTTTGGTCATCATATTCGGGAAAATAAAATTCCGGTGTTCTTTTTATGCTCATTTGCATATTTTGAAATTGCGGAGGTAGATCAGTTGTTTTGATTTCATATTCTACCATGGCTGGTTGCCTACCGCTTTTTCTTGCCATATCCCGCACTTGTGTCTTTAGTGTACTGATATCTGCCAATTCATTGATTCGAGATATTGGGATGTTTTTTTCTAAGGATAATTCTTTTAGCAACTTTTGGGTGATGTCGTAATCTGCTTTTTTAAATTGTTTATGAAATTCAAATGGTTGAGATAATTTTTCATCAAAATACTGGCTTTGTTTATATTGTCTGATCTCATCATCACTCAAAGCTACATCATCTTTAAATGCTACAAAAAATCCTGAGTTCGTTCTTAAAACTTTAACCATTTATTTTTCCCTTTCTAGCTATTAGCTTAGCATATTTGTGGGTGAAAAGAAAGTCTAATTGTGCATCAAACAAAAAACGTCTGTACTGCTTTACAGACGTTTTTGATATAAATCCAACTAAAGGGGCCTTTTCTCTAAGCGGCAATGATGTCTTTTTTCTCAACAACGTGGTTGTTGGCATCCATCTGAATAATGGTTGGTTTGTGTTTGGCCGCTTCTTCCTCACTCATATAGGCATAGGCAATGATTATTACCTTATCACCTATAGCGACTTTGCGCGCGGCTGCACCGTTTAGGCAGATATCGCCCTTGCCAGCCGGTCCCGGAATGACATATGTTGATAATCTTTCGCCATTGTTGATATCAACCACATCAACTTTTTGGTTCTCACGCAGGTTGGCTTTTTGCATTAAATCTGCGTCTATTGTGATTGAGCCGATATAATTCAAATTGGCATCTGTTACCGTGGCGCGGTGTATCTTAGACAGCATCATCTCTATTTGCATAGCAACTCTCCCCCAAAGATTTGATGCTCTTATTCAATCACATTTTTCTCAATTTTGCAAGGGATGAAGAGGAACCCGCACCTCAAAAGCACTATAATGTCCATGACGGGAACGGATATGGACTTTGGCTTCCAGCAAAACTGCTAAGCGTTTTACGATGCTCAACCCCAATCCTGCACCGTTGCTTCTGTTATCTTTAACTTCTTTACTCTGATAAAACTCCTCAAATATCAGTCTTTGCTCCTGCTCTTTTATGCCACAACCATCGTCTATAATCCGGATGCAGGCTTCATCCCCGTCCTTACGACAGCTGATTAATATCTTGTGTTTGGCATATTTTAGGGCGTTGCTAAACAGATTTCTGATAATTCTCTCCAGCAAAAAGCTATCCGTTTCAACCTCAAAATGCCCTACTCTGCAAATGACATCTACTCCTCTGGCCGCTGCGGTTTGGTGATATTCCAAACAGAGCCTGCAAAAAATGGTGCCAATATTAAAGCGCTGTACGTCCACTCTTATTCCACCTGAATCCAGCTTGCTAATATCTAACAGATTATCCAACAGCGACTTCAGACCTGCCGTAGCGGCAGATATCTTTTGCACCAGTTTTTGCTGAGAGGTTTTTAACTTTTCTTCTGATAAAGATTCAACAAACAACTGCAGTGCCTGCATGGGTTGGCGCAGATCATGGCTGGCTTGGGCCAAAAAATATGACTTGGCCTTGTTGGCATCTTCGGCTTTCTTTTTGGCCGCTTTTAGTTCCTCTTTAGCCTTAACCTCCTGCGTTATATCCTGAAATGTGCCTGCAATCTTTTTCTTGTTTCCGCTCATTACAAATCCGGCCCTAAAACGGCAATAGGCTACCTCTCCGCTCGGGCGGCGCAGGCGAATCTTGCCGCCTACCAACCGAGCATCGGAAAAAAGCTTTTTTATTTGCTGTTTATAAACTTTAAAATCATCTGCAAAAATTCCTTCTCTTATCAAATTTCGCTTGTGATTTTTGACAACTTTGGCATAGCCGAAAATGCGGTACATCTCCTTGGACCAATAAAATCTCTTGGTCTCAAGGTCTAGCTCCCAATAGCCTAAATGTGCTGTTTTTTCCGCAAATTCTCTTCTTTGGCGGCTTTGCTTTAATTCTTGCAGTGCTCGGGCAAGCTTTTCTTTATCTTCCATATCTGTTTGCTATATTGTTGTTAAAAACAACAGACCTCCCTGACCGGATGATAATTTGAAATACCAGCCGTCATAGAATATCTGATTGTCTCTTATATATGCATTAACAGACTTTTTTGGTAGTGGGGTGGTTGATAAAGTTATCTTCAGCCAGTAGCTTTCGTTATCTGAATACAGATGATATTCGGCTATAAGGCCTTGAAATGTCGTGAATTTTATAATCTTTTGCTTGGGATATGCGGCCTCATCAAAGTTTTGTGCTGATAACACGTTTTCTGCCGTGACGTAGGCCGCCGCATCTGCCAGGCCAAATGCCGATGAAGATATTCCCTTCTCTCCAAAAAACGGCTGTATCCTGTTTTCTCTTCTGACTATTTTGCCATCCGTTTCTATTTGTTCCACCATATCGGGCGGCAACTCCGATACGGGCTGCATGATCCATGAATAAAACTCTTTGGGCAAATTATATTTGCCATCTATCAGCCAAATCTCGTTTTTTCCTTGTGGTTTGGCAAAGTAGTAGCCCTCTTTTTCTGCCGCTTTGCCAATCACAACGCTGTTTAGCAAGTTATCTTGTTGGTAGGTGGTGATTTGTATGCCTTTTTTATCAAGCTCTTTTTCTGTTAGCTGTTCTGCCGAGAATGGAATCTCTCCATAATAGCTTGAATTGTTAAAATCTGTCAGGAGGCGGTTGAGCAACTCTGTGTTGGCATAGTAGTAATCTGCCTCTCTAACCACCCAGTAGCCCCCTTCTTTTTGCAAAGTTATGTCTTTATCTGAGGTGGTTAGCATAATCTTGTCTAGCTTGGTGCCATCCTTATAGGTGGCGGCAAAGACCAGCTCCCCGTTTGACTGCTTGGGGAAGCGCCAGTCAGTTAACAATATGGCTACAGCCAGCAAACCAACAGATAGGCCGGCCAGGATGACAGAGGCTTTCAACATACGCTTAAACATTGGCTATCCTTTCAGCTTGGCGAGCCAAGCGGCGTTGAGACTGGCGCAAAGCTGTAATCAATATGCATAAAACCAACAGCGGTAAAATGAAGTTTATTCCCATAAATGTACCTAACTTTAATTTATAGCTATCAACAATGTCTTGTTTTAATTGCCGCTCTTCTTGTCTTAATTCTAGCCGACGGCGTTCTAAATCTTCCAATTTCTTAGTGACTTGGATTGATGGTAATATCTCCTGATGTTCAATTTTGTAGAGCATGGTGCTCTGTTCTTTTAAAACTTTTGTTTGTTCCGTGCTGATATCAAATTGTTTTTGTGCGAAAATTTCTTCCGTTCTCAGCAATAATACGGCTCCTATCGGTGTGGAGGTAACCGGAGAAAATTTTGGAGAAACGCTCAAAATTCTTGTGTTGCCGCTCATATAATCAACCGCACGTTCTATAAAGTCCATATTGCCGCTATAAGGAATGAAGTCATAAACATCTTGTCTTTCTTGTTTATTGGCATTCCATAGTCTGGAGGTTAGGATATCACTGTCGGCTACCACCAATAAACGCCCAGGTTTTAATGACATGCTCAAAAACGGCAATAACCTTTCAAAATATTCTTTTGTATTAAACAGAGGTTCTTTGAAGATAGAGGTGAAATTTCCTTCTTTTAAGACCGCCAAAACTTTTGCCTTATCCTCTGAGCTATAATTTGCAAGCGTTTCAGCTAAGCTTGCATACCTAATATAAGCCGCATCTACGCTGCCGCTGTTCTCCGAGGTCGTAAACAAGACCTCTGTTCCCTCCTCGGGGGAAACATCCAGCCAACCCGCCGTGTTTAGCGCCAGAGGTTTTAGTCCTGCTAAGAAGCGATGTTTATTGTTTTGCGGCAAAACGTTTATCCAAAACGGGTATTTTTCTTTGGCCTTTCCAAGGTCTAAGCTGCGATTATACAGATTATCTCCTGCGACTTTGGTCTCATCATATCTAATCCCTGAATTTGCCAAGAATTTAACTATATTTGAGCGTTCGGCAACCTCTCCGTTTTGGGCAAGAGCAGCCTCAGAAAAGGGATCGGCAAAAACAATCACATTGCCGCCGCGCATGAGGTATTGATCTATGGCATAGAGCCCGATATTGGAAAGACCTTTGGGGTTTATAACCAGCAAGGCACTGATATCTTGCGGAATTTCTACCAGATTTGTCGAAATGTGGCGCAAATTGTAATTATTTTTCAGCACCATTGCAAAGGGCCAATCTGAGGTGTAGTCAAGCGCATTTCTTGATGATGTGACTTGAAACTCTGATGACATGATGCCTAAAGTTGGTTTTTGATATTCTCCCAAGCTGCTTAAGATTCTGCTAATGTCATGCTCAAGGTATTCTCGGCGTTTGGGCTCCAGATAAGGTATTGTCTTAAAGCGGCCATTTTGGTCCGAGATGACCAAGCCAAAATATGGTTCGCCTTCACTGCCTCTGATGCCGGCCTTTTTAGCTTCTGCCTCCTCCTTTCTTTTGGGTGAAACCTTTATGGTTCGCAAACTTAGTTTGTTGTTGGAATTTAGCTGATATTGCTCAAGCAGACGCAAAACATCTTGCGAATAGCTTTCTAGGTTTGCGTCCTTTTCCACCTCTGCTGATAAATACAAGCGCGCAAACAAATTGTTCTTGTTTTCCTTCAACCATGCCTTACTTTCATCGCTGAGGCTGAAGCGCTTATCGGGGCTTAGGTCCCATACCAAGGAGCTTCCGGCCAGGGCAATCGCCATATTGAAGGCGCAGAAGGACACAAGCAAACAAAAGCAAAATATTCCGTATCTGCTTTGTTTGTTTTGCTGCCAGATTATTGTGGCTACGTTTAGCCATAAGGCTCCGCCGATGATACTTAAAAAGTAGCAAACGCCGCCAAATGTTATTTGGCCTGCAATCAGATTATCAAAATGTTCTCCGAAATTTAGGGCGCCACCGGCACGCAAAAGAGCCTCGGAAGAAAAGCCTAAATGCTCAACTACGGTACTGAAGCTAATCAGAGAAAAGCCCAAACAAACAGCCAAGGACAAAACAAAAGCGCTGACCGGATGTGATGTGAAGGCTGAGGCCGCCAGGCTCAGGGCGCAAAGAGCCCCGCACAGTAACCAACAAATCAGATAATTTTGCAAAATTCCTAAATTATCCGTATGAGTGACCAAAGAGGTTGAAATCCACAGGCCAATCGTCGAAAAGAGCATTACGCCGCACATGGCCCATACAGCCAAAAATTTGCCCACCGTCAGAGCCGTGTAGCTGATGGGTAGGCTCAATGTCAGCTCTAGGGTTCCTGAGCGTTTTTCATCTGTCCATAACTTAATTGTGAGGGCCGGAATAATCAGTGTGAAAATGTTGGCTTGCAGTTTGAAAAATGAAATCAACTCCGGCTCAGAAGCAGAGATGAACGGACTCTGAAAAAATGTTATGGCCATTGATAATATGGCATAGACGCCCAAAATAAGCCAAGCCATTCGGCTTTGGAAAAAAGAGTGAAATTCTTTTATGAAAACAGGCCAAATATTTTTCATTGTCTTACCTATCTGAGGTTATGGCGCGGAAGGCGGCTTCTATGTCGTTGGTCGGGGTTAGACTTTTTAGTCCTACCGGCGTGGTATCGCAAATCAGTTTACCATGGTTTAAGAGTAATATTCTGTCGGCAAAAGCCTCAACATCTTCCATGATGTGGGTGGAAATTAGAACCGTGTGTTGACGCCCATAATCCTTTAGAAAATCTCTTATCATAAATTTTTGGTTGGGATCCAACCCCTCGGTTGGTTCATCCAGCAGCAAGACTTTGGGCCGATGCACAAGAGCTCCGGCCAAAGCCACGCGCCGCTTAAACCCCTTGGATAAGGTATCACAACGCTGGTTGATGACTTTTTCTAACTGCAGCTCTTGCACCAAAGATGCCAAATTATCCACAAAGTCAGTTTCTGAGAGTTGATGAATGTTTGCCATAAAACGGATATATTCAACTGCACTCATTTCGGGATAGAGTGCTCCGTTTTCGGGCACGTAGGCAAAGGAAGCTAATGCCTTGACGCGATCTTCCTCAAATTTGAAGTTCTCTATTGAAATCTCGCCTCGGTCAGGAGAATAGTAGCCGCTCAAAAGCCTGAGCAAGGTTGTCTTGCCGGCACCGTTGGGGCCAAGAAGCGCTGCAACCTCTCCCTTTTGGAGAAAAAAACTTACATTATTTACAGCTTTTATTTTTCCGAATGACTTTGATATGTTTTTGACAATCAGCATACTCTCACCATCGTTTGCTCAAACTCCTTCCTATTTTAACAAAATATTTTTAAATTTTAACAACTATTTTTATTTTTCAAAATCTTTGGTGACAAAATCGTTATTTTAATTTATGTATATATTAGTTTTAGTAAAGGATCTTAGTAATGCAAACAACAGACGTCTACAGCAAAGAAGAAACAAAATACCTCAAAATCGGCTTTGGTGTGGCTTTGGCCATTCTTATCGTTATTGGCTTTTGGCTTTTTGCCAACAACCGTGTAACACATTTGGAGGAAGGAAGCTATTATCCCGTTAAGGCTCGCTTTAATCGCACGGACGGTCTTTTGGTCGGCGATTTGGTGCGCCTGGCAGGAATGAATGTCGGCAAAGTTGTTGATGCTCAATTAGATGAAAACTTTAAAGCCATCCTTACCTTGGAAGTCAAGGAAAACGTGCAGCTTCCTGATGACAGCAGCGCCTCTATCGTCAGCTCAGGGCTCATGGGGCCTAAATATATTGAGATTGAACCCGGCGGATCCTTTGATATGATTGCTCCCGGCGGCGAATTCTCTTATACGCAAGATGCCATGGTGATTGAGGAACTGCTTGACCGTATTGTCGGAATCGGTAAGGCTAACCGTCAGAAAAACAAGACTAAATAAGATTTTTTAATGGAGAATACTAATGAATAAAAGACCAGTTGAAACAATTATGGGAATCGTGGTTCTGGCTGTGGCCGCTTTCTTTGCCTATTTTGCTTACAATGTCTCCGACCTTCAGGTTGTTAAGGGCTACAATGTTACTGCTAAATTCTTAAAAGTCGGCGGACTGACCGTTGGCTCTGATGTCAGAATCAACGGTATTAAGGTCGGAACCGTTATCGGACAATCTTTGGATGATACCGATTATACTGCTGAGGTTAAAATGAGCTTGTCTTCCGATATCAAGCTACCGGTTGACAGTGTCGCCTCCATTGTTAGCGACGGATTGGTCGGTGATAAGTATATTAAATTTGAACCCGGCCACAAAACCGAATATCTTAAAGATGGCGATATTGTTAAAAACACCAAAGACTTTAAGGCCTTGGAAGATATGGTCGGTGAAATTATCTTTATGGTGACCGATGATGGCTCTAATCAACAATAAAGCTCTAAAAACGACTGTTGCGGCTGTTGCCTTGTGCGCCTTTTGTGATGTTGCGGCGGCTGCTAACATTGAGACCAATATGGCGCATATGCAGGCCATGGACAAAATCACCGGCCGTGTCAGCGAAATTGACGTTCCTGTTAATGGCGAGGCAAAATTCGGCAGTTTTTCTATTGTGGTGCGCCGTTGTGTGACCCGCTCTCCGGAAGAAACTCCCGAAAACACTGCTTTTGTTGATGTGGTGGATAATTATAATACCGATGATCCTATCAATATCTTTAAGGGGTGGATGTTTTCTTCAACCCCTGCTCTTAATGCCGTTGAACATCCGATTTATGATGTATGGTTGCTTAAGTGCTATAATGCCGATCTTAAGGGAAAAAAGCTTTTATCTGAAGACGAGCTTATTTTGCGCGATGAAATCCCCATGCAGGAATCTCGGGAAGATGCTGAGCCGGTTGGTATAAGTGTTGGTAGCGACGATGAAACACCGGAGGATTCTGTCCCCGTTGCCGACTCAGAAACTTCGGAAACACAGGAAACTTCCTCTGCTAATGAGGATGGTAATCAGGAGCCGCAAAGTGAAGGCGAGGAAAAATCTCAGCCAGCTGAGGTGATTGCCGTGGTGGTTAATGATGAAACACTTACTCAGGATGACGGCGCGCCGAAAGCCCTACTGCAAGTACAAACTCAGCCCCAGGCAAATGCTGAGGTTGAAGTTCCTCAGCCGGAAGAAAATACCGTTGCCGCTGAAAGTGTAAATTCTCAAGGTGACATAGTTTTGCCAGAGGCTGTCAATGCCGCTATTGAAGATGAAAATGCCTATATCCCGACAGAGGATGAGGAAAACGGCTTCATTGCCGAAGATGAGGAAATCGCTCAGTAGCTTGCTTATTTCCAGAAGTTCTTGGTGAATATCACAACCACCGTCATGACTTCAAGGCGGCCAAAAATCATGGCAAAAGCCAGTATGTATTTGGCGGTATCCGTTAGAGAAGAATAGTTTCCGGCAGGACCGATGATTTGCCCTATTCCCGGTCCGCTGTTGGTCATGCAGGCAATGACAGCACTAAATGAGGTTACAAAGTCAAAGCCGCATATAGATACCAATAAGGTTAGTATTGCAATACTTAAGGAATATATGGTTAAAAATGTGAATATCGAACTGGTAACTTCATTACTGATATTGCTTTGCCCTATTTTTAAGGGAACTAGACGATTGGGCTCTGTCGTGGTTATCAGAGCTTTTTTCAGGTAAGCAAACACCACCTGCCATCGGAATATTTTAATTGAACCGGCTGTTGAACCTGTGCAGCCGCCTGTTAGAGCAAATGCGATAAAAAGAGTGCCGGCAAAGATACTCCATTTCAGATAATCACAAGAAACAAAGCCCGTTGAAGTGACTATTGAGGTTATATTGAATGCAGCCTGACGCAAAGCTGTTGAAAAGTCATAAATATCGGCTGACCACAGCCACAAGGTTACGCAGACAATATAAAAACTTAAAACTTTAATAAATGCTCCAACTTGTGAAGAACGTAGGGAGTGCAAGCTTTTTGTGGCCCATACGCTATGATAAAATGTCAAGGGAATGGCTCCCAAAAACATAAACAATGTGATGGTCCAGTCTATTGAGGCGCTATTGAAAGCACCGACAGAGGCGTTCTTAGTTGACATTCCTCCTGTGGAAACTGTTGCTAATGCATGACAAACGGCATCAAACCACCCCATGCCTGCAAGTTTTAAAGAACTTAAACAGAGCAAGTTTAATATAATGTAAACCAATATAATTCTTTTAGCTATATAGCTTATTTTGGGCATAAATTTTTCGTTTACGTCAGAGTTCTCTCTCTGGAATATCTGCATACCACCAATGCCTAAAAACGGAAGCAAGGCTATAGCGAAAATAACAATCCCTACTCCACCAAGGCTATTTAATATTGCTCGCCAAAGCAATATTGACCGAGGCAAAGCTTCTACATCTTTATAGATACTGGCTCCGGTGGTGCTGATGCCGGATGCTGCCTCGAAAACTGCATCGGCCGGTGACGTACCGTACAAAATAAACGGCAATGCCGCCAGCAGTGCCACAGAAAACCAGCTGATGCAGGTGAGCAAATATCCCTGTTGCTGGGTGATGTTTTGAATCTTGTTATTGTTGGCTAAAAACAGCGAGAGCCCTATAAATAAAGAGATTATTGAGGCAGTGATGAAATATGACCAGTTGGTTTGCGTGTAGTAAATATCAACTCCGGCAGGCACCAACATGGCCAAGCCCAAAACGCTGATAAAGTAACCGCTGATCATGAGTACCGGTTGCCACATTTGCCCTCTCCTCTGCGCTAAGCTCTAGTCTAAAGCAACGTTTTTTGAATATCCCAAAGTCACCAATTCGTAATTTAGTCTTTTATCTCCGACACTGCAAATACCGGTGGCTATGGCTTGATAGGTGTAAGCCTTTATTATACAAGACACTTCTTGGTTCCGTGTGGTCTGGCGCAAATATTCCTCTGCTTTTTTGCCATTTTCAGATTGAGGATCAACATAGATGCCATAGAGGAATATATCAACACCTTCAACCACAATCTCATTGGCATTGACAATCTCTGCTCGACCGGAAATTTTTTTTGGTTCATCTAAATATACCAAATCAAGTTTCTTCTGAGTGGCGGCTTGAGCTTCTGTTTTGGTTACTTGTGCCGGCTCTCTTACCACTACAGGGGCTGATTTGGCCCGTTCAAACATCCTGCGACCACTAGGCTTAATTGGCATATCGACGACTTTTACGGCAGGTGTTTGAGGTTTGCTCTGCGGCTCAACATCAACAACCTGCGGGATTTCTTCCATAATCTCTTTGGCTTTATCTGCCACTTTGTCTGTTACCTGAGAGGAAGAATTTTTTATATGATTCCAGTACCATAAATGGACCTCTGTGGGTTTGACCCCCTGAAAGGTCGGGGCTAAAAACAACACCAGAACAATCAACAAGGTCCACAAAGGCTTGCGCAGTGGAAAAGTTACCAACAAAAATAATCGGTGGAAGAACTTGGCCCAACCCTTGGCCGGGCCGATATAGTCATCTTGTTTTTCTCTTCTTTTGCGGCGACCAATCATTATTTGCTGCTCCCGTATTTTTGCTTTAATTCCTCTACTCTCTCCGGAGTAATACGTTCAAATAAGGTCTCGCCTACCACAAACGGATGGCCGGCCTTGAGGGCTGCAATCTCTTTGCTGACATCAAAATTTTTGAGGCACGGCATATCTTCCGGTTTTAAGCCCAATCTCTCCAACATGGAAGCTGAAACATCAGGCATTACCGGCGCACTCAAAATGGCGAAGATTCTTATCAAATTTATGCAGGTGCGCAAAATGGTCTCAGCTCTTTTGACATCGGTCTTAATCACTGTCCATGGCTCAGTTACAGAGATGTAATTATTGCCTTCTACCCAAATGGCACGGAGCTCATTCATGGCTTTGCGGAATTCCATCTCATCCATGTATTTAAGGTAGTCATTTACCCTTGTTTGCAAAGTGGCAATCAGCTCTTTCTCGGGGGCTTCAAGCTCACCGCCTTCCGGTACAGTATTGCCAATCTTGGAAGATGTCATCTTCAAAACACGAGAGACAAAATTGCCCAAGACGCCGTTTAAGTCCTTATTAACCACGGCGGCAAACAAATCAAAGCTGAAAGATGCGTCTGAACCCTCGGGTGCATTGCTCATCAGCCAATAACGCCAGTAGTCTGCCGGAAATTCTTTGATGGCATCTTCGGCGAAAATACCGCGTTTTTCAGACTTGGAGAACTTGCCTCCCTCGTAGGTCAGGTAGCTCATGCCTTTCAAATAATCCACCTGCGTCCAGTTCTCTCCGGTGCCCAAAAGTGTGGCAGGAAAAGTGATGGAGTGGTAAGGAACATTGTCTTTGCCCATAAACTCCACATGGCGGACATCTTTGGCATCTAGCCACCAATCTTTCCAGTTGCGCTCACCAGGTTTTTCATCTGACCATTGTTTAGTGATGCCGATATAGCCAATCGGAGCATCAAACCAAACATAGAAAACTTTATCTTCATAGCCTGGCTTGTTAACAGGGAATCCCCATTTGAGGTCACGAGTAATGCACCGCTCTTGCAAACCTTCTTTGAGCCATTTTTGGGCAATGGTGTAGGCAACATCCGGCCAGAACGGCTCTTTGGTTTTTATCCACTCAGCCAAGCGTTTTTCCAACTTAGGTAGGTCTAAAAACAGGTGTTTGGTCTCCCTCACCTCCAAGTTGGTGGAGCCGGAAACCGAACTCCTCGGATTAATCAAGTCTGTGGGTTCTAAAACCTTGGTGCAGTTTTCACACTGGTCGCCGCGGGCTTTTTCATAACCGCAATAAGGGCATGTGCCGGTAATGTAGCGGTCGGCCAAAAACATCTTATCATCCACCGAATAAACTTGTTTGATGGTGCGCTCTTCAATATAGCCGTTTTTATCTAACTGCTCAAAGATATGATATGTCATCTCTTTATTTTGTTCTGAAGATGTGCGGCCAAAATAGTCAAATGACAAATTAAAATCTTTATAAGTTTGCGCATGGCGGGCATGATACATATCGCAATAGGCCTGAACATCCATACCTTCTTTTAAGGCACCGACTTCTGATGTGGTGCCGTGCTCATCGGTTCCGGCAATGTAAAGCACCTCGTTGCCCAGCATTCGCATATAGCGGGCATAGATATCGGACGGCAGCAAGCAGCCGACCATGTGACCCAGGTGCGGAACACCGTTGATATATGGTAACGCTGAGGTAACAAGCACTTTAGACATTTATAAATTCTCCTGATTTATTTTTTGTTTTTCTTTATCGGCGCCTAGTTTACAACAATTTCAGATTTTCTCAAGAGCAAAAAGAGCCTGCAAACAGTCTAAACTCAAAAAAAATCACTTTCCCTCTTGCTATTGGACAAAATTTATGATAATATCCGATTATTACAAAATCTTATTTTAGATACTTTATGTTAAATTAAAATAATAACAAGCTATGAAAACAAACATTATTGCGGAAATCCGCGAGTTCTTGAATGAAAATGGTTGGAAATGCAACGCTCCTGCCCGGCAGGCCGCGTATAAGAAGTTTGGCGCTCAGCCGGAGCATAAACTAACCTGGTCTGACTGGGCCATGATTTTGGATTATGCCTGCCTTGTCGGCGGAGCGCGTCCCGGAGATGAATACGGGTATATTGATGCCCGTGGAGAGGTTGCGACCGCTAAGGTCTACGATCTCTACAACATCCCCAAGGGCCTTAAGAACCCTTTCCTTGTGTGCTTTAGCGGTTTTATGACCGCGCACCTCTATACCTTTGAGGCTCTGAGGTGGCATTATAAGGTTACCGGGGAGTTGTTGCGGATCTTTTGCACCGGTAAGGAGGGAAATAAAGGCCTTTATAAAAAGGTTGTCGAGAGATTAAAGGGGCTTATGATCGGGTCCGAGGCAGAAGCATACCTGCGCTGTCTTTCTCTTCTCGGTGACGAGAAGTTCATGCGGCAGTATGAGCGTGCAGTCGCTGATACGGATACCCACGGCAACTTCGATGAGATGTATGCCATGGCAAAGAGCCTGGGGCTTAATGAAGCAACATTCTTGTTGGTTTCTGGCAATCCCACCTACGACAAGCGTCTGCTTGCTGAGGGAATGCTCCAGCTTCGGGACAAAAAATATGCTGATGTAAAGATTAATCTTTGCATCGTGCACTGCCCTCCCCGATATGACTTCGCGGTACCTGAAGGTCACTTGACCGAGATTCTTCTCGGTTATTACGCGGCCTCTCTCGGACCACTGGCAAAAGACACGACGCCGCTGTCGTTGACACTGCTTCCTCGTGAGGGTGCAGAGCGGTACGCGTTGCCCGGACTTGAGGATGTGGATTGGAGCATTTTCCGATCTCTGATCTCGGACTACTCCAACATGGGGTGGCCGAATTACCAAGAGCTCCTCTATGGGGTTCCGCACGAAGAGGCAGTCCTCAACATCATTCTTTCCGACTTGCGGGCTCGTTCCTGCTTCACCCCGGAGAGCTATGATGAAGCGCTGCTTCAGGACATTCGCACCTACCAGAAATTCCTTGGAGGTGCGTATATCCAGGGGGAAAACTTCGAGGAATATCTCGATATGTCTCCTTATGTGCCATATTTTCGGCGCTGATAATAAAGAAAAAACCGACCATCTTGTGGCCGGTTTTTTCTTTTGCCTATTTGTTGCCTTTTTGCAAAAACTCGGGCAGTTTTTTCAGTTTGGAGGCTCCAGCCGCGCGAACATGTCCGCCGCCGCCCAATGTGGCCGCTATTTTAGAAACGTCTATCCCCTCTTTGGCGGTGTAAAAAGACAAATTCCAATTGTTTCTCTTGTTCATAAAGAAATTACACATGAAATCATATTCTTTGATATTGGGCAAAGAATCGAAAAACTCCGAATATCCTTGCGGCATATTGGCACAAATACATTTATACCCCATATACTCGCTCTCAAACGCCATGCTATGTGACAAGCGGATGTTGCGCACCTTTATCCAAGACAATATTGCCCTACCTTTTTCTACCATTTCTTCAATATTCATCTTGCCGCTTAGCAAATCATCCCAGGTCTTATCGGTCGGCCTATTTACTCCTAAAGACTGAAAAGCATATTCAAACGGGCGCACACGTGCATCTCTTAAGTCAAAAATATCATTTAAGCCAAGTAACTTCACACCCTCGGGAGCTTCTGTTTGCGGATAAAAATATTCCCAGGTGAGGCAAATGGCCGCGGTGCCTATTCTCCTTAAACCCTTTATCTCTTTACCTGCTCCTTTTTTCATGGCCTCATCATATTCATTAATCACTGAGGCGTGGTGGTCTATCCAGGTTAAGTCCTTGCTCTCATTTAGCTCAAACATAAATTCAAGCGGAAGTGCAATATCGCAAATGATTATCTTCTCATGTTGTCTTATATCATCAAAAGGTATTTCCATATCATGATTTAGCCCCAAAAGCTCCGCCTCGGGGTACAATCTTTTGACAATGGCGGCAGAGCCTTTGCCATCGTGGTCTGCTATATGGTAAATACACAACATCTCTTTCTTCCTCTTATATCTCTACTTTCAAATTATCATACGCCGGAATAACATTCTCCGGTGAGGCGGCCATTAGTGCATCATAATCGCACTCGCTGGCCATATGGTTTATGATAACCCGTTCGGGGTTAATTTTTTCTATATAGTTCAAAACCTCTTGCCAGCCAGCGTGGTATTTTTGCCCAAACGGCGTGGTCAGCGGCATGACTAACAATTTGACCTTATGCTCTGTTAAATGCTTCAAAGCCGAAGGTGCCAATCTCTTGAAATCTGCAATATGCGCCACCTCTCCGTCATTAAACAAATAGCCATTTGAGGGCACATTGTGGCCGCACAACTTTAAGGGGGTTATCTTTACCCCTTTGACATAAAAATCATGATTGCATTTTATCTTATGCGCCACTAATGAAGGTGAGCGTATCACATCTTTAATCTCTTTGGGATTGGTTATCAGATACCCAAACCTTGCTTTAATTCCTTTTAGCACGACTTCAGTTGCATAAAAATCCAAATTACAGGCATTAATCCTGTTTATCTCCCTCAAATCATCTATCCCGTGCAGGTGGTCTGCGTGTGTATGTGTATATAATACTGCATCCAGCCTTCTTATCTGATTATCTAATAACTGCAAATGTAAATCCGGCGAGGTGTCTACCAATATCTCCACCCCTTTGAAATTGTAATAAGTGCTGGTTCTTTTGCGAATGTTCAGCGGATTGTTCGGATCACAAAAGCCCCAGCCGCTACTCAATGATGGCACGCCGGGAGCTGCTCCTGCGCCTAAAAATATGGCATAACTCATTTATAGTTCCTCCGCCCCTTGTCACTGGCTTTGCGGAACAAATTGCAGAAGTTATCTGATGTTATCTGAGCAATCTTTTCAAAAGGCAAATCTCTTATTTGCGCTAGCTTCTCTGCCGTAAATCTTACAAAAGACGGCTCATTGCGGTGCCCTCGCTCTGGAACCGGCGCTAAAAACGGCGAATCGGTTTCAACCAACAATCTATCCAAAGGAAATATAGCAAAAATATCTCGCAACTCTCCACACTTGTTAAAAGTTATCATCCCAGAGGCCGAAAGATAAAAGCCTATCGACAAGGCGAAGTCTGCAAATTTCTCTGAGGAGCTGAAACAATGTATCATCCCCGAAAACGGTTTTTCTTTATAAGCTTTGCCCAGAATATCCGCCATATCATCATCCGAATCTCGATTATGAATAATCAGCGGCAGCCCGGTTTCCTGTGCTGCTTTGATGTGTTCCTTTAGCAATCTTATCTGCAGATCTTTGGGCGCATAGTCATAGTAATAATCTAAGCCCGTCTCGCCGATGCCTATAACTTTTTTGTGACTTGTTTTGGCGATAATATCTTCTGCTTTGAGCTCCGGATATTCTCCAGCATTGTGCGGATGCACACCTACTGCCGCATAGATAAACGGATACTTCTCAGACAGGGCCAGTTGATTTTCCAACTCGTCCAAATTGTTGCCGGCGTTTAATATCATGTTTACACCGCACTCTCTTGCCCGCTCTATAATCTCTGCGGTATCGTCCTCAAAATCATCAAAATCTAAATGACAGTGACTGTCTACTAACATATTTTCCTCTTATACTTGTTTGCAGATATTGGCCATTGTGTTTATTAAAGCTTGTTTTTTATCTAAATTCAAGCTCTCAACCTCAGAAAAAGTCTTGATTGTCTTGCTCCAGCAATCTGCCGTCTCGATTACCTTGTCGGTGCTTTTGGCGTGCTCGCTCAAAAACTTCAAAATCAGCTCCTGAGCTAAGTCATAGTTTTCTTCCGAAGATGTTGCATCATTGCAAAAATCTAAGATATCCGCAATCTTAAAGTTTTTGCTGGCAGATACAAGCGCGCAAAGGTCGTCATATTTTTCGGCGGCTCCGTTGTCGGCATAGTTTAGGGCTTTGCCAATGCTGCCAGATGAGATGGCGGCAATCTTTTTTACCTCTTTTTCGGATATCTCGGGCCGATAACGTCTGAGCAGACTCGAAACAATCGTGTCTTTTAGCGGTTTTAGTTCCAGCTTGGAACAACGCGAGCGAATGGTTGGCAGCAGGCGATTCGGATTGTGGCTAATTAGAAGCATTAGTGTCTTGTATGGCGGCTCTTCCAATATCTTCAACACAGCGTTGGCCGCAGATGAATTCATATCATCAACGCTGTCTATCAGTACCACCCGCCAGCCATCTCCCGATGAGCGGTGTGATAAAAACTCGTTTATGGTACGAACATCGTCTACCCTTATAAAGGCTGATTTCTTGAGCTCTTTTAGCTCATCAGGGCTTAGTTGCTCACCGTCTTTTATGGCTTTTAATATCTTTTTGCGGTCTGTATCCGTGTAGTCCCTTTGCAAAACCTTAAAATCAGGATGGGCGTTACTTGCTATCAGTTTATATATGTGAGAATCGGGAGAAACCTCAAGACTGGTGTATTTGTCCCTCTCTTTTTCATCTGCGCTTAAAATAAATCTGGCCAGCCTATATGCCAGTGTGGCTTTGCCAATGCCTTTTATTCCCGTTATCAGCCAAGAATTATGCAAAGAATTATTTTGCCAACAGTGCAGGAATAGTTGCTCGGCCTCCTCATGGCCTGCCAAATAAGTATTAAACTGCGGCTCAAACGATGCTAACTCCTGCGGCATATGTTACAAACCTAACCTTTCTTTCACAACACTCACAATATCTTGGTGCAATGCCTCTATGCTCTTATTAGCATCCAAGACGATGCAACGCTTTGGCTCCCTGGCTGCTATATCTAAATATCCTTGCCTTAAGCGCTCATGAAAGCTGATGTCTATTCCCTCAAATCTGATTTCTTTGACTTTTTCACCTTCTGCCTTGCGCAAAGAACGCTCAATACCTACTTTGGGATCTATATCTAAAATAAGGGTCAAATCAGGTTTGAACGAACCTACCGCTATTTTATATAGCTCATCTAAGGTATTTCTTGATACTTTGTTTTGGTAGCCATAGCACTGATAAGCAAAGGTGGAATCGGCAAAGCGATCGCTTAAAACCCATTGGCCCTTTTCCATTGCCGGCCATATCTTCTTAACCAAATGAATGTGGCGGTCGGCAAAAAATAACAAAGCCTCAGCCACGGCGTCTAATTTATCTTGCTCTCCTGTCACAAGCAGGCGTCTTATCTCCTGGCCTAAAGCTGTGCCACCCGGCTCTTTGGTGGTTATAGCATCGACACCTTTCTCTTGTAAATATCCCGCCAAGAGCTTTATTTGGGTGGATTTACCCGTCCCCTCACCGCCTTCGAGTGTGATAAACTTGCCTTGCATTAATCATTCCCTAATAGCAAATAGCTTAAATTCTTGCGAATACGGCCCCACAAGCCAACCTCAGCAACATCTGCTGCTGCCACCAATGGAACCTCCAAAGTATCTTGCCCCGGCAGCTCTACTTTAACAACACCAAGTTGTTGTCCGGCTTTTACCGGTGCTTTAACCGGTTTATCATAAGAGGCTATTACTTTCACCTCATCTGATTTGCTCTTCTTTAACGTGCGGACGACATCCTCAGACACCACCATCGGAACATCTTTGCTGGTACCGTACCAGACCGGGATATCTGCCACCTTGGCACCTTTTTTCAAGATGGTATAATTATCAAACTCTCTAAAACCCCAGCTCATTATCTTGTTGGCTTCTTCTGAGCGCTCTTTCATGGAGCTAAGCCCTGTCATAACGCTGATGAGGCGTCTGTCGCCTTTCTTGGCCGAAGCGGTTAAACAGAATCCAGCTTCTTCGGTGTGGCCGGTTTTTAGTCCATCGGCATAGGGCATATTGTACAACAGCGGATTCCTATTGCCTTGGCGAATGTTGTTGTAAACAAATTCTTTTTGTGAAAACAGGTGATAATATTGCGGAAACTCTGAAATAATCCGGCGAGATAATTTAGCCAAATCCTCCACCGACATCCGATGGTCAGGATGCGGCAAACCCGTTGCGTTTACAAAATGTGAATTGTTTAGTCCAATCTCTTTGGCCTTTTTGTTCATCATATCTGCAAAATCTTCCTCAGTGCCGGCCAAATTTTCTGCTGCAACGATGCAAGCGTCGTTACCGGATTGAATAATGATGCCCTTGAGCAGGTCTTCTACCCTAACCTTGCTGCCCAAAGCCAAAAACATGGTGGACCCGCCGCTTGCCGCACCGCCTTTGCGCCAGGCATTCTCACTTACGGTGAAAGTGTCATCAAGCGATAGGCTTCCGTCTCCCAACTTGCTGAACAAAATATAAACAGTCATCAGTTTGCTCATGGAAGCTGGCGGTATCATTTTTTCGATGTCTTTAGTATACAAATATTGCCCCGTATCATAATCTATTAGAATCATATTACGGGCTTTGGTTTCTATTGCTCCGGCAATGGAAACCGTGCTCAAAAGGCCGCCTATTAATGCTGCGGAAAAAAGTAATCTAGATTTTAACATCATTTCTGCCTCTACAAAATTTTAGTCTTGCATAACCTTGGCATTGTATATGCCGAAATTTTTTACCTTAGCCAACGTGACCTCGGCCTCTTGCTTGCGGCTATAAGGCCCCAAACGAACACGGTAAAAATTTTGTCCGTTAACCGTCACGTGGTAAATATTGGTATCGCCAAATTGATCTAGCTGATTGCTCACGTTCCTGGCTGCGCTTTCTCTTGAATAGGCTCCAGCTTGTACATACCAACTTCCCGTGGAATATGTCTTGGAACTTGTGTACTCCGCTCCTACTAATTGCAACGGCTTCAAGTCTTTTAATGAGCTATTGGCTGCAGACCTGGCGGGGATTGTCACTTTGTCTTCCCCATCTTCAACCGATTGCCCCAGCAATGCTGCTTTTAGGGCTTTGCTCTCTTTTTCCATAATCTCAACCCTAACTTTGGCTGTTCCTTGGGTTTGGAATCCCAGCAATTGGGCGCCGCGCTTGGAAATATCTATAATCCTATTTTTGGCATAGGGACCTCGGTCATTAACCCGCAGAACAAGCGAGCGTCCGTTTTCTAGATTTGTCACTTTTACAATACTTGGCAGGGGCAAAGTTCTATGTGCTGCCGTTAAAGCGTGCATATCATAGTTTTCACCATTGGCGGTTTTGCGTGCGTGAAAGTCCTCTCCATACCAAGAAGCGATGCCAACCTCTGAGTAATCGTAATCTTCTTTGGGATAATACCACTGCCCCATAATTTTATAGGGAGAACCTACCTTATAAGTTCCGCCCTGGCCTTTAATGGCCTCGGCCTGGGTGTAGTTATTGCCGCTTATCCGCCCATAGGTGCAGGCATTAAGCATGGCTGCCGCGCAGACAAGCATAACGGTCAAAAAGTCGGGTTTGTTCGTCATTTTTACTTTCTCATCGTTTCCTAATTGCCAGATAATTTATACTGTTTTTCCTGCTTCGTAAAGAGCTTAATTCCCCTTGTGTAATTTTCTTTCCGGTACCGGGACTGAAAAGCCTATCTCCGGGTTGTAGTTTTTGATCTTTTGCAAAAGTTGATAATCCGGATAGCCATCGGCCGGGAGTCTTGCCGCTTTTTGAACCTTTTTTACCGCCTCTTTGGTCTGGCTGCCAAGTTGTCCGTCTTCCTCCAACTTGCCCCAGCCAAGTTTATTGATAAATGATTGGATGGTTAAGACATCATCTGTTTTCAGTCTGGTGGCGGGGTTGGCAACAAGCGGTTTCCAGCTCTTGCCAGAGGCTATATAATCTGCCAAGATTCCTACCGCCAATGCATAGTTTTCTGAGCGATTCCATTGCATAATCTTATGGAAATTATTCAAAACCAAATAGGCGGGGCCTTTTTTGCCCTCCGGTGTTATGATTGCGCCTTTTGCATCATCTGCCAGCTTAATAGCCTTCTTGTCTTTGGTCTTTACCCCCAGTTTTTTCCATTCCTTTATGCTCTTACTCTTATTTCTGCCGCTTTGAGAAAAATCAAAATTCCACGGCAGGCTCACCTCCATTCCCCAAGGCTCATTTTCTTTCCAGCCGATGGATGACAAATAATTTGCCGCTGAAGCCGATGCATCTTCAAAAGAGCGCCAAATATCTATTGCCCCATCTTGGTTAAAATCTACCGCATAGGCATTAAATGTTGAGGGCATAAACTGAAAATGCCCCATGGCGCCGGCCCAGGAGCCCTGCATCTTGGTATAATCTATCTGCCAGGTGTCTATAATTTTCAAGGCCTCATAAAGTTGGTTGCGGAAAAACGTGGGGCGTCTTTTATCGTAGCTCAAAGTTGTTAAGGCATCTATGGTATTGTAGCCGCCAAAATTGCTGCCATAGTTGGTTTCTACCCCCCAAAAGGCTACCAGATAATTCCCTTGCACGCCATATTTCTTTTCCATCTTGTCCATTAGCGGTTTTAGCTCTTGGTAGCGGTGTTGCCCTTCGGCTACTCTTTTTTTGTTTACCAGGCGATTTACATACTCCGTGCTGGTCAGGACAAATTCTGCCTGATGGCGATCTTTTTTGACAACCTCCGGCTCAGGGTGATAAAAATCTTGCGCGTAGACGGTGTCCAGTGTTTTTTTTGAGATGCCTCTTTGGGCCATATCTGCTTTGAGCTCGTCCAGCCAGCTCAAGTACTCCGGCGGCGCAAAAGACGTGACATTTGCACAAGCTGCCGTTGCTACACTCAATGCTATGGCCAGCATGCTTATTTGGCGGTGAAAACTCATTTTGTTTCTTTCTATATTTTTCTACTCTTTTTATTTTTACATCTAACTTGTAAATAAATATTAAAAAAAACGCTTGACGAAAAATAAACTTTAGGCTAAAACCTGCCCATAAACCGCTTTTATCTCACGGAGAGGTGGCAGAGCGGTTTAATGCAGCGGTCTTGAAAACCGTCGTGGGCGCGAGCCCACCGTGAGTTCGAATCTCACCCTCTCCGCCAATACTAAACCCCGCTTTTTAGCGGGGTTTGTTTTTCTTATTAGCAACGTATAGGCCCTATACGTCCAAGTACTCTTCCAACATAGCCGGGGCGCTTTGTCGTTGCTGTGGGGTTCTCCTTTTCTACCTGTATCGGATGCTCTTCATCATACTGCCTATATTTTTTTCTTTCTATTAAGACATGACCAACTTGCCATTTGGTTAACAATACACTCTCAAGGTTGCTTTGAGATTCGTCGTCATGGTAAACCGCTGGTGCATCTTGATATATAACATCTCTTAACTCCTGCAATTTTTCGGCGGAGTTTATATCAAAATCCTTAATTTTTGCATTTTCGCCCTGAGTTAAATCCGTAAACTCTTTGGTCTTTATAAATTCTTCAAAAGCTTTCCATTCCGGTGAATTTTTCGTATCTGACATCATCTTCTTGCTCCTTTTAGCATAATTGATGATAACATATAATAAGCCGCTTAACAATCTTTTAATGCCACAAAAAAAAGACCCGCGGGTGCAAAGCACCGGCAGGTCTGAACTCACTACTTTTCCTTTTTGGAAAGTGCAGCAATGTTTGCCTTTACTATCTCCAGCTCATGAGGGGTGAGAACATCAGTGTTACTTTCCTCAAGGTAGGCAATGATATCCTCTATATCTTCATAGCTGCCCGGCGTCATTCCCTTCTCAGTCTGGCGCAGATATAAAGAGTAGTTCTCTTTATCCGTCAGCAGCAGAAGTTTGCAACGTTGCATCAGGCGCCCCTCTGCAGGCAGAAGCTCCGCTTTTCTGAATGTTTCAAAATCAAGGAACTTGATTAACTCAACATTCTCAAGCCTGGAAATTATGCCTCTGGTCTGAAGCCATTTGACCGTCTCTTGAGGCCATCTTTTGAAGCTGCAAAGGAACATAGCTCTTTGCAAATCCTCAAATTTGCTATCCACACCCTTTTGAACAATCTCTATTTGCAGACGGTTCAGGAGGTAGGCAACCTGGCTAAAATTGCTCCAGGTTCGCTTTTGATAGACTTTGCACAGAATCGCCCACAACTCGGCATCGCCACCGAACAGCTCGTCAAACTTCGGTTTGAGGTAGTGCGGCATCATCATGTTGTGAACACCGGGCGTGACATGGTGCAGAGCGGCAATATACTCTCCTCTCTTGCAGAGATCTTTGGCTACTGTTGAAGATATGTGACAAACCTCATCATTGGTTTGCATCAACTCATAGTCTTTTTTGGTGAGAGGGTAGTTGCGAATACGGAACTGCAGGAGTATTCTGTCTTCTAGCTCTTCTTCGACGTGGATGTCTGTTTCATTACGGACGCCCCTAATCATGTTTGTTGCGCCATAATGAATTGCAGCATCAACCACCTCACCTTTGATTGCAATTATTTGTACTATCTCCGGTTTCTTGCGAATACGCCCAATAATCTCATTGCGGAATTGAACCGGCCCGCATTTGAATTTGAGAATGTCCGCAATGCTTTGCTGTGCCATTTTTACTCTTTCTTCTTGAGTAAAATCACATTTGGTGAAAGCTCCGCTTTCAACACCAATGATGATTCTGTCATACACACGCAGTGTGCGGATGACGATGTTTAAGTGTCCGCGGGTGAAGGGATCAAATAATCCGCTGTAAAAAGCAATGCTCTCTTTCATACAAAAATTTTTTAAAAATTAAACATCATGATACTTAAGGTGTTCTCAACATAAATTCGGGCTCTCTATTTGTCAATCTTTTATATTTTTATTTGTTGACAAAATTTGCCAATAATGCTATAAATGACACACTTGAACATATTATTAATATTTAAAAACACACAACCATGAAAAAACTTTTGAATGTTGCAGATGTTAAGGCTTTCCTTAATGAAACTGGAATTTTTTTTGATGCAAATTCTATTCGTAAGGTGAGACTGCCGAGGTCTAAGGAGCTGTTTTGGAGCTTCCTCGGAGATTCCCGAATCTATACCCTCGATGCGCAAGGTGGTTTGGTCTTGGTTATCTAAATCTGCCGTTTTTTGCCCCCGCTAAACTTGTTTTAGCCGGGGCTTTTCTTTTTTTAGATATCAAATTCTTTTTTCTTGTCTTTGGCTCTAAAAAATGTTTTGATGTTTAGGTAATAAAAAGAAGGACTTGGACGATGGAACTTTCAAAGCCTGGTTGGCGCCCCTACACTATCAAAGAAGAAATTTGGAACTGTATTATCCACGGAATCGGTATTGGTTTGAGTATCGCCGGTTTGGTGGTTTTGGTGGTGTTTTCCGCCCTGCATGGAAACGCTTGGGCCGTGGTGTCTTCCTCTATCTTTGGGGCTTCTATGATAGTTCTTTACAGCTCTTCTACCATTTATCATGCCGTAAGTAGCGAGAAATGGAAAAAACGCCTAAAAAAGCTTGATCATATTTCCATCTTCTACCTCATTGCCGGCACTTATACGCCGTTTTTGCTCATTAATCTTCGCGGAGCCCTGGGCTGGACCTTGTTCGGCATTGTTTGGGGGCTGGCTCTTATCGGCACGTTTCTCAAGCTTCTCACCTCCGGCAGCGGGACCAAAATCTGGTCTATCAGCCTTTATCTCTCTATGGGATGGATGATTATATTCGCCTCTAAAAGCCTGTTCCAAAATCTCTCTACTCTGGGAGCGGTTTTCTTAATTCTGGGCGGCGTATTTTACACTTTGGGCATATTCTTTTATATTTGGAAAAGCAAAAAATATACGCATGCCATTTGGCACTCCTTTGTGCTTGTTGGAACAATTATGCATTTCTTTTCCGTGCTTTATGGTTGCATCTTAATCTAAAACATTAAAATCGCCATCGCTCCGTTACGCAGTCATCGCCGTTGAAACTATAGTTGGTGACAATGCCGTTGCTTATCGTAAAAGAGGTCTTGCAATAGTAGTCTGACGGCATCGGCGCACTCGGGTAGTCAAAATCAGGTGTCGAATCCGCCGCATAATAAAATTCATCGCTATATGGGTCACTTATTCCCCCTTTGGCGTGAGTTGAAAACTCAACATAAGTCACCACTTTTTCATTGGGTGCTACATAAAATACATTGTGCGGGATTCCCCAAGACTGTTCCAAACTTGCCTCTGATTGCCCAATCCACGGCTGCAGCGTGGCGCCGTAATCTTGTTTTATCATGCAACCGGCCGCTAATAAAATAAAACCTAACAGTGCAAATTTTTTAATCATCTCTGTCTCCTTATTTTTTTATAAGGAGATATACTCCGCTTTTTTTAGATTTCATCCCTTGAGGTGAGCATCTTTTTTAACCTGGCGGCGGATTTTTCATCCAGTCTGACTTTGAAAACTATCGTATCTTCTTTTATCTGTTTGGAAAGTATTTCCGAATTTTCATATACCCACGCTACCAGCTTTCCCTCTGTTACCGGAACACCAAACTCCAAAACATCAAAACCATCTGCCAGCCTCTCATCCAATTCGTGCAAAAAGTTATTGCATCCTTCGCCGGTTAAAGCAGAAACGAGTACCGCTTTTTTGCTCTTTGATAATTCTTTTTGTTTTTCTTCCGTCAACAGGTCTGCTTTATTCAACAGCTCTATGTATTTGCGGCTTTGTTCCACATTCTCAAGCCCCAAACTTTCCAAAACTTTTAGAACATCTTGCTTTTGCTCTTTGCTCTCATCATTAGCGGCATCTCTGACATGAACAATAATATCTGCCTCCAAAACTTCCTCCAATGTGGCGCGAAAAGCCATAACCAACTCATGGGGCAGATCTGAAATAAAACCAACCGTATCTGACAAAATCACAACCCGGCCTGATGGCAATTCCAGCTTTCTCAACGCCGGGTCAAGTGTTGCAAAAAGCATATCTTTGGCAAGAACATTTCCTTTTGTCAGTGTGTTAAACAGTGTCGATTTTCCCGCATTGGTATAGCCAACCAAGGCCACAACCGGGTATGGCACCCGTTTTCTTGCAGAGCGCTGTATCTGTCTGGTTTGGCGCACTTTTTCCAGCTCTTTTTTTATCCGCAAAATCTTGTCATCAATAATTCGGCGGTCCAGCTCTATCTGTGTTTCTCCGGGGCCGCCCAAAAAGCCCGCGCCGCCTCTTTGCCGCTCCAAGTGTGTCCAGCTTCTGACCAAGCGGCTGCGCTGATAACTCAAATGCGCCAACTCTACTTGCAACTTACCTTCGCTGGTTTGGGCGCGCTCGCCGAATATCTCCAATATCAGTGCGGTCCTGTCTATTACCTTTATTTGTAAGAACTTTTCCAGATTTCTTTGCTGAATGGGGGTTAGTTCTGCATCCACCACCAGCAGTTCAACCTCTTTTTCCCGCAAAATCGGTAACAGGCGCTCTAAAACGCCCTGCCCAATCAATGTGGCAGGCTTCATTCTTCTTAAACGTATGATTTCCTGATATGCGACGTCTAAATCTATGGCCAAAGCTAAGCCAACCGCCTCTGCCAACCTTGCCTCGGCTGAAATACTCAAATAACTCTCCGCAATCTCTGGAAAAATTACGGCTGCTTTGGTCCTATGCTTGGAATTAAACTCTATAAATACCAATTTATTTTTCTATTTCCAGCTCAACGGCCTCTGCCGGCATAATTGTTGACACTGCGTGCTTGTATATCAATTGCGTATGTCCGTCGCGGCGCAATAACAATGATGTCTCATCATACCAGGTGATTATTCCCTGCAGTTTTACCCCGTTTACTAAAAATACGGTAACTGAAATCTTGTTCTCTTTTAAATTATCTAAAAAATCGTTTTGGACATTTTGTGACATCACTTTATTCCTTCTTTTTATTATTGCTGTTCTTTATTCTAACAACATTTTTTTTCATTAGTAAAGTTTTTTTAGGCAAAAATATTTTCTGCCTGTCGAATGGCCGCGGAATCTACGTAAACAAGCAAAACATCTCCCGTGCTCAGTCTGGTTGTGGGATCAGGATAAATGCTTTCTTCTCCCCGACTTATCATGAAAATTCGGCATGATTTAGGTAGATTTAGCTCCCCTATCTTCTTTTCACAACAGCTGTCTTCCTCGCTTAGTTTTATCTCCCATATCTCTCCATGGCCGCGGCTTACGGCATAGGCCTCCTGCATCTTGGTCTTGCGGATCTCTTTTAGCAATTTCGATATTGTTACCGAACTGCGCTCAATCAGAATATTATCACCAATGTTAAACACCAAATTGCTGTATGAGGGCGTGTTTACAACCGACAAAGTGGAAGAAACGCCCCTCTTTTCTGCCAATAATGAGGCCAGCAGATTATCCTTGTCATTATCTGTTAGGGCAATAGTTGCATCGGTGTGGCCAATATCTGCCTCATTTAAAATAACGTCGCTCAACATCTCTCCATGAATAATGACTGCGCTTGAGAGCTCTTTGGCCAGTTCTCTGGCCTTATCGTAATCTTCTTCTATAATCTTACAGCTGATGATGCTATCATCCAGCTCTATCTCTTTTCCCAAGTGTTCGGCTATGGCGTTGCCGCCGAATATCAACACTCTCTCGTTGGCTTGTTTTTCCAGTCCAAAGGCTGCTATTGTGTTGTAGACTTCTGAAATCGGCACATATATATTTATCTCGTCTTCTGCGGCAAAGCTATCGTAGGCCTCGGGAATGAAACATCTTCCTTCTCTCAAGATATTTACGACCGCAATATCTAAGTCCTCATTTTGGCGGTTTAGCTGCAACAATGGAATGTTTAGCAGTGGGCATGTCTTTGACAATTTGAGACTTAGAATACATCCCTTATCTTTTAGGACCGGCAAAAAACCTGAACAACCCGGATATTTTAGAACCTGCAAAATGTTTTCTGCAATCTCAATCTCGGGCGAAATAATGTTGTCTATCGGTAAATGGCGGTCATTATACAAAACTCCCCACACAGGATCCAAAAATACCTCACTGTCTATGCGGGCAATCTTGCGAGGAACATTAAACAAACTGTAGGCTATTTGGCATATCAGCATATTGACTTCATCTGATCCAGTCACGGCCAAAATTAAATCGGCATCTTTGGCTCCTGCTCTTTCCAAGACATCCGGGTGTGCGGCCTCTCCCAATATTGGTAAAACATCATACTCATTTGAAATCTCATCTAAACAATGCTGATTGTGGTCTATTACCACAATGTCGTTATTACCCTTCACCAGATAGCTCACGATACTTTGACCCACGTTACCGCCACCGCAGACAATTATCTTCATTTCCTAGCCTCTTCAAAATAAAGGTTAATCTCCTCTAAGGCTTCCGGCAAATTATCTATATGCACGTACTTTTCTCTAAATCTTTTGGCATCTCTCATGCTTTTGGTATACCAACAGACATATTTGCGCGAAAGTCCTAAAGCTACTCTTTCTCCATAATAATTCACCAGTTCTTTAATATGGGTTAACAAGGTCTCTTTTACAAGTTGATGGGGTAATGATAAAAATTCTTCTCCAGTTTTAAGCCCCTTATCTATTTGGCTTATCAGCCATGGCTGCCCCAACGCCGCGCGGCCAATCATAACGCCGTCAGCTCCCGTATATTCAAGCATTTTCCTGGCATCGTCAACAGAACCAACATCCC
>CALXVX010000046.1 GCA_944392215.1 uncultured Alphaproteobacteria bacterium | reverse complement strand
CACGGGAGAACTCCCACAACCACCTCAAGGTTGCGCGTCTACCAATTTCGCCATGGCCGCATATTGCCAATAAAGCTGTGCTTAGAAATAAATCACAAATAAAAATAAATCAAGTATTTTTTAGCCCTCAAGGAAAATATTTTGGTATTTTTTCCCAAAACGACACAATTAAGAACAAAAACAAACAATTAGCAAATCTGTATTAGCTGGCCATTAGACGAGATTTTTTTCTTTTGGTTCAACCAATCCCCCTGATATAACAAATTTCAGGCCCTGTTCCACGCTCATATCAAGCTCGATACAATCTTCTTCAGGAACAAAGATAAGAAAACCCGACGTTGGGTTCGGCGTTGTGGGAATAAATACGCTAAGCATTTTGGTTGGACATTTTTGTTTTAGTTCACCCTGCAAATCAGAACTGACAAAACCTAAAATCCAGATTCCCTTGCGCGGATACTCCAACATAACGACTTTTCTAAAAGCTTGAGTTTTACTTGAAAAGAATGTTTCAAACACTTGTTTTAGAACAGAATATACGCTAGAAACAAGTGGAACTTTGTAGACAATCCACTCCCCCAATTTGAGAAAGAAACGCCCCAAAAATCCGGCTGCAAACATACCAATCAGTGTCAGCACCACAACCGCCACCACCAGACCCAACCCCGGAATAGTATATGGCATATTATCAAATTTATATTGCGGCGGCAGCATCTGATTAACCAAGGCATCCATCCACAAAACGAACTTTACAGCCAAATACAACGTAATTGCTACCGGAGCCGTAACCAAGATTCCTGTAAAAAGATAGGCCCTCAACTTCCCGCCCAGCTTCATAAACACAGCCTTTTCTCTCTCCAACCGAATTTTATGAATTTTCAAAGCTCTTTTTTTTACCTCAGCATGTTTGCCCATCATATAAGCTCCTTTTTTAAGCACATTTTTTGATATCTTCTATAATAAACTGGACATCGTCCCGGCCCCGCCAACAATCTCTGCGCAAAACACCCACTACATCAAACCTCTCGCCCTTAGCATTAAGCATAGCCTGGCCGATATCGTTATCTCCGACCCGAAAAGCCATTCCCTTGAGACTAGCCCCCATATCAGAAGACAATATACAACGTACATGGCCAATTCCAACCAGACAAGGCTTAAGAATATGCACATTTTTCAACATCAGCTTCGGCTCCGAATTACCGGCGCCATAAGGTTCAAGTTCCTCTAGCGCTTTAGCCAATTCCTTTGTGGCTCCGGCGGCATCCAACACGGCATCTATTTCCAAAACGGGAGTAATAGCCTCGTTGCCAATCCTAGAAACCACATACTCTCCCACAAATTTTCTAAAATCCTCGATTTTGCTTTCTTCCAAAGAGAACCCGGCCGCCATGGTATGCCCGCCGCCTTTAGTCAAAAGACCTTTCTCTTTGGCTGCCATCACCAAAGCACCCAAATCCACCTGCGGAATAGAACGTGCCGAACCCTTGACCTCGTCTGCCTCAATAGACATCACGAAAGCCGGAAGGTTGTAGCGTTCTTTGAGTTTTCCGGCTACGATTCCAACCACCCCTTGGTGCCAATCGGCTCCGGCAACAAAAGCAATCGGATATTCTTGAGGGCTTCCCTCAAGTATCTCTATTGCCTGCAAAAGCACATAGTTTTCAATATCTTTGCGTTGGACATTATACTCGTTGAGCTTATCCGCTAAAAGTTGAGCCTCATATTCCTTAGAACAACAAAGAAGCCGGTGGCTAATATCAGAGGCGCCGACTCTGCCGCCGGCATTAATCCTGGGGCCCAATACAAAACCGAGATGAAAAGCCGTTGGTGCGCCGCTCAAACCAGCCTTTTCAAGCAAAACCTTCAAGCCCGTATTTTGGCTGTTGGCCATGATTTTCAAGCCCTGACGCACATAGGCACGGTTGAGGCCTTTAAGCGGCACCACATCGCACACAGTCCCCAAAGCCACCAAATCCAACCATTGCATAAGATTTGGTTCTTGCCTCTCAGCAGAATAGAAGTTTCGTTTACGCAGCTCTCTGTTGATGGCAACCACCACCATAAAAACGACACCGACAGCGGCCATATATTTGAGGTACGGACAATTGTTTTCCTCATCCAAACGCTTTGGATTCACAACGGCATAAACCTTTGGCAAATGAACTTCTGCCTCATGATGATCAATCACAATCACGTCCATTCCCTGAGCCGTTGCATATTCAAGCGGCTCAAAAGCCGTTGTTCCGCAATCGGTGGTAATCAAAAGCTCTGCCCCCTTGGCCTTGAAGTCGTCTATTGCAGCAACACTCGGACCATAACCCTCATCTCTTTCAGGGATATGAACATCCGAAACAACACCCACCGCCTCCAAAAACAACCGCAGCACCGCTGAAGATGTTGCTCCATCCACGTCATAATCTCCGATAATGGCAATTTTTTGCCCACCGACAATCGCATCGGCAATTCTCTTCGCCGCTTTGTCAACATCTCTAAGCACGGAAGGATTCGGCATCAGATTTTGTATTTTAGGCTCCAAATAAGCAGAAACCTCTTCTGCACTAATACCGCGCAAAGCCAAAACTCTGGCAATAATATAAGGAAGATTACACTTTTGAACCATCAACTCTGCCGCACGTTCATCAACAGAAGAAATCTGCCACAAATTTCCTCCCAGCGACTTATCATCAGTATTTTGGTTCGACATTTCTTCCTCTAACAAAAAGTGAGACCAACTACAGGCTTACGACTAAAGCCAAGTTGCATCTCACTTCACAAGACATCACAAAACCGGGCGTTAGTAAGAAATATAAACTTCCGCACGGCGGTTCAAACGTTCGCCTTCAGGCATAACCTCTTGGTAAGCCGGAGCAGAATCAGACATAGCCTGAATAGAAATCTTACCAGAAGGAACACCGGCCCTTCTCAAAGCCGCAGCCACATTTTGAGCTCTTTCCAAAGAGGCCTTAAAGTTAGCCAACTTGTGGCTGACGGGGTCCGTATCGCGGGTACGGCTAGATGAATGCCCGTAAACAACCACATTGGCATTGTTTTCCTTAACCATCTTGGCAATTTTACGCAAACTCGGATTATACTTAGGGCTAAGATAAGCACTACCATTATCAAAGTAGAAAGTATCCACACGGTAGCTGACACTTGGTCCGGCGGGCTCAGATGTCAGTTCCTCGACCACCTCGGCAGCCTCGACCTCTTCTTCCTGAGGCTCTTCCAGATTCTCCTCTTTTACCGGCACGGTCTCTGCCGCAATTACCGTTTCCTCTTCAACATCGTCCTCCTGAGGTTCCTCACTCATTTCCGCTTCTTCGGTATTTTCCTCACCTTCATAAGCGACATTTTGTGTATCAGCCCTCAAAGAAGATCCTTCTTCGGGCAACTGGCGTACCACACGTCCCCCCTCAGAGACCACCACATCTTCTTCATTATCATCAAAATCCGGAAAAACGGCGCTGGCACAAGCAGTTAACATAAGTAGGCCTGCACCCAAAACCAATCTTCTTAACTCTAACATTGACCTGTCCTTGATTAAAAAACTTTGCAAACTG
>CALXVX010000045.1 GCA_944392215.1 uncultured Alphaproteobacteria bacterium | reverse complement strand
AAAGACACCTATACATTTTTATAGGTCTCAAAACCTTTGGTATTCTCAAACACTTTAGAGATTTTTTTTTTTTTTTCGGTTGCCAAAGCCACATCATCACTCCAAACCCAAACTTGAATTTTTGGCTCTGTGCCTGATTTGCGAATAAGAATTTTACCTTTGCCGTCAATTTCTTTTTCAGCTTGTTTAACAACTTCAGAAAACTCTGGCAATTCAAAAGCGTTCAACATATATTCCTTGCTTGTGAATTTGGTATCGACACGGCACCTGGGCATGGGACTAAACAGCGGAAAGATTTGGCTCATTTTTGCCTTGCTCTCCTTAATGCCCATCGCCACCTCAAGGGCTGCCATCATCGCATCACCTGTTTTGGAATAATCTGCCACCACCATATGACCGGATTCCTCACCGCCAATGTTGGAGCCTGTTTTTTTCATCTCCTCAATCACATAGCGTTCACCAACGGCCGAGCGCACGCATTTGATTCCTTGTGCCTCCAAAAAGCGGTCCAAGGCGGGGTTAGAAACAATTGTTGCCACCACGGTATCGGCTTTTAACTTATTTTTTTGGTGAAACCATTGCCCCAGATAGGCAATAATTTGGTCACCGTCCAGACGTTTGCCGCTTTCATCGCAAATGATGATTCTGTCACCGTCGCCATCCACTGCCACACCGAGGTCAGCTTGATTTTTAACCACCTGGGAGCACATATTTTCAGTGTGTTGTGAACCGCAATCAAGATTAATATTGCAACCATTGGGATTACAAGCCAGAGCGATGATATTAGCTCCCAATTTTTCAAACACCTCGGGCAAAATGTTGCTAAAACAACCATTGGCACAATCAAGGACAATTTTCATCCCCTTCAAGGCATTGGGAGCGGCCGCAGACAAAGCAATTTGTTTGTATTTTTCCGCACAAGAATCATCATGGAAAACACGTCCGATTTTATCTTTATCGAAAGCAAAAGAATTTGCTTCAACCATTTGCTCTAACTGCGAGGTAACCTCATCAGAAAACTTACTGCCGTCAGCGGTTATAAGCTTAATTCCGTTGTCATGATAGGGATTGTGAGAGGCGGTAATCATCACTGCCATATCAACGCCCAAAGACGCAACCAAAGTAGTAAGAGCCGGTGTTGGCAAAACCCCGAGTTTGACCACATCCACGCCCTGAGAGGTAAAACCGGCGATGAGTGCAGCCTCCAGCATATTGCTGGAGATGCGCGTATCTTTGGCAATGGCAACTTTTTTAGTTTTTGAGCAAACAAGGTTCCCCGCCGCCATTCCCAAACGGGAAGCAAAATCGATTGTCATCGGAAATTCATTAGCCACGCCACGCACACCATCGGTGCCAAACCATTTATTTTTTCCCATTATTTTAATCCTTTAAAAACCAACCTAATAAGCCGAGTCTAAACGTATGGATATAAAACACAAGCACAAATCCAAGGTTATCAAACACAAGATATTAAAAAAGGTTACAATCTTTTAATCATGTGGAAAACTCCATGGTTATTCTGGCAACTGACATTTCAAAAATATACAATCAACGGCAGTAATTGAAACCATTAAAGAGCTGGTAAAAGCTCGGAAAATGGTAGCCTTGAGGTACACCATTATACGAGCTTTAGGGAAAGAGAACTAATGAGCGGAATAAGTTTAACTGCGAGTATGCGGTCGAATTTGTTAAGCCTGCAGAATATCAGCGGGCAGGTTTCCTCTACCCAAAATAAACTAGCTACCGGCAACAAGGTAAATTCTGCCATAGATAACCCAAGTTCTTACTACACAGCTTTATCTTTAAACAATCGTGCCGATGATTTGAATGCTTTGTTAGACAGTATGGGGCAAGCGGTGAGCACCATTAAGGCGGCCACCACAGCCTTGGAGAGCGCCAGCGAGTTTTTGGAGCAGGCCTCAGCGGTGGCAACACAAGCTTTAGAAACCTTCCCCGTTCAGAATATTGTTGCCAGAGTAACTAATGAAGAAGAGCTTTTGTCCACAATAGATAGCGGCAAACAAGGTTTGATAGTCTTGGATAATGACATTTCGTTGTCTGTTAATCAAAATATTGAGCTTAAAGATGGGCAGTCTCTTGTAGGAGCCGGATATTTAGAGGGAAAAGGAAATAAGACGAAGCTATCGTTCGAATTTATTAACGAAGTCAAAACAGGTATTTTGTGTGATGGTATCACGACAATAGCCAATTTGGACATCTGCTATAAGACAAACACCAATGGCGAGCAAGGGATTTTAGAAGGTGGACAGATAACTTTGCAAACGACAAATTTACTCCTTGATAGCGCTTCTACAACAAACAATCAACTTTATGGCATATTGAATTCTGATATAATTTTTAACGGCGCAAACAATATCTCTAGCACACAAGTAGACTACTCTACCGGAATATACAATTCTAATATGCTTTTAGAAAATGACACAATCCTGAATTTCAGTAATCTGACCTACCCGATGGGAAATTGTAAAGATATTTATTTATCTGATCGTGCAAAGCTAAATATTAAAGATTGTAGTTTTGCCGTAGTATATGCTAACCTGCTCAGAATCACTGATCAAGCATCCTTAAACATTGATGCAGGCCGTGGAATTTGGGGAACAAACGTTGAGATTTTATCTTCGGAGTGTACGGTCAATATTAATACTCTTCAACCAGAATTTGAGGATGGTTTATGGGGGGCAATTGGCAAGTTACGCATGGTTCAAGGAAGTTCTATCAAAACCAAAGCCGGGGAAATCTCAGCTAACGAAGATTTTTATGCGTCTAATGCTCAAGAGATAACAAAAAGTTTTACCAATAAATGTTCTACAAATGTATCTTCTACAGCATCAAAAGATAATGAATACAAAGAGATCTTTACAGATTTTCAAGGCTATATGCAGAATTTATATATAGCAGTTTTTTCTTCGGATTATGATTCCTCGCAATATCAAAAAATTCTCAATCAATACGATGCATTGATAAAGGATGCATCTTATAAAGGAATCAACCTTTTGCAACCAGACAAACTAACGGTGAAGTTTAATGAGGACAATA
The DNA here is from genome assembly GCA_944392215.1 of uncultured Alphaproteobacteria bacterium. Classification (GTDB taxonomy): domain Bacteria; phylum Pseudomonadota; class Alphaproteobacteria; order RF32; family CAG-239; genus CAZU01. The sequence goes on along the minus strand of CALXVX010000045.1, from coordinate 34,417 downwards.
CCGCAAGCCTAAATGTGCAAGGCAAGGATATGAGCTCAAAGACCTTAGGGCTCACAACTCTGGAGTGGCAGAGCCAAGGGGATATAAACAAATCCATAGAAGAGCTGACGTCGGCTATTAACAGCATTCGTAGTTATTCCTCAGAGCTCGGCAATAACTATAACATCATCACCACCAGGCAAGATTTTACCGAGAATTTGATAAATGTTTTAACTGAGGGGGCGGATAAGTTGACCTTGGCGGATATGAATGAGGAAAGCGCCAATATGTTGGCTCTCCAAACCCGCCAACAATTAGCCATTAACTCCCTCTCTTTGGCCAGCCAAGCCAGCCAAAGCATCCTTAAATTATTCTAAGGCACCCAAGATTAGCAAGCCGTAAAAAAAGCCTCTTCAAATGAAGAGGCTTTTTATAGTCTTGCGGGTTACAGCGGAGTTAAGCCCCTGCCGGCTTCGGCAGCGCTCTAGGCCGTCGCCTGGTTAGGCTTCGGGAACGGAAGCGTGTGTACGTTTCTCTTCCGGCACCGGAGTTTCGGCTGACTTATCAATTGTTTTGCCGGCCAGAATATCCTTAATTTCATCCCCGGTCAGGGTCTCATACTCAATCAGAGCCTGCGAAAGTGTCTCCCAATCTTTCTGATGTTCTTTCAAAATCTTGGTAGCCTCTGCATGGGCATTAAACACCAGATTTTTGATTTCGGCATCCACCAACTTGGCGGTTTCCTCGCTCATATTTCTGCTCTGAGTAACAGATTTGCCCAAGAACACTTCACCGGTATTTTCGGCATAAAGCACCGGCCCGAGCTTATCGCTCATGCCCCATTCTGTGACCATTGAGCGGGCCAGATTGGTTGCCGCAGCGATATCAGAGGAAGCACCGCTGGTGACCTTCTTATCACCAAACTTGAGCTCTTCAGCGACACGCCCGCCCATCATAATGGTAAGGCGAGAAAGCATTTTTACCTTAGAATATGAGTATTGGTCTTTTTCTGGCAACTGCTGCACCATACCCAAGGCACGCCCTCTGGGGATGATGGTTGCCTTATGTATGGGGTCTGTCTCCTCCACAAACAAAGAACAGATAGCATGCCCGGCCTCGTGGTAGGCGGTGAGTTTTTTCTCATTTTCATCCATCGCCATGGACTTGCGCTCGCTACCCATCAAGACCTTATCTTTAGCCTCATCAAAATCTTTTGATGTCACCTTAAGTTTGTTTTTACGTGCGGCCAAGAGTGCAGCCTCATTAACCAAATTAGCCAAATCAGCACCTGAAAAACCGGGTGTCCCGCGGGCAATAACCGAGAGGTTGACATCTTTGGCCAGCGGCACTTTCTTAACATGCACTTTTAAGATTTCCTCACGGCCTTTTTTATCAGGATTCGTCACCGTAACCTGGCGGTCAAAACGTCCCGGACGCAAAAGCGCAGGATCCAAAACATCTGGCCTATTGGTGGCAGCAATGATGATAACATTTTCATTATCTTCAAAGCCGTCCATTTCCACCAACAACTGATTAAGCGTTTGCTCACGCTCATCGTTTCCGCCGCCAAGCCCGGCACCACGGTGACGCCCCACGGCATCAATCTCATCAATAAACAGCAAGCAAGGCGCATTCTTTTTTGCCTGGGCAAACATATCTCTGACTCGGCTAGCCCCCACACCGACAAACATCTCCACAAAATCAGAACCCGAGATTGAGAAGAACGGCACATCAGCCTCGCCAGCCACTGCCTTTGCCAACAAAGTCTTACCCGTACCCGGAGGGCCAACCATTAAAACACCCTTGGGAATCTTGCCGCCCAAACGTTGAAATTTTGCCGGATCCTTCAAGAAATCAATAATTTCCTCCAACTCTTGTTTGGCCTCATCGGCACCGGCTACATCGGCAAAAGTAACCTTCTTGGCATTTTCGATTAATCTTGCGCGAGATTTACCAAAGCTCATAGCTCTATTATTGCCGGAATTAGCCTGACGCATAAAGAAAATCCACACGCCGATAAGCAGCAACATCGGAAACCAAGAGATTAAGATTCCCCACAAATTGTTAGAAGTATTGTCCTCCGGCTGAGCAGTCACCTTAACATCATTTTGGCGCAAAAGCTCAACCATGTTGGGATCAAAAGGAGCATAGGTATAAAAACGTTTTCCGTCCGTATATGTACCGCTGATATCGGCACCAGATATTGTAACTTCTGAAACCTTTTTATTTTCGACATAGTCCATAAAGTCTGAAAATGCCAATTTTTCGGCATTGGCTTTTTCGGCATTGCCGGCAAACATATTCATAGCACCTGATAACAAGACAATGGCCAACAGCCAGACAATAATATTTCTACCCATTTGCATTTGGATTCCTTTTTGGTAAATAATTAAATCAACCCCTCTGGGTTACACAAAAGAACTTTTCTATATATAGTTTTTTTCTTTCCAAAACACAAGGCAAAAAAAAGCGGCCCTGCAAAAGAGCCGCCTTTCGTTTAAGCCGCCTGTAAATTATTTGGCAGCATCAATAGCTTGTTGCAAAACGACTTCATCCAAGGTTTGGATGATTTCGCCATTGAGAACCAAAGTTGGTACACCGCTGATTCTAACCTTGCTTGCCAAAGCCGATACATCAGCCAAAGTATTGTTAACTTTTTCCGATTCCATATCAGTTTTTAGTTGCTCAAGATCCGCACCGGCCAAAACGGCGGCTTCATCAATTTTAGCTTCTGTCAATGGTCCCTCAATTTCAAAGATTGCAGAATAAACTTCGGCAAATTTGCCCTGTTCTTTAGCAGCCAAAGAAGCCTTCGCAGCATACTGAGACATTGGAGAGAGAAAAGCCAAGGGCTTAACCACCAATTTAAGATCGCTATTTTTAGCAACAACATTTTTCAGAATCGGATAGATTCTGTGGCAATAGCCGCAAGAGAAATCGAAGAACTCGACCAAAACAACCTTACCCTCAGGATTACCCAAGATACCGTCATTTTCGTTATTATAGAGTTCATCTGCACTCTGAGCCAACAATTCTTTAGCCTCTTTCAAAGCATTTTCTCTCTGAACCTGCTCATATTTCTGCATAGCATTAATAATCATTTCTGGGTTATCATTGAGAGCTTGCTCGACATTGCTGTCCTTATTGTAGGAAACGATGCACACAACCAAAGCAACAAGAGCTACAATCAAGGCCAACAAGGATACATAAACAGCATTAATTTTATTCATTTTAAAATCCTCAAAAATTTAATCAACGCATCTAATCTAACCAAAGATGAAAATATTTACAAGCCAAATTTTAGATATTATTTATTGTTTTTTTCAGAATTTCTTCATAAATATGAGAATAAAATAGAACAAAAAACTATAAGAGGGAACCATGTTTCACATCAGTTTATCTATTTTTTCTCAAACCCGCGCACTTGAAAATAAGATTGACCTTTTTCATGACAAGCTCATAGACGCCACCATGACGTTTAAAAAGGCCATTAGAGTTTACTTAGAAGAGGGACGCAGTGACAGCTACCGCAAGCTTTCAAAACAAATCAAATTGATAGAACACGATGCAGACGGCCTAAGGCGGGATATTGAAAACAATTTATATACCCAAAATCTGATACCGGATCTGCGAGCAGATGTTTTGCAGTTGGTGGAAAACTTGGATAAAGTCATCAATAAGTTTGACGAAGTCACCTACAAATTTTATTGTGAACGTCCGGAAGTTCCCTCAGAGTACCACACACGCATCAACGAGCTATGCGACTTAAGTGCCGAATGTGCAGAAAATATGGCCAAGGCCAGCCGCGCATTTTTCAGAGATTTATCCAGTGTCAGAGATTATTCGCAAAAGGTTTATTTTATTGAGCATGAGTCAGATGCCGCCTCACGCAAACTGAGCGAAGCCATTTTTGATTCGGATTTGCCTCTTGCCAACAAACTGCAACTTGGCGGTTTTGTAAACGATATCGGCGATATTGCCGACACTGCGGAAGACTTCATTGATAGTCTTTTGATTTTTACAATCAAACGGGATGTCTGATATGGATATCAGTTTTTTCATATTTCTGAGTTCAGGTTTGTTTTTGGGGTGGTCTTTGGGTGCCAGCGATGCCTCCAATATCATAGGCACGGCAGTCGGGACCAAAATGGTCAAATTTCGCACAGCGGCAATCACGGCCAGTATATTCATCATCTTAGGAGCTGTTTATGCCGGCTCCGGCGCCTCTCAAACCCTGGGACACCTAGGCAGTATTAATACCCTGCCAGGCGCTTTTATGTCTGCATTAGCTGCCGCTCTCACCATTTATTGGATGGTTAATTTATCCATGCCGATTTCCACCTCGCAAGCAATTGTGGGAGCCATCATCGGCTGGAACTTTTTTGCCTCAAAACCGACAGATATTTCGGTTTTAACTCAAATTGTCAGCACTTGGGTTTTTTGCCCGATTCTTTCGGGCTTCATCGCTGTCGGCTTGTACTGGCTAACCAGGAAGATTGTCCGCAAGTCACACTTGCATTTACTAAGACAAGACAGTTATACGCGCATTGGCTTGATTTTGGCAGGGGCTTTCGGCGCTTATGCCTTAGGAGCCAACAACATTGCCAATGTCATGGGCGTGTTTGTTCCCTCAAGCCCGCTACATGCGGTATCCCTGCCCTTTGGCCTGCACCTAAGCGGCACTCAGGTTTTGTTTTTAATCGGCGGCATTGCCATTGGCGCAGGGGTTATTACCTATTCGCATAAAGTAATAAATACGGTAGGCAACGGTATTATGCGAATGTCGCCGCTCATGGCCTGGGTGGTTGTAGTCGCGCAATCTTTGGTTTTGTTTTTGTTTGCCTCACAAAATTTGCAACATTTTCTGCTCTCACACGGTTTACCGGCTTTGCCTTTGGTACCGGTTTCAAGCTCACAGGCGGTCATCGGTGCAGTAATGGGAATTGGCATTGCCAAAGGCGGCAGAAATCTAAACTGGAAGCTGATAGGCCACATTGCCGTAAGCTGGGTCAGCACCCCGATAATTGCCGCTTTGGTATGTTATATTTCGCTCTTTTTCCTGCAAAACGTATTTAATCTGGAAGTCTACCAATGAAAGTAACCATCTTAGCCATCGGCAAATGCAAAAAGACATCCCCTGAAGCAATGATAATAAACGAGTATGTAAAACGCTCCGGCTGGGATATTTTCATAAAAGAAAAAGACAATTCAAACCAGGAAGATGAGGCAAAATTTTTACAATCTTCGATTCCTCACGGTGCCAAAGTTGTGGTTCTGGATGAAAGAGGAGAAAATTTAAAATCCGTTGAGCTCGCCCACAAAATTGCAGACTGGCAAAACAACGGCTGCTCGGAAATTTGCTTTTTAATCGGCGGCGCAGACGGACACTTGCAATCAACCAGAGATAAAGCTGATTTGATCTTATCTTTTGGCAAACTGACTCTGCCGCATATGCTGATGAGAGCGGTATTGAGCGAACAGATATATCGCATACAAACTATACTGTCGGGCCACCCCTACCACCGGGAATAGGCGCAGTAATATTTTCAGAAAACGCTTAAATTTGTGAGACCGCACAAAATTGCTTTAGAAAGCCCCCGGACGAGTTTTGCCAAGGGTCCACATCTTCTCAATACTATAAAACTCTCTCACTTCGGGTTTAAAAATGTGCACAATAACGTCAAAAGCATCAATTAAAACCCAATCGGCTTTTTCCTCACCCTCAATGGTGGATTTATAGCCGGCCGCCTTAAGTTTCATTTGGATTTGGTCTGCCAAAGAGGCCACATGGCGCTGGGAGGTTCCGCTGGCCACCACCATATAATTGGCAATAGAAGTTTTGCCCTGCAAATCTATAACAACAACATCATTGGCCTTGCCATCATCTAATGACTTGGTGATAATGTCCAAAATTTTTTCTGCTTCATCTTGCTCAAGCACTTGCGCTGCTTTCTTAGCCACTTAAATTACTCCTAGTCTAAAGGTGACCATGGTTTAGAGGGTTCTGAGGCCTCGGGAGCAGCCTCGACCTCGTCTTTTTTCTTGCGGTCACGTGTTATGTATTTATTGACTGCCAACAGACAATCAAAAATTCCCTTTTTAGCAATAGCCGACATTGTAAAGACTTTCTTTCCAATAGCTTTTTCCAACGCCTCTTGCTTTTGACTAACTTCCTCCTGAGGCAGGGCATCACATTTATTCAAAACCACCACCTCGGGCTTTTGTGCCAGAAGAGGATTATATAATTCCAGTTCTTTGCGAATATCCTGATAGATTTTGACAACATCCTCAGAAGTTGCATCAATCAGATGCAAGAATGCTGAGCAACGCTCGACATGCTTCAAGAAACGATCACCAAGCCCGACACCTTCATGAGCCCCCTCAATAAGGCCGGGGATATCGGCAATCACCATTTCATAGCCATCCACCCAGGCAACACCAAGGTTTGGGTGCAGAGTTGTAAACGGATAATCGGCAATCTTGGGTCTGGCGGATGTCACCACCGAAAGGAAAGTAGATTTTCCGGCATTTGGCATACCAATAAGCCCGACATCGGCAATCACCTTAAGGCGCAGCCACACCCACATTTCCTGTCCCGGCCAACCCGGCTCGGCATAGCGAGGCGCTTGGTTGGTAGAGGACTTAAATTGAGCATTGCCCCTGCCGCCGTCGCCACCCTTGGCAAGCAAAAACTTTTGCCCCGGAGTAACCATATCCACAATCAAGGTTTTCTGGTCCTCGGCCAAAATCTCGGTTCCGACCGGCACCTTGATGATGATATCTTCGCCTTTGGGCCCGGTCTTATCAGAACCCATGCCGTTGCGGCCTTTTTGCGCTTTAAAATGCTGCTGATAGCGAAAATCGATTAGAGTGTTAAGGTTAGCCACGGCTTCCACATAAACACTACCGCCTTTGCCGCCATCGCCGCCGTTTGGGCCGCCGAACTCAATATATTTCTCGCGCCTGAAAGAGACGCACCCGGCACCGCCGTCGCCCGACTGAACAAATATCTTTGCCTGATCCAAAAACTTCATATTTTTTCTCTTAAGAGTTAAAATCCTAACAAATAAGATATCCGTTTCTTTTGAAAAGTAAAGGGGATGTTCAAACACCCCCTAAGCTTTTGTGTGATAACTTGCAATAAGAACAAACTATTCACTGACAACAGAAACAACTGTTCTGTCACCGGCCTTTTTAGAGAAGACAACCTTGCCTTCGGCCACAGCAAAAATAGTATGATCTTTACCCATACCGACACCGGCACCCGGATGATATTGGGTTCCGCGTTGACGAACAATGATATTGCCCGGAATAACGCTCTGACCGCCGGATTTTTTCAAACCGAGACGGCGTCCGATAGAGTCGCGCCCGTTACTAGAGCTACCACCTGATTTCTTATGAGCCATAATACAATCTCCTTAAAACTTATTTGCCGCAAACGTCGGTGATTTTGACCAGTGTAATAGACTGTCTGTGACCGTTTTTACGACGATAATTCTGTCTGCGTTTCTTTTTGAACACGATAACTTTGGCATCACGAGCCTGTTTCAAAACAGTAGCTTTAACGCTGGCGCCGGCAACCAAAGGATTACCGATGGTATCGCCCAAAGCCAAAACTTCGTTGAATACAACTTCTTTACCTTCTTCACCGGCAAGTTTCTCAACTTTCAGCACATCACCAGTTGTAACTCTGTACTGTTTTCCGCCGGTTTTAATAACTGCGTACATATTTTCACCTTTATATCTTATTTAAACATAAAACGTTGCTTTGCAATATACATAAGTTTTCGCCGCTGTCAAGTAAGAATCTCAATAAAAAATTAAAATTCCGGGCAAAGTTTATTTTTTGCGCATCAAAGCCCGATAGAGTTCCGGGCGCATAAAGCGCCCCTGCCAGATACCGCGCCCGGCTTTTTTGGCTTTTGCCTCGGCATCTAAAAAGGCATCTGTATAGGATGTATAAGCCACAGCCCAGCCGTTTGCAACCATTTCTTGGTTAAGATTTTTGCCTTGAGAATAGCAAACAGCGACACTGCGGTGATATCTGTCTTTTTCAATTTCCTCACAAGTTGTATCTTGCCCGACAATTTTGAGCAAAAATTCATAGGCTATTTTGCCGCAAGGGTAAGGCTTATCATCTTTATCATAGCACTCTTGATGATATTCGGGCGCATCAATTCCCTCAAGACGCACCTCCACTCCGTTAACCATCAAGCTATCGCCGTCAATAACCCTAACTTCGGCTCTCCCCGAAGCAGGAAAGAGAATAAAAAAGGCCAAAACAAGAACAAAAAATCGCATTTTCATAAAATCCGTTGAATAAGTGGCAAAAACCTTTTGTTGTTTCATAATCTTTGTCTTAATATAAAGCATAATTTTTTGCAAAAGGTTAAATTATGATTAGAAAGTTATCATCAAGTATATTGCTTCTTGGCTCCATCATGCTTGTTAGTGGTTGCGAATATTTTCGCACCCGCACTCCTGGAGATTTCCTAAGCAACCCGTTTGCTCCCAGTGCTGCCGAATATGAACAAATGGGAAAAGACATGGAACCTGCCCAAGTCAGGGCACCAAGTTCCATTGTCGTTTGCCGCTCACACCAATGTGCTCCGGCCAAATTGTCAATGTCTAAAGAATATGTCTACAACAGCCTTTTGCACTTGTTTGATAACAACAATTATCAAAAAGCTTTAATCTGCCAAGCAGATCCATATGCTCACACCTGCTTGGAAAATTATATCACTCTGCCGATAACCGCGGGCATCACGCCGACTAATGCCTATATAGACAGCGTTAGGATTACGGACGTTATCATCGGTAAAGGTGCCAACAAAATTAATTTGGTGCTGAACTATAATGTCACCTATGGCAGCCAAACACCTGATTGCACACCTTCAAAATCAATTCTGTTTGCCAAAAATGTTAATCACGTTTTGCTGGAAGATGCTGGCTATACCTGCAAAATGACCACCATCGGTCAAAGCACGATTAAAACTGTTTTTGCCATTGACTATATTGATTTGGACTATGGCTATATCGGCGGTTACTACTCAATCGGCATTTCCGGCCCGGCCTACGGCGGCGGCAGCGGTTATATGATTTTACGCATGCCCAAAAATGCTTACCCCTTAGCTCCTGAGTTAAAGGCGCCGACAGCCCCAAGCAAAAAGAAACAAGCAAATATTTTTGGAGCCTCCGCAATAGATACATCTTCAAGCGGAGCAAATACCGGAGCTGTCCAAGTCTTTCCGATTAGCAAATAAAAAAATAAAACCTCGCTAAAGAGAGGTTTTATTTTAGAATAACTTAAGTCTGATTTGGCGAGCCTAGCTGGCCAGACAAGCGCCGGTCAAGCGACCAGAGGCATAACTCCGCTGTAATCCACGCCACTCCCGGTGGTCTGGGTGCTGATCGACGGTACCCTAGAATAGTTTAAGTATTAATTGACTCGCTCAAGATACCAAGGAAAGAGAATTAATGACCAATTGTTGGCGAATTTGTCTTGGGTAAGATCAACCTGCCCACTGATGTTCTGCAGGCTCAACAAATTCGACCGCATTGATGCAGTTAAGCTAATCCCGCTTATAAATTCCCTAAAACTCCCTAGCTAATATATTATCTTCAATTATACATTTTCTGACATCACTTGCCAGAAAAACCAAGGGCTTTTCCACACAAATGGAAAGCCATGTTCACCAACGGGGCTTAATGTTAATTCGGCATATAGGTAAAATAACGAACACTCTCATAAAGTGTTATCTTTTCAATATGGTGAAATTCAACACGCTCATCGCCATAAACGATTGCGCCATCACCAGCCGGTAATCTACCATTTTTAAGTTGATATTCTCTCACATCACGCAGGTTCATAACCGTGCCATTGGCAAACTCGACCTGCCAACCATAAGTATCATAGCCGACATTTACATGAATGACCTTGTGCTCATTATCACCATCCAACACACCTGATACAGATTGCTTATCAACCTCAAACGCCTTGTCGTCATAGTTGCCGCTATACCATAGAGCATAGCCTTTTGGCTCCTCCAAGCCATAAGCAGATTCGGCACCGACATTCACCGCTGGCGGGAGCCATCCATCAGTCTTTTTTTCAACTTTTGCCTCAAAAGCATCCTCGACAGAAGACACCTGTTCCTCCTGCGGCTCAAACTCCGCTGACTTTTCCTCTTCAGGCTCAACATCTGCCAAATTATCTTCCCCTAACTGATGCTCCCCACTCTCATCCATGGCTGATGCCTCATCTTCTTCCGTGCTTGAGGTCTCTATCCCCTCAAAAGCCCAGCCCTTGGACCTACCATCATTAACCACATCTTCTTCTGTTTGCACAGGTCCTTCCGCAACCGCTTCATACTCAGGTGCAACTTCTGCCTCTGGTTCTGGCTCAACCTCTGGTACATTTTCGACTTCCGCTTCGGATGCAATTTCAACCTCTGGAACAGGCTCTGTCTCTGCCTCAGGCTCTGCCACAATTTCTGAATCAGGCTCAGCAGCCTCGTTATCATCAACCGGCTCAAACTCTGCTTCCACCTCAGCCATTGGCTCAACTTCTGCATCCCTCGAAACATCATTGAAAGTTTGCGGCGCCGCTTGCTCATCCATATCATCAACAGGCTCTGGCTCAACCTCAATTTCAGCATCGGGTTCGACATCTCTTTCTGCTATTGTTTCTTCAGCTCGTTCAAAAGGAGTTGCTGATTGCCCAACATCTTCATCCTCTGAAACCTCTGAAAGGGTAACCGAATGTGCCTCCGCACTATCGAGCTTATTTTCACCATCAAGCCATTGATTTAGATCCAAACTGTCCCGAGCCAGAGGCGCATCAGTCCCCAGTCTATTTTCCGACGTGTTTTCCGCCAAGAACTTATCCAAATCAAAATCATCATCTGACTTCGGCAAATCAAAATCCCCGTCAAGAGGCTGCCCCTCCAAATCCATAATATCGTCTTCCGGCAATTTCACATCATCACTCATCTATATTTCCCTACAAAGGAATACTGATTAAAACCTTCAAACCACCGAGTTCGCTGTCCAAAAGCTCGATTGTCCCGCCATGAGAAGTAATCACATCTTTGGCAATAGACAACCCCAACCCGACACCGCCGGTTTCTTTATTTCGGGAATTTTCCAACCGATAAAATGCCTTAAACACATCCTCACGCTTATCAGCCGGAATTCCCGGACCATCATCATCAACAGATATCCAAAGCTTTTTATCATTGCTTTCCAACTTCACGGCGATTGTTTTGCCATACCGAAAGGCGTTGGAAATGATATTAGTCAGAGCGCGCTTCAAAGCCTGCTCACGCCCCTGAATAGCGCTCACATCATCGTTGGTAGAGTACCGGATAAGAGCCTTTTTATTGCGGAATTTATTGATAATACTCAAAATCATTTCATTCATATCAACAAAAGTAGACTTTTCACCTGCCTCACCGCTAACAAAAGCCAAATAGCCATCAAGCATTTTTTCCATCTCGTCCACATCAGAGAGAAAATCTTTTTTGTCCTCCCCCTCAGGCATCATGGCTGCCTGCAGTTTCATTCTGGTCAGCGGTGTGCGCAAATCATGAGAAACGCCAGCCAACATTTGCGTACGCTCGCTGATTTGGCGCTGGATTCTTTCCTTCATCTTAATAAACGCAATTGCGGCTTTGCGCACTTCAGAAGAGCCATAAGGTTTAAAGTTTTTATTATCAATTCCCTTACCAAAATCTTCCGCCACCTGCGCAAGCTCGGCAATAGACCTAACTTGGATGCGCAAAAACAGCACTGCCACCAAAAACAAAAGAATAGATGTACCCACCATCCAGACCACAAACATGAAGATAGAAGAGCTAAAGATTTTCTTCTTAGACGTCATAAACTTAAACAACCCATGCTCATCATCAATAAGTACGATCAAGTCATTGTCATCTTTGCTAAGCAAAATCTCTCTTTTGGCATTTGGAAAAGTCTCTTCCAATGCCTCTTCCAAATACCCGACCACCATCTTACTGCCGCGATGCGTTTTACTGATAACCTGATATTTTTCCTGGTTATCATAATATTCCATTTGGATGCCGAAAGTTTTGTCGGCCATTTCCTGCACTTTGGCAACTTTTGATACATCTTTTTGCACCAAATCGGTAATAAAGCTCATGTCAGCGGCCAGGTTTTCAGACAATCTGCGGCCCATCCGGCTCCAACTTCCGTCAAAAAACATCACCACGGAAACAATTTGCACCACAATCAACGGCACAAAAATCAACAACATTGTTCTGAAAAACAATGTCCTCGGCAAAAACTTCAAACGCAAATAGCGCAATTTTTCCTCTACTTTGGGAGACAACCTAAGATGCATATTTGTTTCCTTTCTTAAAAAACTATTCCGGCAAAAGCATATATCCTTTGCCTCTGACCGTTTGCAAATAGCGGGGATTCTTAGAATCTTGCTCAATTTTTTTGCGCAAACGAGTAATCTGTACATCAATCGAGCGAGGGCTTTGCCCGGCACCGAGCATTTCGGCCAACTTTTCACGCGTAAAGACCTGTCCGGACTTAGCCCCCAAAATATTCAGCAATGCCTGCTCCACCGGAGTTATATGAATGACCTCTCCGGTTTTTGACTGCAGCTCTTTTTTCTGCAAGTCATAGAAACACAAACCCAAGTTTAGCTTTCCGGCCTCGGCATTTTTCTCAACCGGGGTACGCTTCAAAATATTTCTGATGCGCAAGACCAATTCTTTTGGTTCAAACGGCTTTGGCAAATAATCATCGGCACCGCTCTCAAGCCCGATAATCCTATCAGCGGTTTCCCCCATAGCCGTGAGCAATATTACCGGAATGGAGCTGTCCTGGCGCACCCCGCTCAAAAACTCAAGCCCGGTTTCTTCAGGCATCATAATATCGACAATAAGCAAATCAAACTTATATTGGCGCAAAAACTTACGAGCCTCAGAGGCACATTTGGCAACAGACACAAAAAAGCCATTCTCCCGCAAAAATCTTTGCAGGAGAGAGCGTAAACGGGTGTCATCATCCACCACCAGAATATGTTTGGCCTCCGTATCCATATGGGGTTACCCTTTCAAAGGTTGCTTACTTTTTGGCAGAAGCCTTTACTGTTTTTTTCCTTGTGGCAGTTTTTTTCTTTGCGATAACTTTTAGATTTGTTTTAGAAAAGGAGGCTTTCTTTTCTTCCTGAGCCGCAGTTTTTTTGGTCTTGTCTTGGCTTCTGATATAATCCAAGCTTTTCTGAAAATACTGATATCCGGTAATAAAGGTCAAGACACCGGCGACCCAAAGCAAAATCTCTCCGATTCCGCCCCAATACCAAAACCCTTTAAGCAACATCATGGAAAGAGCCGTCATCTGGAAGCCTGTTTTCCACTTAGCCAAACGGGTAACCGGCATTCCGATTTTAACTTCCATCAAAAACTCTCTTAAACCAGACACCAAGAGCTCCCGGCACAAGATAACGATAATCGGAATAAAACTGAGTTTGGTAACCAGCATTCCGGGCTTAGCCAACAAGACGACCAAAGCAGATGCCACCAAAAGCTTATCGGCAATCGGGTCAAGCAATCGCCCAAAAGCAGATACCTCACCTCTGGCGCGAGCCAGATAGCCATCAAAATAGTCTGTGATAGAGGCAATGATAAACAATACGGCAGCAAAGAGCCCCCACCAAAGAGAGTGAATATAAACCGTCAAAAAGATAACCGGAATAACAACGATTCTGGATATCGTCAAAAGATTAGGCAAATTATACAATTTCCAGGTCCTTCTACAAAATTACTAAATTCTAGCCGATATATTAAGTTAGATTTTCTAATTATGGAAGTACTTATAAATTTTTTCCGCCGTTTTTTTACTGATTCCGCTCACTTTTTGCAAATCTTTTATGCTGGCCTCGGCCACTTCTTCTGCCGAGCCGAAAAAGCTAAGCAAATCACGCTTGCGTTTAGCTCCGATTCCCTCAATCTCATCCACTCTTGATTTATAAATTGACTTTGCCCGGTGCTGACGATGCGTTCCGATAGCAAAACGGTGAGCCTCATCTCGCAAATTTTGCATATAAAATGCAAGCGGAGACTGGAATTCAAGGGCAAAACTTTCCTTTCCCTTCATATGGTAAAACTCCTTACCGGCATTTCTTTCCGGCCCTTTGGATATGGCGATAATAGTGATACCGCTCAAATCAAAATCTTTCAAACACTCATAGACGGCATTAAGTTGCCCTCGTCCGCCGTCGAGCAAAATCACATCAGGCTTGTTTTCATCTGTCATTCTGGCAAAACGGCGCCTCAGCACCTCTTGCATCATGGCAAAGTCGTCTCTTGTTTCTGCCGTGTATTTAATATTGAAAGTACGATAACTTTTTTTATCAAAGCCCTCAGGCGTTGCCACCACCATTGCGCCGATGGCAAAACTTCCTTGGTTGTGGGAATTGTCATAAATTTCTATTCTTTGAGGAATACGCGGCAATCCAAATACATCTCTAAACGCCTCCAAATTACTCTTAACACTAGCTTCAAGAGCAATTTTCCTGGCAATTGAAGCTTTAGCGTTCTCGGTTGCCATTTTGACTAATGCGGCCTTGTTACCTTTTTTGTATGTGTTGATTTTGACATTTAAGGCTTCTTCCAAAAAAGTCTTGTTTTCAAGTTCCTCAGCTAAAATGACCTCTTTGGGAGGAATGTGATTGGTATAAAAGCTGCTCAAAAAGGCTTCCAGGATTTCTCTATCTTCAGCACCGTCTGTCTGAGTCGGAAAATAAGGAGTATTGCCGCAATTTTGCCCAGAGCGGATAAAAAATATTTGAATACAAACCAGCCCCTTATCCCTAACCAAACTGATAACATCGGCAGACTTAATGCCAGCATACTCAACATTTTGTCTTGATTGAATGGTCGTTAAAGCCCTGATGCGGTCTCGTAAAACCAGGGCAGTCTCATAATCTTCACGAGCACTGGCCTCTTGCATTTTCTGGGAGAGCGCCTCCTGAATTTTGCTGTTGCGCCCCTCCAAAAATTCTATAGCCTCATTCACCAAAACCCGATAATCTGCAGCAGAGATTTTACCGACACAAGGCGCCGAACAACGTTTTATCTGATACATCAGACATGGGCGTTGACGGTTTTTAAAAACATTATCCCGACAAGAACGAAGCAAAAATACTTTTTGCAAAATATCTACCACGCTGTTAACCGCCAACACGCTGGCAAACGGACCAAAATACTTATTTTTATCACGCCTGGAGCCACGATATTTTCGTAAAGAAGGAAATTCCGATTCCACATCAATCATCAAGTGAGGAAAGGTCTTGTCGTCTTTGAGAAGGATATTATAGCGAGGCTTAAATTTCTTAATCAGCTCATTTTCAACCAGCAAGGCTCTGGCCTCGTTCTCCACAATAATAAACTCCATCCGCTCGATTTGCGCCACCATTTGCTGCAACCGAACGGGAAGTTTATTAATATGAGAATAAGCCACAATTCTTTTTTTTATGTTTTTGGCCTTGCCGACGTACAAAACCTCATCATACTCGCTAATCATGCGGTAGACGCCTGGTTTTTCCGGAGCAATTTTTATATGCCGAAGAAGATTTTCTAAGCCCTTTTGAATATCAAACATATCCTATTTCCTTAACAAGAAAAATAATAAATACATTGCAAAATAATTCAAGCAAAGTTTTCACGGCACAGTTGCAATAATTTTATCATTAATTTCCTCAAAAAAAAGGTCTCGAGAAAGACTCGAAACCTTTTAGAAGCATTAGTCTAAAAAAAATGACTACTTGTCAAACGATGAGAACTCTGACGTTTTGACATCCGTCGTCGCAAATCTTCCTCACATATCAAATCTAATTGAAGTTGAAGTTTTTTAGCGATTTTATTAGTCTCAACAGACAATCTGCTAATTTTTTTAAACTCCTTTTCAAATTGCTCATCATCCATCCGAAGCAGGGCATCATGCCAAGGGGCCAATTCTTCGAGCAACTTTTGCCGTTTTTTTTCTTCCCTGCGATGCTTTCGCCAATAAAAACGAAAACACCAACAACCACCGACCAAAATGACGGCTACAATTCCCCATAAAAAAATAAAATTTTCCATAAAGAATTAAGTTTTAACAGAACGGAAAAAAGATTCCTTAAAACCACGCCGTCTCATCTCTGCTCTAATCACTTGCCGCATTTCCAAAGAATGATATTCTTTAGAATAGAGGCCTCTGCGCAAACCGACCAGCCACAATTTCAAATCAATGTCAGACATCTTGCGAAGTCTCCGCTCAAACCGGGCAATTTCTCTTCTTTTTTGTAATTGTTTCTTTCGTTCTCTGCGTTTGGCATACAACAGAATGCCCAAACATCCCAACAAAAGGACAATCAATCCTCCAAAGAAAATCACCACGAGCTTAGTAATAATTTCCATAGGCTATAAGTTTTAGGTTAGAATTATAATCTTCGTAATAAGAATGTACTCAAATTTTAGCCTATATAAGAGCAAAGAATCAAGTTATTACATTGTTTTCCCCAAGAAAAAACTCCCGAAAAATTCGGGAGTTTTTTTCTTCGAAGAAAACTAGAGTAGGTCGCCATTATCCGCACGCCCCTTATTTGTTTGAGCTTCAAAAGAGCTCCGGTGTTCTTCTATGTCTTTTAACAGCTGTTCCAAACGTTTCTTTTCTTGTTGAAGCATCGAAATTTTCTTAGCTCTTACAAGACTAACAAGAATCAACAAAACAACTATCTGAACCACAAACAAAATGATAGCCACGATTACCATATTTCCTATCGTCATCATAAAATTTAGATTTAAAGATTAGACATTATTTTTTCATTTCATTGATTTTCTCGGCCTGTTTCCAGACAATGCCGGCCAGAGTGCAAGTCGCCAGAAAAAATATGACGACTAAAATTACTAAAATGGTAATGAGTGTTTCCATATATAATACTTTAAAAATTGTTAGACATCATAATTTTCTTTGATGTGCCGATTATAAACATTTATTAGACAAAAAGCAACAAAAAAACCTCCCGATTCCTCGGGAGGTTTTTTAAGACTTAACAAAGCTACTTTAGCTTATGCATTAGCAGGATGCTCAAGCTTAGCGGCTTCTTCCTTAAGAGCTTGAATCTCTTTGTCATTCTGAGCGGCAACTTTCTTCAAAGCTCTCAGAACCGTACCGGTACCGGCCGGAATCAAACGACCGACGATAACGTTTTCTTTCAAGCCTTTGAGTTTGTCGACCTTGCCCTCAACCGCAGCCTCGGTCAAGACACGAGTTGTCTCTTGGAATGATGCGGCAGAAATAAATGACTTGGTCTGCAAAGAAGCCTTGGTGATACCGAGCAGAACCGGATCAGCAGTTGCCGGAGTTTCACCATTAGCAATGGCTTTAGCATTTTCAGCCTCAAAGACATCACGGTCTACTTGCTCGCCAACCAAGAAGGTGGTGTCACCGGGTTGAGTAATCTCAACCTTACGCAACATCTGAGAAACGATAACCTCAATGTGCTTATCGTTGATCTTAACACCTTGCAGGCGGTAAACATCTTGGACCTCTTTAACCAGATATTCGGCCAGTTTTTCAACGCCCAAAACGCGCAAGATATCGTGCGGAGCCGGAACACCATCAACCAAAGCATCACCTTTCTTGACGATATCGCCGTCTTGTACGGCCAGATGACGTCCTTTGGGGATCAGGTATTCAACCGGCTGTCCCTTAGACGGAACAACGGTAATACGCTGTTTGGCTTTGTAATCCTTACCAAATTCGACCACGCCATCAATATCAGAGATGATAGCCGGATCCTTCGGACGACGAGCCTCAAACAACTCAGCCACACGCGGCAAACCACCGGTAATATCTTTAGTCTTAGAGCTCTCCCTCGGAATACGAGCGATAACATCACCGACCTTAACCTCATCACCATTGTCAACCGACAAAATAGCATCAGCCGACATATAGTAACGAACTTCCTTACCGTTGTCACCGACAACATGTTTGCCTTTGTTGTCAACCAACATGATGCTGGGCTTCAAACCGGCAGAACCGGAGTTAGAACGCCAATCAATAACCACCTTGGAAACAATACCGGTTGTTTCATCGGTATTCTCGCGAACAGATACATTATTAATCAAGTCAACCAACTCAACCTTACCGGCTTTCTCGGTAATAACCGGAACAGTAAACGGATCCCACTCGGCAACCTTTTGTCCCTTCTTTACCTTAGCTCCTTCGGCAACCAAAATCTTAGTACCATAAGGAACATGGTGACGAGATTTCTCGCGTCCCTGAGAGTCAACAATAACGATTTCGCAGTTACGAGACAAAACAATCAGATGTCCCTCAGAGTCTGTAACCGTATGGTTGTTCTCCAATTTCAATTCACCGGCGAACGGAACTTCGACAGAAGCCTGCTCAGCACCTTTTTGTGCCGCACCACCGATGTGGAAGGTTCTCATGGTCAGCTGTGTACCAGGTTCACCAATTGACTGAGCGGCAATAACACCCACAGCCTCACCGACATTAACCGGCGTACCGCGAGCCAAATCACGGCCGTAGCAGGCGGCGCAAACGCCATCTTTGCTTTCGCAAGTCAGTACAGAGCGGATCTTAACCTGTTCAACACCGGCAGCCTCAACGACTTCGACATCGTTTTCATCAATCAGCTTACCTTTCTTGACCAAAACCTCACCGGTTTCAGGATGAACAATATCCTCTTGGATGGTACGACCCAAAATACGTTCACCGATAGAAACAACGACATTACCGCCATCCACGACCGGACGAACAATAATACCGCGCTCTGTTCCGCAATCTGTCTCGGTAATAACCACATCTTGGGCAACATCGACCAAACGACGAGTCAAGTAACCGGAGTTAGCGGTCTTCAAAGCCGTATCGGCCAAACCTTTACGAGCACCGTGGGTAGAGTTAAAGTACTCAAGCACGGTCAAGCCTTCTTTAAAGTTAGAGATAATCGGCTGTTCGATAATTTCGCCTGAGGGCTTCGCCATCAAACCGCGCATACCGGCCAGCTGACGCATTTGAGCGGCAGAACCACGAGCACCGGAGTGAGCCATCATATAAACAGAGTTAATGTAGCCATGCTCGGTCTTAGAAATGTTTTTCATCATTTCATCGGCAACTTTATCCGTACAAGCAGCCCAAATATCAACAACCTTGTTGTATTTCTCGCCTTTGGTAATCAAACCGTTTTGGTATTGCTCCTCAAATTCCTTAACCTGCTTTTCGGTTTCCTCAATCAAGGTCTTCTTGGCATCAGGAACAATCAAATCATCTTTACCGAAAGAAATACCGGCTTTGCAAGCGTTTTGGAAGCCAAGAGTCATAATCTTGTCAACAAACAAGCAGGTTTCCTTCTGTCCGCAATGACGATAAATGGTATCAATGATTTCCCCAATCTCTTTCTTACGCAGCAAGCGGTTAACCAAAGAGAATGGAACATTCTCATGTTTAGGCAAAGTTTCAGAAACGATAATACGTCCCGGAGTGGTTTCAACCAACCCTCTTACCAATTTGCCCTCATCGTTGATGTATTCCATACGACATTTGATTTTGGCATGCAGATCCACAACCTTCTCATTCAAGGCCAACAAAACTTCGTTGAAATCAGAGAAGATCATACCCTCGCCGTTCATTCCGTCGGCATCATAAGTCAGGTAGTAAATACCCAAGACCATATCTTGTGTCGGAACGATAATCGGTTTACCGGAAGCCGGAGACAAGATGTTGTTGGTAGACATCATCAAAACACGAGCTTCCAACTGAGCCTCGATAGACAACGGAACGTGAACCGCCATTTGGGCACCATCGAAGTCGGCGTTAAACGCGGTACAAACGAGCGGGTGCAAGTGAATGGCCTTTCCTTCTACCAATACAGGCTCAAAAGCTTGAATACCCAAGCGGTGCAAAGTCGGCGCACGGTTTAAGAGAACCGGGTGCTCACGGATAACTTCTTCCAAGATATCCCAAACTTCCGGACGTTCTTTTTCAACCATTCTCTTGGCTGCTTTGATAGTTGTAGCGTGACCATAGAGTTCCAGTTTTGCATAAACAAAAGGTTTAAACAATTCCAGAGCCATTTTCTTAGGCAAACCGCACTGATGCAATTTAAGCTCAGGCCCGACGGTAATAACCGAACGCCCGGAGTAGTCAACACGTTTACCGAGCAAGTTCTGACGGAAACGACCTTGTTTACCTTTGAGCATATCAGACAAAGATTTGAGCGGACGTTTGTTTGTACCGGTGATAGCACGTGCACGACGACCGTTATCAAACAAAGCATCAACAGATTCCTGCAACATGCGCTTTTCGTTGCGGATAATGATATCCGGCGCATGGAGTTCAATCAGGCGTTTCAAACGATTGTTACGGTTAATAACGCGGCGGTACAAATCGTTCAAGTCAGAGGTGGCAAAACGGCCGCCGTCCAACGGAACCAACGGACGCAGCTCTGGCGGAATAACCGGCAGAACGGTCAAAATCATCCATTCCGGCTTGGTGTTGGATTCGATGAAAGATTCAATAATCTTCAAACGTTTAACCAACTTTTTGCGCTTAGCCTCAGAAGCATTATCCTTGAGTTCTTCACGAATAGCCTTGCGCTCTGCTTCCAAGTCGATTGAAGCCAAGATCTCGCGGATAGCCTCGGCACCGATACCGGCACGGAAAGAATCCTCACCATATTCATCAATGGCTTCTTGGTATTGTTCCTCTGTCAACAACTCGTTAACGCCGAGCGGGGTCAAACCGGGCTCGATAACGATATAATTTTCAAAGTACAAAACCCTTTCCAATGACTTCATCGGAATATCGGTAATCATAGAAATACGGCTTGGCAGAGATTTCAAGAACCAAATATGAGCAACCGGAGCGGCCAATTCAATATGTCCCATTCTTTCTCTGCGGACTTTTGCCAAAGTAACTTCGACACCGCACTTTTCGCAAACGACGCCGCGATATTTCATGCGTTTATATTTTCCGCACAAACATTCGTAGTCTTTTACCGGACCAAAAATACGAGCGCAGAACAAGCCGTCTCTTTCCGGCTTAAAGGTGCGGTAGTTAATGGTTTCCGGCTTTTTAACCTCACCATAAGACCAAGAACGGATCTGCTCAGGAGAGGCGATGGAAATTTTAATTTGGTCAAAAGATTCGCCAGAGACCTGCTGACCAAAATATTTCATAATATCATTCATGTTCTAAAAACTCCTCTGCCTTAAACTTCTTCGTTCAACAACTCAACATTGAGGCACAAAGATTTAATTTCTTTGACCAAAACATTGAAGGATTCAGGAATACCGGCCTCAAAGCTATCCTCACCGCGGACAATAGCTTCATAAACCTTGGTACGTCCGTTAACATCATCGGATTTAACAGTGAGCATTTCTTGCAAGGTATAGGCAGCACCATAAGCCTGCAAAGCCCAAACCTCCATCTCACCGAAACGTTGACCACCGAACTGAGCCTTACCGCCCAGAGGTTGTTGAGTAACCAAAGAGTACGGACCGACAGAACGAGCGTGCATCTTTTCATCAACGATGTGGTGCAGTTTGATCATGTAGATGATACCAACCGTAACTTTGCGGTCAAACTTCTCACCGGTACGCCCGTCATAGAGGTCAATCTGACCAGATGTCGGCAAGCCGGCTTTTGTCAGCATTTCGTTGATATCATCACCGGTGGCACCGTCAAATACCGGAGTAGCCATCGGCACACCGCGCTTCAAGTTCGGAATCATCAATTCCAAATCTTTCATGCTCATATCGGCAATTTCGCGCTTATATTGTTTTTCACCATAAACATCTTTGAGTTTGGCACGCAAATCTTTCTCGGTTGCCTGGCCGGCTTTATATTGTTCCAACAACTCGTTGAGCTGTTGTCCCAGTTTTTGAGCCGCCCATCCAAGGTGCGTTTCCAAAATTTGTCCCACGTTCATACGAGAAGGCACACCCAGAGGGTTGAGCACGATATCAACCGGCGTACCATCTTCCATATAAGGCATATCCTGCAGAGGCAATACGCGGGAAATTGTACCTTTGTTACCGTGACGTCCGGCAATTTTATCACCGGATTGAATTTTACGCTTGGTAGCAATAAAGACTTTAACCATCTTCAAGACACCCGGCAACAAATCATCGCCGCGTTGAACTTTCTCAACCTTGTCGTCAAAGTGCTTCTGGATTTTTTCCACACGGTTGTCATAGGCATTGAGGAGTTCCTCAATATTGGCCATAACAGCCTCATCTTTAACAACGATTTTGCGCCACTGAGAAGACGGAATTTCAGCCAATTTTTCTTCAGTAACTTCGGCGTTTTTAGCAATGCTGCCTTTGGAAGCATCAACAACTTTCTGCCCCAGCAACATAGACTTCAAACGATCCTCAACGTTACGACGGATAATGGCAATTTCGTCATCACGGTCTTTTGCCAGCTGAGAAATCTCTTGCTGCTCAATAGAGAGAGCACGCTCATCTTTCTCAACACCGCGGCGAGAAAATACGTGAACATCAACCACAATACCTTCAATACCGGGCTGAACACGCAAAGATGTGTCTCTGACATCAGAGGCTTTTTCACCAAAGATGGCACGCAACAATTTCTCTTCAGGAGTAACCGGAGATTCACCTTTCGGTGTAACCTTACCAACCAAGATGTCACCGGCCTTTACCTCAGCGCCAATATAAACGATACCGGCTTCATCAAGGTTGCGCAAAGCATCTTCACCAACGTTTGGAATATCACGAGTAATTTCTTCCTGTCCGAGTTTGGTATCACGCGCCATAACCTCAAATTCCTCAATGTGCAAAGAGGTGAAGACATCATCGCGAGAGATTCTCTCAGACAACAAAATAGCATCCTCGTAGTTCAAACCGTTCCAAGGCATGAAAGCTACCAAAACGTTCTTACCCAAAGCCAACTCACCCATATCGGTGCATTGTCCGTCAGCCATAATATCACCGGCATGAACTTCATCACCGACCTTAACCAACGGAACTTGGTTAATGCAGGTATTCTGGTTAGAACGACGGAATTTAGACAAGCGGTAGATTTCAACACCTGCATCAGCGGCATGCTCGTCCTTAGAACGAACCACGATACGGTTGGCATCAACAGCATCAACAATACCATCGGCTTTGCAAACAACGGTTGCGCCGGAATCTTTGGCAACCACGCCCTCAACACCGGTACCGACCAACGGAGCCTCAGAACGCAGCAAGGGCACGCCCTGGCGTTGCATGTTAGCACCCATCAAAGCACGGTTTGCGTCATCGTTTTCCAAGAACGGAATCAAAGCGGTCGCAACAGATACCAACTGTTTCGGAGAAACGTCGATAAAGTCAATCTCGCGCGGATGAGCAAACTCAAACTCACCGGCCTTGCGGCAGGCAATAAGATCTTCTTCAAAATGGCCGTCATCCTTAACCTTTGCGTTAGCCTCGGCAATTCTGAATTTGCCTTCCTCATTGGCGGAAAGATAAACCACATCTTTGGTAACCACGCCGTTTACAACCTTACGATACGGACATTCAATAAAACCGTATTTGTTGATACGTGCATAGCATGCCAAAGAGTTAATCAAACCGATGTTTGGACCTTCAGGAGTTTCAATCGGGCAGATACGGCCATAGTGCGTCGGATGTACGTCACGGACTTCAAATCCGGCACGGTCACGAGACAAACCGCCGGGGCCCAAAGCAGACAAACGACGCTTGTGCGTAATCTCAGACAACGGGTTGTTCTGGTCCATAA
This sequence comes from uncultured Alphaproteobacteria bacterium, assembly GCA_944392215.1. GTDB lineage: Bacteria > Pseudomonadota > Alphaproteobacteria > RF32 > CAG-239 > CAZU01. The sequence goes on along the minus strand of CALXVX010000045.1, from coordinate 10,654 downwards.
ACTGAGACAACTGAGAAGAACCGAAGAACTCGCGGATAACCGAAGCAATCGGCTTAGCATTAACCAAATCTTGCGGTTTAACATTATTGAGGTTCTCAGAGCTCATACGCTCACGGATAGCGCGCTCCATGCGCAACAAGCCCATGCGATATTGGTTTTCCATCAACTCACCAACCGAGCGAACACGACGGTTACCCAAGTGGTCAATATCATCAACCTCGCCTTTTCCGTCACGCAATTCGCAAAGTCTCTTAACAATGCGGAGAATATCGTCTTTGCGCAAGATACCATAAGTATCCGGAGCCTTTTCAAACGGAATATCCAAAGCAATATTCATCTTAACACGACCAACGGATGAAAGATCATAGCGGTCTTTGTCAAAGAACAATCCATGGAAGAGCTGGTCGGCCGTTTCATAGGTTGGAGGATCACCCGGGCGCATAACACGGTAGATATCCAACAAGGCCTCCTCGCGGCAGCTGTTCTTGTCAGCAGCCAGAGTATTGCGGATATACGGGCCGACATTGATTCCGTCAATAAACAAGGTCTTAATTTCGTTAATTTTGTTGGCGGCAAACTTCTCGAGCAATTCCTCGGTGATTTCATCGCCGGCCTCAGCCAAAACCTCACCCGTCTTGGCAACAACGATATTCTTAGCCAAGAATTTGCCAATCATCTGTTGCGGAGTAACCTTGTAGAACTCCAAACCTTCATCGGCCAATTTCTGAGCGGCGCGCGGAGAAAGTTTTTTACCTTGCTCCAAAACGACTTTACCATCGGCGGCATTAATCAAATCAAAGTCGAACTTAACGCCCTTCATGCGCTCAGGCACAAATTTAACTTTCCAGGCCTTTTTATCGGCGACATAATCATCGGTATCATAGAAGTAATTGAGAATTTCTTCCTTATCCATACCTTTAATTTCGGCCGGATCAATTTTCTTGCCTTTCTTAGCCAAGGCAGCAATTTTGTCTTCTGTCTCCCTAGAATAGAGAGAATACAAAAGAGAGGTAACCGGCAACTTACGGCGGCGGTCAATACGAGCATAAACCAAATCTTTGGCATCAAACTCAAAATCAAGCCAAGAACCGCGATAAGGAATAACGCGGGCGGCAAACAAATACTTACCGCTGGCCATGGTTTTGCCTTTGTCATGGTCAAAGAACACACCAGGAGAACGGTGCATTTGCGAAACGACAACGCGCTCTGTTCCGTTGAAGATAAAGGTACCTTTATCCGTCATCAACGGGATATCTCCCATATAAACATCTTGCTCTTTAATGTCGTGAATAGACTTGGCACCGGTAGCCTCATCGGTATCCCAAACAACCAAACGCAAGGTAGCTTTAACCGGAGCGGCATAAGTCATATCACGTTTGATACACTCATCAACATCATACTTGGGCTCTTCAAGCTCATAGCTTACGAACTCAAGCTCGCCGTTTCCGGAAAAGTCTTTAATCGGGAAAATGGATTTGAACACTTCTTCCAAACCAAACTCGCATTTTTCAGCCCCTTTGGCTTGAATAAAACTATTATAAGAACCAGTCTGAACTTCAATCAGATTCGGCATATCGGCAACAGCGTCGATTCGGCCGAAGTTTCTTCTTACACGTCTTTTGCTCGTATAAGATTCCTTCATTGCAAAACATCCTTTTTGGTTAAAATCTGCGGCCATCCTATCAAAAAACTGAATCCCGCGCGCAGAGGGTTATATACTGTAACGTTACAAAATAAGAAAGAAAGCAAAACCGGCGGCTACCCGGGCATTGCACCCAATCATCGCGCCGATTCGTAAGAATAATTTTCGAAAATTCGCTTTCTTGTACACCTAAGCGATTCATTTTGCAACAATTTTTTCGCTTCAAAAACGAGTTTTCCGCGTCTTGACAAAGGAGATGAATTTTTTTATAAATTTACCATCGAATCAATTATTAATACTTACAACTATGGAAAAAATTTTAGACATTTTAATTAGCCTGAGCCTATTAATCGGAGGTATTAGCCTCGCCTGGTTGGCAGAAAGGAAACCTGCATCTAAAGGCTGGCGCATTTTTCTCAAATGCCTGATACAACTTTGTGTAATCGCTGTGATAATATGCTTCTTCCATCAAAAAATGCCCCTGAGTGCATCTGCCTCGTTGTCACAAACAATCGATTATACATTTCGCCTTATCTGGAGTAGTTTAATCCTGTTTTTTATTGGCTACATGGTGGTTGTTCCGATAAAGACGCATAAGCGGATAGCAAATCTTATTTGTTGCGAAAGCTTTTCCGACACCATAAAAGCGATCATAATCAGCTCTTTTGTCTTGTCGGAACTCATATTTATAACTTTTGCGGTAATCAGCATTTGCGACAACGAAAACATTATGCAATCCGTTGGCCTAGCGGCAGCGGCAGCGGTTATTACCTTTTTAGCTTTAATTATCCTTTTGCTGATTCTTAGCTGGCTAATAAACCTACTATTTTTAGGTGTCAAGAGATATTGGCACTGGCTGAAAGAATAACAAAACCCCCTTTGCATTTTATTGCAAAGGGGTTTTTGTTATAACTCTTACCTACCCAGAACAGTCTTTTTATAGTTAGGCAAAGCGGCTTGTTTAGACTTATCAAATTTAATCACATACACCTGCCCTTCCTTTTGCAATAGGCATGTATTTGTCAAAACATCAGAAGACAAACTGATTAACTTTGCTATTTCTTCAAAAACCGAAGTGTTAGGATTCTTGCCTAACTTTTCAAATTCAGATAACATCAAGTTGGCCGCCCCAAATTTATCAAGACCAAAGTGTTTTTCCACACGTTTTGTATACCCCAACATCCACAAATAAACAGACATGTAGCCTTCTCTCTCTTGGGTATTTTTATTTCGCTGCTTCAAGTCCTCGGGCGAGAACATTCCGTTTTGTTCAATATCAGCAACCATTCGCATTTTATCTTGAGCAAACGCGGCTATCGCTTGACGATGCTTGAGGTTCTGGCTTTCAAGGTTCATCAGATAATGAGGCAACAATTCGGCAAATCCCTCGCACAAAACCATTTTATTATCAAACCACGCGCTATGCAGTGTGTGCGCAAGTTCATGGCAAAGACCGACTTTTCGCTCTATACTTTCTTCAGGAAGGAACCCACGCTCAAACCACACCTCATCCACCGCCAACGGCATCGGATAATTGGCATCAACTGCAAATTTTGCCGCCGCCATTCCATGAGAAAAGGGACATCCGCTAAATTGCTTAAAAACGTCCCCCCGCGGCAAAACCACAAAAGAAAATATCGGCGGCGTTTTGTATGCCAACGGCAATTTTAGCAGCTCACAAGCATAACCATCCATCACTGATAAAAAGTTTCTGCCATAGCCTTTTTTAATTTTTTGGGCTATTTCTGGGAAAGCGGCAACTTTCAAGTGCGGATTAATTTGGCAAATATCAAAAGGCATTCCGTCGACATTAATTTTTTCCATTTACCATCCTCCGCAACTTCAATATAAAGAACGATAACACAATTTCAGCAAACAAGCAAAATAAAAAGCACCAACAATATATCGCAGGCCTTAAAATTTCCGTTTCTGTTGTTGTTTTTCAAACACGCTTTCCTAAAAAACAACTCCTTGCTACCAAGCAAGGAGTTAAATTCAACAGTTCGGCCTAAAAAGCAATAACCGCCCTAACCGTAAAATAAGAACGTTTAGGCTCTTTGAGAGCATATAAATCATCCATATCCATGCACCACACCAAATTAGATGAACACTCTGTTGAAGAGCAAACCACGTTTGTCAACAAAGCCCCTCCCATCTTATCAAGAGCGGAGTTAATTATTTTCAAATTATCGAGCATATTCCACCATTGCCCTTGAGCCGGCAAAAAAGCCTCACCAGGTTTTATCCCATTTTTAGAATAAGACGCGCACCACTGTGCCGCCGGAAAATTCAATTTATATTTCTCAGCGTAGTCTAGTATTTTTTGCGTATTAGACTTTCCTCCATACTCGCATTGAGCTCCAATTTCCGTGCTGACCTTTGCCCACATAAAGCGTTCTGCATCTGGAATTAGGATGAGACCTCGCTTGCCCTCGGAAGCGCTGGAATCAGGATTAAGCCATGCCACCACTCCTTGGCAATTTAAATAAGCGTTGGGATCGGACGAAAACTTACCGCCTTCAAACGCATAGTAGCCAATTTCGATCTTCGTACTCATAACATAAAAGTTTAATTAATAATACCAATTCTAAGGACACTCTTAACAAGACTGATAAGGAAAGTCAACCCCCAAAATCCTCATAAAGCACTCATAGAAAATTGATAATTGAGATGAGTAGAAATAAAAATAGAAAAACCGAAAATCCTAGTATACACCATAGTCCATGAATTTTCGGTTTTTTCTACTTTTTACGATTAGTCGCCAGAACATACTTTCCACACGGCACTTTTCTAAAAGCTCAAGATTTGTGGCTTATAACGTGAAAAACAAGTCCCTCAGGGACACGCAAAAAAACTCTCTCTGCACAAGGTAATGGAAGCTCGATAGAACGCGCGAATAGAAGTAAAAATGAAAAAACCGAAAATCCTAGTGTACACCATAGTACATGAATTTTCGGTTTTTTCTATTTTTTACGATTAGTCGCCGTTATTGCGAGCTTCCTCGTAACTACTTGAGCTCAACCTTAGCCCCAGCCTCTTCCAATTTCTTCTTCATTTCTTCGGCTTCAGCTTTGGCAACGCCCTCTTTGATGGTCTTGGGAGCGCCATCAACCAAGTCTTTGGCTTCTTTCAAGCCGAGACCGGTAATGGTACGAACTTCTTTAATAACATTGATCTTGTTAGCACCAGCCTCAGCGAGAACAACGTCAAATTCGTCTTTCTCTTCAGCGGCAGCGGCACCAGCAGCACCACCGGCAGCAACAGCAACGGCAGCGGCGGCAGAAACGCCCCATTTTTCTTCCAACATCTTGGACAAGTCAGCAGCTTCCATAACGGTAAGAGCGGACAATTCATCTACTAATTTGGCTAAATCGGCCATTTTTTTTCTCCAATAAATAAATTAAACAGTTTTGTTATTCATCTTGCATTTTGCATTACTCAGAAAAACAACTATTCTTTTTCTGAATAAGCCTTGGTAACTCTTGCCAACTGAGCAGCAGGAGCTTGCAACAAACCAATGATTTTGGCGCGCAGTTCGTCCAAAGACGGAATGGTAGCCAACTTGTTGATCTCGGCAATAGAGAGAACACCGGTTCCCATAGCACCGCCGATAACGATCAGTTTCTCATTGTTTTTAGCAAATTCGACACAAGCTTTACAAGCAGAGATCGGATCATTGGCGAATGCAATAGCAGTCGGCCCGGTGAAGAGATCAGCCAAGTTTTCAAACTTTGTGCCTTTGAGAGCAAGACGAGTAATCCGGTTTTTAGTAACTCTGAACCCAGCACCGGCTTTACGGATATTACTTCTCAATTGCGAAACTTCCTCAACGGTGAGGCCTTTGTAGTGAGAAACGACTACGATTTCGGCGTTTGAGAACAGCTCGTTCAGCTCGCTGAGCAGTTGTGCTTTTTCTTCGCGGTTCACTTGTTGTCTCCAAATTTTGCATAGCCCGAAAGATCGGAATATGCCATTTTAACAAATCCGCCAAGACTGTTTGATTGAGGAGGAAAGTTTTTCTCTCCCAAACGCTTGCCCTGACGGGACCTAACTGTCCAGGAGAAAAATTGATTAAAAAAATCTCACTTACTCCGTCTATGCTGGATATTTAAGGCCATAGGCCACCGGCAGTCTTGGACAGGTCGAACGGTATTTGCCGTTCTTGTGGTTTGGTTAATAATATGTAAAACTCTAAAAGTCAAGCACTTTTTTCATAAATAAAAAAGAGCTCCGTTTGCAAAACAGAACTCTTTTTTATATAGATTTGGCTCATTTTTTGAGCCAAGTAAACACTTTTTGCCATGCCTCCGCCAAAAAGGCATCTGTCTTGGCGCTTCGCGGGCATTCACCCACAAGCTCTGGCAGAACATCCTGCGGAACCGCCATTAGTTTTTTACTGCGAAGGGGCTTCAGGTCAATATTTTTTACCTCACCAAGCTTAACGGGGCGTACCACCTCTGCGTCAACATATCCATTCAACACCAGTCGAACAATATCCTTGCCGAAGCCTTTTGCAACTAAAAATGTCTTCATACCTTAGCCGGATTTTAAAGAGGTTAATTATTCCGGTGCCTCTTTCGATTAATTTAATTATTTATAAAATATACCTTATCATGCCATAAATAATAGCACAATCAGCCCAAGTGTCAATAGACAAAATTTAAACTAAAAAAGCTCCGCTTTTGCAAACGGAGCTTTTCTAAAGTCTGTTAAAACCTCATTACAAAGCAGAGGAATCAACCTTAACACCGACACCCATAGTGCTGCTCAAAGAAATCTTCTTCATATAAGTTCCTTTGGCACCGGCCGGTTTGGCTTTAATGATAGCATCAATGAAAGCCTTAGCGTTTTCAACAATCTGTTGCTCGCTGAAAGAAGCCTTACCGATACCGGCATGAACAATACCGTTTTTCTCAACACGGTATTGAACCTCACCGGCCTTAGCCTTTTTAACGGCATTGGCAACATCAGTGGTAACGGTACCGAGTTTCGGGTTCGGCATCAAGCCTTTGGGACCCAAAACACGGGCAACACGACCAGCCATACCCATCATATCAGGAGTGGCAATACAGCGGTCAAAATCAACCTTACCGGCGAGAATGGAATCAACCAAATTCTCTGCACCGACGATATCGGCACCGGCAGCTTTAGCTTCATCGGCTTTTTCACCCTGAGCAAATACGGCAACACGAACGGTCTTACCGGTACCGTGCGGCAAAGCACAAACACCACGAACCATTTGGTCTGCATATTTAGGGTCAACACCGAGGTTTACGGCAATATCAATGGTCTCGTCAAATTTTGCAGTAGCATTTTCTTTAACGATTTTAACAGCCTCGCTCAGAGCATAAGCCTGATCTTTGTTGACTGTCTTATAAGCGTTTACGATTCTTTTTCCAGACATGATACTACTCCACAACCTTAATGCCCATAGAAACGGCCTGACCTTTAACCATATTCATAGCTGCTTCAACGGTTGAGCAGTTAAGATCGGGTAATTTGGTCTCAGCGATTTCTTTAACCTGAGCGAGAGTTACCTGACCGGCAACGGACTTACCTGGCTCTTTGGAAGCTGACTTAATATTGGCAGCTTTCTTAAGATAGTAAGAAACCGGAGGCAGTTTGGTAACAAAAGTGAAAGACTTATCTTCAAAAGCAGTAATCACTACCGGAACCGGAATACCGGGTTCCAATTTCTGGGTAGCAGCGTTAAATGCTTTGCAGAATTCCATAATATTCAAGCCCTTTTGGCCCAAAGCAGGACCAACCGGAGGAGAAGGATTAGCTTTTCCAGCGGGGATCTGAAGCTTGATTAATCCTAAAATTTTCTTTTTAGATTTAGCCATTTTCATACCCTTAAAAGTTAGGTTCCGTGGTCATGACCATGGCTGGCCTCCCACGAAATTATTAAAAAACAATACATTCGGCACAAAAGATTCATCCGAACGTGGGGTTTGTATACCACAACAGATTCATTTTGCAAGCATTTTTTGCATCAAAGGGAAAAAGATATAAACATTTTGTCCAAAATTGTTGCAAATTAGATTTAATACTATTATACTGACTACATCATTTCATGATTATTCTGGATGGTTATTGATTTTTTATTGTTGCAACAATCCGGAATTTCATTTGGACCCATCAATCTAAAAATAAAATGAAACCGTACCATTCTAACGGCTTCGTCGTAGGAAGCAAGGATCTTACCTATGATGCTCAGGTCAAGTCCGTCAAAAATGACCGCGTAACCTTTACAGTTACCAACTATTACGATGAAAAAAGTTCCGGGACATTCTACCTTCCCAGGGGCTGCCGAATTAACCCCCATGTCATCTTCAAGACTGGAGATTTCTGGCAAGTCAAGGTAGTTCACATAAGTAAAAAACTTCGGGAAAAGGGAAGCTATTCCTACCCCGAGCTCAACATAGAAGTCATCCCGCAACAAATGCCGGTTGACCTGTATATTGAGGCTCACCCGCTCGGCAGTATTGTCGTTGGCAAAATCGTAGACACCATCAAAAAAGGCGCACTGCTTCTGGTTCGGTTGGCCAAAAATGTCTACTGCACCATCAAAAACAGCAAAGACTTTTGCAAGGGCATGACCATTCTTTGCAAAATAACCGAATACGATGGACACTGCAAAACCCTTCTTGCTGAGCCGGCATAGATAAAAAGGCCTGATGTTGAGGAACATCAGGCCTTTTTATCTAATTTATTAACTTTCAGCGCCCTTGCTCAACAGATTTACGTTGTCTGTTTTTGCCGGCGATTGCCTTTTGCACAGATAGATACAAATGATAGGCTTGCGGATTTTCAGAGATAGCACTTCTAACTCTTGCAGCAATTTGCGCAGGAAGTTTAAGAACCTTGCGTTCTGCTTTACCGTAGCCATACAGATCTTTTCCGTCAAACAACTGCCACCCATCCTTTGCAGAATAGGCTTTTATACTTCGTTTTCCCTTTTTAGTCACCAAACTAAATTCCACTTCTTTATCAGGACTCCAAACATTAGCTCTGGCGTCTTTTTCCTTTCTAAATTCAGCTTTCAAAATCTGCTTTCCGTTTTGCAAATCAAAAACACTGATAGCGCCATATTGATAAGTCCTAAGCTGCTTTTCTGTCTGCCTGACATCAGGCTCTGCCAAAGAAGAATATTCAGATTGTTCATACATCAACAGATAATTTTTACCGTCAACGGTTGTCTCTCCAAACTGCAGAATAGTGCCTTCCGGTTTGTCACGCATTGTCTGTTGACATATAATTTTGTTTCGATAAATTTTTTCAATATCAAAGTCTGACTTTTCTAGCCTTTTTCCAAAGAGATTATTAAACAAACCCATACTGGCCTCCCTAGTTTTGTCTAGAATAGTACAATTTCGACATTTTGTCAATACGTCTATCACAAAAACAGAAAGCCTATAAATTTTTAAGCAAGAATAGCCTTATAACAAGGCGCTCAAAACAACAAACGGAGGCACGAAGCCTCCGCTTGCAAACTTTAAAATGTATGTTTCATCACTTCTTCAAATCGCTGGTGCAATGAGGACACTTAACGGCATTAACCGGAATTTCAGAACAGCAATATGGGCAAGTTTTGGTTTTCGGCGCCTCTTTTGCCGCCTCCTGAGCTTCTTTTTTATCCATCTTGGCTTGCAGATTGTTAATTCCCTTAATCAGAATAAACACCGCAAACGCTACGATAACAAAACTGATAACGGCATTGATAAACAAACCGTAATTAAGAGTAACCGCCCCGGCCGCCTGAGCCGCGGCCAAAGAATTATACGGAAATTCCCCTGCTCCGTTTTTCAACACGATATACAAATTAGAAAAATCAACTTTTCCAAGCAATAGACCGATAGGCGGCATAATGACGTCTTTAACCAGTGAATCCACAATTTTACCGAAAGCCGCGCCGATAATGATACCAACAGCCATATCAATCACATTGCCGCGCATGGCAAATTTTTTGAACTCATTCACAAAATTTTTCAACATAAAACACCCCCCGCAAACTTAACAAAAAGGGTTCGAAAACCCGAACCCTTTCAAACTAATCACCAAAAACTTACTTAATTTTTTCGACTTGAGAAAACTCAAGTTCAACCGGTGTAGAGCGTCCGAAGATAGAAACCGAAACCTTAACGCGCATTTTTTCGGTATCCACATCTTCCACGAACCCGATAAAGGAAGCAAACGGTCCGTCAATAACGCGGATTTGTTCACCGACCTCAAAATCAACGGCAGTACGCGGCCGTTCAACTCCTTCGGTCAGCTGTTTCATAATCCGCTCGACTTCTGCCTCCGTAATAGGTTGAGGCTTATTACGGCTACCCAAAAAGCCGCTAACGCGTGAAGTACTTTTAATAATGTGCCACACATCATCAGACATAACCATTTTCACCAGCACATAACCGGGGAAAAACTTGCGTTCGCTGCTAACCTTAGCACCTTTTTTAACATCCACGACTTCCTCAGTCGGAACCATAACATCCAAAATTTTATCTTCCAAATGCTTTTGAACAATCTGCTCGCGAATAGATTCGGCCACTTTTTTCTCCGAACCGGAGTAGACATTCACAACATACCAACGGGCTTCCATCAACTAAACTCCCAAATCCAAAACGATTTTCACAATCCAACCCAGAATTTGATCGACAAAGAAAAAGAAGGTAGCCGCAATAGCGACCAAAACAATCACCACCAAAGAGGTCTGCATAACTTCTTTTCTGGTCGGCCAGGTAACCTTTTTAACTTCTTGTTTAACCTGTCTGAAGAACTGTATCGGACTAACTTTTGCCATGAACTTATCCATAAAATAAAAACCACAAACGACAGACGCCTGACAACAAAGCCAACGCGTCCACCCAATGACGACAACATATTAAATTATTTTAGATATGTCAATAACTATATTTCCATAATGAAATAAATAATCCCCCGTCGCCGCTCCGACCAAGCGCAGGATAAAAAAAGCGGTGGATGTTACAAACTACGGTCATTATGAGTGGT
>CALXVX010000044.1 GCA_944392215.1 uncultured Alphaproteobacteria bacterium | reverse complement strand
TTCATTATCATCAAAATCCGGAAAAACGGCGCTGGCACAAGCAGTTAACATAAGTAGGCCTGCACCCAAAACCAATCTTCTTAACTCTAACATTGACCTGTCCTTGATTAAAAAACTTTGCAAACTGTTAACAAAATATATTATTCCTCCGCATAACACAAGAGCAAAAACAAATTTTTCAGCAGATTAATTTATCCGTGACTATTTTTGAATATTTATTTGTAATTCAAAATGGTTATATTATAATGCGAATTAAGTTTCAATAACGACAAACTCAAGGAGCTTTTAAATGTCCCTGCCCGCCATCAGTTCATCATTAGAAGCCGCCAACTGGTTTTTCCGCCGCGCCGACAAAGACGACCATTATTTGGAAAATGATAAATTACACCAACTTTTATTTTTAGCTCAGGTTCATTTTGCCCTCAACAACAACATGGAATACCTTATTCCATCACTATTTTTATGCGATGAAAGAGGCTTTTTTGAACCCAATCTGGCCAAAATACTAAACTACGGCATGCCTTTGATGGAGCCCCCCACGTTTGCAGAAAAAATAAATTCTTTTTTAGAACTCATCTGGCAAAAATACTCCCCGATGAGTTGCCGAGAACTGGCTGATTTCATAAAGAGCTCTGATTCTTACCTTGACAACTACCAAACAGGAAAGAAAAACGTCATTTCCTTGGAAGATATGGCGCAAAAGTTCAAATCAAGCCTCAATCCTCGGTCATTTTCAAAAGCGGGCGCCTCTGGCAACCGCAAGATTCTGATTTCACAAAACGGACCGGTTATGGTTTCGGCTTGGCAGCCGCGCAAACTGGGGTCCAAACACAATAAGGAGACCAAACATGCTTAAATTTGTCAAATTATTCTTAGTTATCCTTCTGTTTAGTGCTTGTTCAAGCGAACCAGAACCCAAACCTACCACTCCTTTAATCATTAAAACGAGTAACGGAGATGTCCGTTTCATGGTCGAAGTTGCCAATACCCCGGAAGAATTAAAAACAGGCCTTATGCATCGAACCACTTTGGGCTTCAATAGTGGTATGATTTTTAATATTTATCCTGTTCGCCCCACCGCCATGTGGATGAAAGACACAAAAATTCCGTTGGATATGCTCTTTGTCGCTCCAGATGCCTCTATCAGTATGATAAAAGAAAGCGCTGAGCCAATGTCTGAAGAACTAATTATTTCGAAGGAACCTGTCCGAGCCGTAATTGAAATCAATGCAGGTCAAGTCAAACGTAATGGTATTAAAATCGGAGACAAAGTTACCCACATGTTGTTAAACAGCATGGTTGACATCAAGACCCCTGGCCCTGAAGCTCAAGCAGCTCCAAAGACCCCGACTCAGGCAGCTCAACCGGCTCCCAAAGCAGAGATTCCGGTACCAACCTTAAAAGTTGAGCCTCAGGCTCCTGCGCCGACGGCGCCTGAGGTGCCCACCGCGTCGGCACCGCAAGCCCCTGTTGCTCCTAAGGAACCTGTTGCCACTCCGGCCACAGCACCCAAGCTCCCGGTTCCGGCCCCTGCTCTGTAATAAAATACTCTAAAAAAACGGCCGATAATCGGCCGTTTTTTTAGTTTTAAAAGGTTAGGCAAGCTTATTTCTGAGAATTTGATTAACCACTCCCGGGTTAGCTTTCCCCTGTGAGGCCTTCATCACCTGGCCGACAAACCAGCCCATAAGGGCCACCTTGCCTCCCTTATAAGCAGCCACGTTACCAGGGTTAGCAGCAATCACTTCATCAATGATTTTCTCAATTGCTGCCGTATCCGTTACCTGTTTTAGACCTTTTTCCTCAACGATAACATCGGGAGCCTTACCGGTCTCAGCCATCAAGACAAACACATCTTTGGCCGTCTTACCGTTAATTACGTTAGAGGTCACAAGTTCCACCAACTTGCCAAGATTTTCAGGACTAATCGGGCTTTCCTCGAGGCTGATTTTTTTCTCATTTAACATAGCAAAGAAATCCCCCATCATCCAGTTTGCCACCTTCTTGGCATCATGCCCCTTGGCCGCTTTTTCAAACCACTCAGCCGTTTCCCTCGCTTCGCAAAGAACAGAGGCGTCATAAGGCGTCAAACCCAACTCATGCACAAAACGCTCCTTTTTGGCATCCGGCAACTCAACCATCTCAGACTTAACGTCATCAATAAAAGCATCATCCAAAACCAATGGCAACAAATCCGGCTCCGGAAAATAGCGATAATCATGAGCAAATTCTTTTTTGCGCATAACCTTGGTAACCCCTTTAAGCGGGTCAAACTGCCTGGTTTCCTGCACAATGGTACCACCGTTTTCATAAGTCTCGACATGGCGGCGAGCCTCATATTCAATTGCTTGCATCACAAACTTAACGGAGTTAACGTTTTTCATCTCGTTTCTGGTTCTAAACTCGGTCTCCCCAACCTTGCGCACGGATACATTGACATCACAGCGCATAGAACCCTCATCCATATTGCCGTCGCAAGTTCCCAGATAGCGAACAATAGAGCGCAGCTTGCGCAAAAACGCTCCGGCCTCCTCCGGTGAGCGAAAATCAGGTTTAGTCACAATTTCCATCAACCCCACACCGGCACGATTAAGATCAATAAAGCTCTTGGTCGGAGAAATATCATGAATAGATTTTCCGGCATCTTGCTCGATATGGATTCTCTCGATTCCGATATTTTTAGAACTTCCATCCTCTAAATCTATTTTAACAAAACCCTCACCGACCAGAGGATATTGGAATTGCGTAATCTGATACCCCTGAGGCAAATCGGCATAAAAGTAGTTCTTCCGAGAAAATTCGGAATATTTATTAATTTTGGCATTTAGCCCCAACCCGGTCTTGATTGCCTGTCTGACACATTCTTTATTAAGCACCGGCAACATTCCTGGCATTCCGGCATCAATAAAAGAAACATTTTCGTTTACATCAGAACCATAATGCGTAGACGCCCCCGAAAATATCTTGGATTTAGAAATAATCTGGCAGTGAATTTCGAGTCCGCAAATAACCTCCCAATCTCCGGTTTTGCCGTTGATAATCATTCCGCTCATCTTACTTCACTCCCACAAAATTCACATCTTTTTCCAAACAATAGGCGGCCTTAAAGATACTCTCTTCATCAAAAGCCCTGCCCACCAACTGCATTCCCAAAGGCAACCCTTGCTGATTGAGCCCGATAGGCAAGCTCATAGCCGGTAACCCCGCCAAAGAAACAGATACCGTGAAGATATCATTAAGCCACATGGTAATCGGGTTCTCTTGCATGGACTTATCCCCGATTGGAAATGCGGCTGTCGGTGCTGTCGGTGTCAAAATCAAATCACACTTCTCAAAAGCCTTAATAAAATCATCGCGAATAAGGCGGCGAACTTTCTGCGCCTTTAGATAATAAGCATCATAATATCCTGCCGAAAGAACATATGTTCCAATCATAATCCGGCGCTTAACTTCTTTGCCAAACCCGGCAGAACGAGAATTGATATACATATCATCCAGGTGAACACCATCTACACGATTTCCGTAGCGCAATCCATCATAGCGAGCCAAGTTGGAAGAAGCTTCTGCCGGTGCAATAATATAATAAGTTGCCAAAGCATATTTAGTGTGTGGCAAAGAAACCTCCACCACTTCTGCCCCATGCTCTTTCAGCATTTCTGCCGCCTTATCCCAATAAGCGGCCACTTCTTTATCCAAACCATCTACCCGATATTCTTTTGGAATACCGATACGCATTCCCTTGACATCAAGACCCAGAACTTTTTCAAAATCAGGCACTTCTTTTTGCGCCGAGGTAGAATCTTTGGCATCATAACCGGCCATGGTTTTAAGCATAATGGCGCAATCTCTGACATCTTTGGCAATCGGTCCGGCCTGGTCAAGAGAAGACGCAAAAGCAATAATTCCCCATCTGGAGCAACGCCCGTAAGTCGGCTTAATTCCTGTAACACCGCAAAAAGCCGATGGCTGACGAATAGATCCGCCGGTGTCTGTTCCGGTTGCCGCCGCACACATATTGGCGGCCACTGCCGCGGCAGACCCACCGGAAGACCCGCCCGGAACCAAAGGAACATCCTTACTCCATGGATTTACAACCGGCCCAAAAGCCGAAGTCTCGTTGCTGCCGCCCATGGCAAATTCATCCAAATTGAGCTTGCCCAAAAAATTAGCCCCTGCCGCCAACAAATGAGTCGTAACGGTTGATTCATAAGGCGGCACAAAACCTTTCAAAATATTAGAACAAGCCGTTGTCGGAATTCCTTTGGTGCAAAAGAGATCTTTAATTCCAAGCGGAATACCTTCCAAGTCTCCGCCTTCGCCGTGGTTAATTTTTTCCTGGCTGGCTTTGGCCTGCTCAAGAGCCTGTTCCGTTGTTTCGCAAACATATGCGTTAAGCTTGCGGTTTTCTGCCATTTTTGCCGCATAGGCTTCCACCAATTCGGGAGCGCTGAATTCCTTTTTCTTTAAGCCTTCTCTGGCTTTGGCAATTGTCAATTTTGTTAAATCAGTCATAAATCTTCTCCCCCAAACCTTATTCAACCACTTTTGGCACGGCAAAATAGCCATATTCTTTCATGGGAGCATTAGCCAGGATCTCTTCAGGCATATTACCATCCGTCACTTCGTCCTCGCGCATTTGCAAATAATTCTCGTTAACGGAGACAAGCGGCGCCACATTTTGAGTATCCACCTCTTGTAGCTGGTCGACCCAACCAAGAATTTTGTTAAATTCATCTTCCGTCGCCTGAACCTTATCATCGTCCACTCTGAGCCGAGATAAAAAGGCAATTTTTCTGACTGTTTCGGTATCTATAGCCATTTACTTATTCCTTACATATTAAACATCACTGGTGGCATAATTGCATCATATTTGAGGTGTTTTAGCACAGTTAACGATCTGATATCAAGCCCTAATTTTTGGGCGGTTGCTTTCACTGAGACAACTGGAGCTGCGCTCAGCAACTCGCTGATTTTTTCTTGCAGAGTTTTAGGCTTAGGATAAGTCACCAAAACCACGGGCTCGGCAGCGTTCATCTTTGCCCTGTCCTTAAGCTCGCCCAAAGCGGCATCCAGACCACCCACTTCATCAACCAAACCAAACTCTGCGGCATCTTGCCCCAGAAAAACTCTGCCCCTGGCCAGCTTATCCAATTGATCCAACGGAATATTTCTGGCCTCTGAAACTTTTAAAGTAAAATCTTTATATACACGATCTAACGCATTGTTAAAAGCTAATTTTTGTGTTTTATTAAATTTGAAGTTAGAACTTAAGATGCCCGCATTTTCAGAAGGATCAAAAGCCTCCCAATTAACATCCAGCTTCTTCCACAAATCCTCCAAAACAAACTTGCCGCCCAACACGCCGATAGACCCCGTCAGCGTTGCCGCATCGGCAAAAATCTTATCTCCGGCCAACGCCACCATATATCCCCCCGAGGCAGCATAATCTCCCATTGAAATCACCAATGGGATTTTGTTTTCCTGCTTCAAACGGTTAAGAGCATTCCAAATCTCGGCTGAGGCGCCATAACTGCCGCCCGGAGAATTAATCCTTACCAATACACCTTTTATGTCTTTATCTTGCCTAATCTCATCAATCTGCGCCAAAACCAGCCTTGAATTAATTTCAGTCCCTTCCAAAGGACGTACTCCAGGCATGTCAGAAATCATTCCTTCCATAAAGATAACAGCCAATTTTTTCCCCTTAGTATTAGGGTACAAAGAAACCGCGTATTCCTCTACCGAAACAGGCTCTGCCTGATATTTTTCTGTAATATTTTTTATCCAGTCTCCCTCATAGGCAATTTCATCAATTAGGCCAATAGTTTTAGCATATTCGGCAGAAAAAGGAGCTTTATCCATCACCCCCAAAAAATCTTCCTTGGTCGGCTTACTAAATCTTGACTTCAATAAATCTTGCATAACCATAACATTAAGTTGTGCAATCAAAAAATTCATATCCATTTTAAAAACCGGAGAAACCTGCTTATCCATAAAAGTTGCCATTGCAGTTTTATGCTCATAACGCGCATAAAACTCCGGCGTTACACCGATTTTATCAAGAGCCCCTCTAATAAAAGGAACCTCGGCACTGATACCGGTCACTCCCACATCAGAATTCGGCTGCATGGTGATTTCCGAGAAAGCAGATGCCAAATAATATTCATCGGTTCCCTCCCCAAAACTTCCAAACCCTGGAGAATAAATATAAGCTCGCTTTCCGTTATTTTTAAAAATCTCAATAACTTTCCGCAACTCCTGAATTTGAGCCAACCCAAGACTTGTAACATTAATTCTTCCGG
This sequence comes from uncultured Alphaproteobacteria bacterium, assembly GCA_944392215.1. Taxonomy (GTDB): domain Bacteria; phylum Pseudomonadota; class Alphaproteobacteria; order RF32; family CAG-239; genus CAZU01. The sequence continues at coordinate 3,565 of CALXVX010000044.1, read as the reverse complement.
CAAGGGCTTTAATTCTGTCGTCTTTAGCAGCTTTAGACAACACAGTTAAAAGCTGATAAAAAGATATTTGCCCAACACCACTTGGAGCCATTTCGAACAAGAGAGAATCTTGCGCCACTTCAGGAAAATTTGCATCAAAATCGACAGTTAATATTGCTTTCTCAGGAATCATCGGCATCGGGCTGGAAGTTCTCACCATTCCCAATATAGCAAACAATAGAAATATAAATAAGATGCCAAAAATCGCAAAAGCATAAACCACTGATTTAAGCAGGATTCTAATGGTTGTCTTTTTACGCAAGCTGATATTGGAGCGCGGAAACGGAGATTTAACTTCTGGCATTCTAAGGACCTCAAAAAAGATGAAGGTTATCTTCACAATAACCTTCATCCTACAAATTTTTAGTTGTTTTCACAACCCTAAAATTGCACTTTGCAAAAGTTTTTATTCTTCTCTGAACAATTCGGCAATTTCTTTAGATTTGTGAATATTCATCATGCCAACGGTATGATATCCGCAATCGACATGAACGATTTCGCCGGTGATCCCGCTGCCGCAAGCAGAAAGAAGACCAAGCGCGGCCATACCGACTTCATCTTGAGTAACATTACGTTGCAGAGGAGCATTATACTCATTCCAATGCAAGATTTTGCGAAAATCGCCAATTCCGGAAGCAGCCAAAGTCTTAATCGGGCCGGCGGAAATAGCATTAACACGTACACCCTGCACTCCCATATCGGCAGCCGCGTAGCGAACAGAAGCCTCCAAAGCGGCCTTAGCCACTCCCATAATATTATAGTTGGGCAAAACGCGCTCACTACCCATATAGGTCAAAGTAACAATGGCACCGCCCTCGTTCATAATCGGAGAAGCATATTTACAAGCCTCCAAGAAGGAGAAGCAAGAAATTTCCATTGTCATAGCAAAGTTATCGCGAGTTGTATCAATTGTGCGTCCTTTGAGCTGATTCTTATCAGAAAACGCAATAGCATGAACCAAAAAGTCGATTTTTCCCCATTTTTCGCCAAGCTCTCTAAAGCAAGCTTCCACGCTGGCGGAATCAGAAACATCACACTTAATCAACAAAGGTTCTTTGTCAAGCTGAGCGGCCAAAGGCTGAACTCTTTTTTCCAGAGCTTCGTTTTGGTAAGAAATTGCAAGCTGGGCACCCTGAGCATTCAAAGCCTGAGCAATACCCCAAGCAATGGATTTATCATTGGCCAAACCCATAATCAGGCCTTTTTTGCCAGCCATTAAAGCTGTTGTATCTGTCATCATTATGTCCTTTTAGTTTTGTGTACAATTAACAATTCAATTAAATTGGCTTGAATTATTAGCTAGATTTCTATAAAATTTGACTCGTTTTGTAAACATATTTTTTTATGAGTAGCCAATGTTTCTGAATAACCCTGTTTGTAAAAAGCTCTATCATCAAGCACTAAAGTTCAAAGAATTCCTTATTTTTCTTGCGGCCAGAGCCAAAAGCGACACCATTTTGCGGGTAGCCTCGTCCTTGAGCTATACCTCGCTAATCGCCCTTGTTCCTCTGCTGGCCATAGGTTTGGCAATTTTTTCGGCTTTTCCCGTATTTTCAGAAGTCAGGGAGCAGTTGCAAACACTTCTTTTGCAAAACGTTGTTCCCAACATGAAAGCAGAAATCAGCCAATACTTCACCGACTTTATCTCTGCCACCGCCAAACTGACCACAGTTGGCGTCATCGGTATTGTGGTCACGGCGATTTTACTTCTTTCCACTATAGAAAACAGCCTAAACTTTATATTTAAGGTATACAAAGCCCGCAGTATCAAAACCAAGATAACACTTTATTGGACAGTCATTACCCTTGGTCCGTTATTGCTCGGCACCGGATTTTCGATGCGTGGTTATGTTTATGCGCTACAAAAATTCATGCCGGAGGCTCTTCTGAGCTCTGAGGTATTTTTCAGTGCAATTTTTCCAAGCTTGTTTACGATTCTCTCCTTGGTTTTGTTATACGTTCTGGTTCCCAACAAAAAGGTAAACATTTGGCATGCCTTTATCGGTGCCACGGTAGCTATGTTCTTATTCTATATATTGAGAAAAGCTTTCGGAAGCTTTTTGGCTTCAACCAACACATACAACATCTTATACGGCGCTTTAGCCATCATTCCGATTATGCTGATTTGGCTGTATCTGGTGTGGGTAGTCGTCATCTTCGGCGCAGTCATTACTGCTGCTATAGGAGAATTCAAAGAACGCCCCCCAGAAGTTGAAAAGCCAAAAGAATTAAAGGTTTTTGACTATAGTCGGAAACCTCAAAACAGAAAAAATAAATATTATGCAAAAAAGTTCTTGCCAAAAGAACAAAAATAGAACATAGTGAGTCTGAAATCGATAACTCAAGAAGGAACAACCAATGGATAAAGATAAAGCACTAGACGCTGCCTTAAGCCAGATTGAAAAAGCCTTTGGTAAAGGCTCAATCATGAGACTCGGGCAAGACAATGCTCACGTAGATATTGAGGCCATCTCCACCGGCTCTTTGGGACTTGATATGGCTTTAGGTATTGGCGGACTACCACGCGGACGTATTGTTGAAATTTACGGTCCTGAAAGTTCAGGAAAAACCACTTTAGCCTTGAGCGTCATTGCCCAGGCCCAAAAGAAAGGCGGCACTTGTGCCTTTATAGACGCCGAGCACGCCCTTGACCCCTCTTACGCCAAAAAGATAGGTGTTGATATTGAAAACTTACTGATATCTCAACCAGATGCCGGCGAACAAGCCCTTGAGATTGCAGACACTTTGGTCCGCTCCGGCGCCATAGATGTGTTGGTTGTAGACTCGGTTGCGGCCTTGGTTCCCAAGGCAGAACTTGAAGGAGAAATGGGCGATTCTCACATGGGACTTCAAGCACGTCTGATGAGCCAAGCCTTAAGAAAACTAACCTCCACCATTTCACGCTCAAACACATTGGTAATCTTCATCAACCAAATCCGTATGAAGATAGGTGTGATGTTTGGTAATCCGGAAACAACGACTGGTGGTAATGCATTAAAATTCTACGCCTCCGTACGCATAGATATCAGAAGTATTGGCAAGATTAAAGACAAAGAAGACATCATTGGCAGTCAAACCCGTGTAAAGATTGTAAAAAACAAAGTTGCGCCTCCGTTTAAGGTAATTGATTTTGACATCATGTATGGTGAAGGCATCTCCAAAACCGGAGAAATTATTGACCTCGGTGTCAAAGCCAACATTATTGAGAAATCTGGTGCTTGGTTTGCCTACAATGGCGAAAAGCTTGGTCAAGGCAGAGAAAATGCCAAGTTATTCTTGCGTGACCACCCGGATATCGCCCTTGAGATTGAAAATAAAATCAAGGCTGATGCCGGACATTTGGCCAGTGAGCTGATTGGTGATAACGCTCCCGCCTCTGATGAAGAGTAAACTATAATATATAAACTTCCACTAGCTAACGCAAGTGGTATTACCTGTTCCGAACTACGTTCGCCCTGCCCAAAGGCTTCGCAAGCCTAACGGCTGGGCAGGTATGTCTACATCTACCTGCTTACGCAGGTAGTGT
>CALXVX010000043.1 GCA_944392215.1 uncultured Alphaproteobacteria bacterium | reverse complement strand
ACCCTTGTACAAACACCGCGTTTTTGTGGACAAGCTTTCAAAGCCGGAACTTTGTTTCTCTTCACTTTGGGTGTTCGTGATTTACGAATTAACTGATTAATTGTAGGCATCACAAATTTCCTTAAGTTTTTGATTTAGTTAACAAAATACTCATCTAAAGCCGTGTAACCGGGACATACGAATGCCCCGACTTCTTTAATTGAGTCTCGGCACCATAGACTCATAAACGTTTTAAGTCAAGGGATTTTTACAAAAATTTTCAATTATTTGAGTCCAAAAGACGTTAAGATTCCATTTGCGTTTCAAGGCTTTAAGGCTCTCCGATTCAAAAAGCCGGAGAATTGCCCAGAGGGTTGTGAGTCTATTTGAGTCTAAAGGCGCAATTTTTTTGTTTTCAAACAGCTTTTGGCCTGATTCTTGCATAACCGATAAAAAATTCTTGCCTTTTTAAAATATGCTTTTAGGATTTCCTCATACGTTAATATTATGGAGATTCTATAAACATGACACTAGAACAGGATATTTCCTGCGCTAAACGCACTATCGACAAAGAAGTTGACGCTCTCAGAGCCCTAGAAGCTTCTTTTGACAAAAGCTTACCTGCAGCTCTGGATTTAATGCAAAATGCCCAAGGCCGCGTTATCGTTACCGGCATGGGCAAATCAGGCCACATCGGACGCAAAATTGCAGCAACCTTGGCCTCAACCGGCACTCCGTCGTTTTTCGTTCACCCGGCAGAAGCCAGCCACGGCGACTTGGGTATGTTCACCGAAAAAGACGTAGTCTTAGCCATTTCCAATGGTGGTGAATCAAAAGAATTATCAGACATTTTAGTATTCTGCAAACGTTACGGTATTCCTTTAATAGCCATGACCAAAAACCCCGATAGTGCTCTGGGCAAAGCCGGAGATATTTTACTCAAACTCCCCGATAACGGTGAGGCCTGCCCGCTTGGCATGGCTCCCACATCTTCCACCACTGCCACTTTGGTACTGGGAGACGTTTTAGCTGTTTGCCTGATGGAAAGAAAGGGTTTCTCAAAATTAGACTACAAGAAACGCCACCCCGGCGGCAAACTGGGCGCCATGTTGCAAAAAGTATCAGATCTGATGCACAAAGGAGATGAGATTCCTCTGGTAAAAGAAAATGCCTCCATGCAAGAAGCTCTTCTGACCATGACATCAAAAATGCTGGGATGTGTAGGAATTGTTGATGGCTCTGGCAAATTGGAAGGCATCATCACAGATGGTGACTTGCGCCGCTGCATGTCAGCCGACATCATGAGTAAAAAAGCCGCCGATATTATGACAAAAGACCCCAAGGTTATAGCTCCGGATGTCATGGCGGTTGAGGCCTTAAACATGATGAACAACACCGGCAAAGGTATTACCCAGCTTTTTGTCCTGGATGATGACAAAAAACCCATCGGTATTATCCATATCCATGACTGCTTACGCGCCGGAGTGGCTTAGACCGTGGTTGACCTAAAAAAAATAGATACATATTTTAATGCGGATTCCAAGCTGTCATCTTCTCCGGCAGAGCAACAGCCTTTATTGAAGCATTCACGCTTTGTAAAAATGGCCAAATTAGCTTTGCCGTCAATTGCAGCGGTATTGATAGGTTTACTACTGCTATTTCCAAGTTTAAGACAAGACGCCAGAGATTTTAAACTGGACATTACTCGTCCCAAACAGGGCGAGCTTGAAAAATTGCATGTAGAAAACACGGTTTTTTACGTCACAGACAAAGACAACAAAGTAAATAATTTTGTTGCCAGCAATATAGATGAAACAGCCCCCGGCTCCAAACTAATTAAACTGACCAAACCTGAAGGCATTTTACCCTTAGACCAAGATCGCTGGCTAAGCATTAAAGCTCCTGTAGGCTTCTTCAATCAAACGACCAATTTGCTTGAGCTAGAAGAGCACGTCGAGATGTTTTACAGCGAGGGAATGAATGTCATAACATCCTCAGCATTTTTTGACTTCAACAACTCCAAAGGCTATGGAAACAAGCCAATAAAAGGCCAAGGCTTTTTAGGCGACTTGGAGGCTGAGGGTTTTGAATTTTCAACCAAAGAAGATATTTTGATATTTAAGGGTCACAACGACATAACCATAAAAGAAGAAAGTTTTTCAAAATGAGATTTGTTTTAAGCATTGCCCTCCTCATCATGTTCTGTCTGCCTGCCCAAGCCGGAGATGTCAATATTACGGCCGACAAGCAGGTAGAATGGCACCAAAAAGAGCAAAAAGTCGTAGCCAGAGGCAACGCCGTTGCCACCAAAGATGATATGAACATCAAATCAGATACTTTAACGGGCTACTACCAGCCCGGCGGCAAAGGCGCAAAGGGCCAGATTAATCGCGTGGTAGCCAACGGCAATGTTCGCATGCATTCGCCGCGGGCGGATGCCTTTGGTGACAATATGGATTATGACTTAAACAAAGATACAGCCGTCTTGGTTGGCAAACCGGCCACCATCAAAACCGAGCAAGAAACTATAACAGCTGAAGAGAACATCACCTACTATCCGTCGCAACAAAAGGCTATTGCCCTTGGTAATGTTAAGGCCGTTGACAAAGATGGCAACCAATTGTTTTCAGATAAGATGATTGCGTTCTTTGTAAAAGGAAAAGATAATTCCTCAAGCCTCACCTTAGACAAGGTGGACATTTTCGGCAACGTCAAAATCGTTACCAAAGATGCCACCGTTACGGCAAATAAAGGAACATACCTTCCCAACTCCGGACTGGTAAAACTTTTTGACAACATCATCATCAATCAAGAAGGCAACCTGTTGCGCGGAGACAAAGCAGAAACCAACCTCAACACGGGTATAAGCAAACTTTTGGCTGGCTCCCAAACGAGCAGAGTAAAAGGCGTATTTAAAGAGAAGAAATAGACATGACTCACAATTACAATCCGGAATCAAAGCTTGAAGTATTTAATATCGGCAAAAAATATAAGAACCGTCCGGTATTAAGAAACGTATCCTTAAACGTGCGCCGAGGAGAAGCTGTTGGCCTACTGGGTCCTAACGGCGCCGGCAAGACCACTTGTTTTTATTGTGTCACCGGGCTAATCACGCCGGACTATGGCGATGTTCACATCGATGGACAAGACATCACCGCCCTGCCGATGTATCGCCGCGCCCGCTTAGGCATTGGCTATCTTCCACAAGAGGCCTCGATTTTTCGCTCTCTAAGTGTAGAAGACAACATCAAAGCGATTCTGGAAATTGTGATTGAAGATGAGAGTCAAAGAGAGAATATGTTGGAAGAGCTTTTGAGCGAGTTTTCGATTGCGCATTTGAGAAAATCTCCGGCGATAGCATTATCAGGTGGAGAACGCCGCCGATTGGAAATTGCCAGAGCCTTGGCCAGCCAACCACATTATATTTTGCTTGATGAACCCTTAGCCGGCATTGACCCGATTGCCGTGGGAGAGATAAGGAATCTTGTTTCACAACTAAAACACCGTGGCTTAGGGGTATTGATAACCGACCACAATGTTAGAGAGACACTTGATATTACGGATCGTGCCTATATTTTACATGGAGGCACGGTTTTAATGGAAGGAACTCCGGAAGAAATTGTTGCCAATAAGGAGGTTCGCAAAGTCTACCTTGGTGACAATTTCTCAATGTAGCAAAAGGCAATTACCATGGCTGTAACGCCCAGACTGGAAATAAAACAAAGCCAGTCCCTGCTGATGACTCCACAGCTTCGGCAGGCTATTAATTTATTGCAGCTAAACAATATAGAACTTGGCGAGCTGATTGAAGAGGAGCTTTCCCGCAACCCTCTTTTGGAAAAAGAAGACACTTATCTTGGAGAGCAGGCCGATAATTTCTCCCCCACGATAGACACACCGCCGACCGAACCACAAAACCCAGAAGAAGAATTTAAACCAGATCTTGATTATGACACGGGTTTTGATGACGACTTTGGCAGTGACAGAGAGGGCTATGAGCTTGAGGCTGATTACAGCTGGAATGACTATTACAAAGCCAAAGATAATCGCTTTGGCGAGGCGGATTTTGACTACTGCGAACAAAGGCTTTCCGACAAGAAATCACTTTATCAATTTTTAACAGAGCAAATACGCGTTTGTTTTTCTTCCGCTGCGGACCGGATTATTGCGCATCAGCTCTGCGAACATCTAGATGGTGCCGGCTATTTCAGAGGTGACGCAAAAGAAATAGCCAAGCGTCTGCGCACGAACAAAGAGCGGGTTTTAAGCGTTTTGGAAAAGATGAAAGGCTTTGAGCCCTCTGGTATTTTTGCCACAAGCTTGGAAGAATGCCTGACCATTCAGCTCAAAGACATTAATCACTACGATCCGGCCATTGCCGAGTTATTGAAGCATCTTCCTTTGTTGGCCGAGGGAAAATACAAGGAGCTAAAGCAGCTTTGCCAAGCAACTGATGAAGATTTGGCCTCCATGATAGCGGATATCAAATCTCTAAACCCCAAGCCCGCCGCCGGCTATGAGCATGATACCACGAACTATATTGTGCCGGACGTATTTGTACATCGTCAAAAAGGCGGAGATTACGGAATTGAGTTAAATTCTTTATCTTTACCGAGATTGCTGATTAATCATCGTTACTACAGTGAATTAGCCAACAAAGATAAAAATGCCAAACGCTACCTGAAAGAAAACTTAAGTTCGGCTAATTTTTTAATTAAAGCCATGCACCAAAGAGCCTCGACAATTTTACGCGTCAGCGAAGAAATTGTTAGACAGCAACGAGATTTTTTTGAATATGGCATAGAAAGATTAAAGCCGTTGAGCCTCAAAGATATTGCCTATAATCTTGAGATGCATGAAAGTACCGTAAGCCGTGTTACCTCTCGCAAATATATGCATACGCCGCGAGGGCTTTTTGAATTGAAATTTTTCTTTTCTGCGGCTGCCGGCAGCTATATTGGCAATGAAGACACCTCAACAATGGCTATAAAACACAAGATAAAACAATTAATTAGTGAAGAAACCCCACAAGCGGTTTTATCAGATGACAAACTTGTGGAACTTTTGGGGCAAGAAGGCATAAAGATAGCGCGCCGCACGGTTGCCAAATATAGAGAATCCTTAAACATACCGACATCTGCGGAGAGGAAGCGGCAAAAGCGCAGGCCGGCTCTATAAAGGCAAGGCTTTTCAAATTAAAATGTTGACTTTCTGCAAATAAGGCTGTATTTCCTTTTGATATTGAGATATACTGTGTACTCCGGTAACGGATATTTCAAAGAGTTTAATTTAATTTATGCAAGGAAGAATTATGAAGATCACATTATCAGGCAATCAGGTTGATATTGGGGATAGACTCCGCAACCACGTAGAAGAAAACATTCTCAATGCTGTAAACAAATATTTTCCGGCTCCCATCAGCTGCAGTGTTACCTTCACCAAAGTAAAAGACAGCTTCAACGCTGATGTTACTGTTCATCCTGCAAAAAACATCATCCTAAAAGGCAGCGGCAGTGCCGGAGATCCCTATTCTGCATTTGATGCCGCCAATGAGCACATTGCCACCCGTCTACGTCGTCACAAAACCAAATTGAACGACCACAAAGGCAAGACCGGCCTAGCAGAAATCGCCAATGAGGCAGTATTCTCTCTCAATGAAGACGCCGAAGAAATTGATATTGACGATGCCCCCTTGACCATAGCCGAGTTAGAAGCCAACATCCCGGTTTGCACGGTATCAGAAGCGGTTATGTATATGGATTTGAATGATGAAGTAGCTTTGATGTTCAAAAATGCTGCTACCGATAAATTCAACATGGTATATCGCCGTAAAGATGGCAATATCGGCTGGGTAGAACCCAAAACAGAGAACTAAAGAATTGAGGCTATAAGCGCATGAATATCTCAGACATAATGAGTGAGAAAAGTATATTACTGGACATCAAAGCGAGCAGCAAGCGCGAGCTTTTGCAAGAATTGGCCACCAAAGCAGCAGAAATAACTGGTTTGGATGATCGCACGATTTTCGACACTTTCTTGGAAAGAGAAAACTTGGGCTCGACCGGTTTTGGCGGCGGCACAGCGCTGCCCCACGGCCGTTTTGAGAACCTAGATAAAGTCTCTGCAATTTTTGCCAGACTGGTTTCGCCGGTAGATTTTGACGCCATTGACGGCAAGCCGGTAGACTTGGTTTTCGCACTCTTATCACCAGAAGACAACGGTGCCGATCACCTAACTGCGCTGGCCAAAATGTCTCGTATATTAAAAGACGAGGCTTTGTGTGCCAAACTTAGGCAGGCAGGAAAAGCTGTTGAGATATACGCGCTAATCAGCCAAGATTAAAAAATAAAAAAGAGCCCCGGTTTCGGGGCTTTTTTAATGGACGCTGTGTGGTTCCAAATCATTTTGTTTGGCAACAATAAAGGCAAATTCTCTGGAGTCTGTAGCGGCGATTCTCTCTCCATCTGCCCCATAAATAAGCCACATAGGCTTACCCTCATAAGTACCATATTTAATAAAAGCAGAATGTTCATCATTCCAAGATTGCAAGGCTTCAACTTCTGTTAAACTAAAATCATTCTTAAGCATATTTCTCTCTTTTCATTTATAATTTAGCAACATTTTAGAGCTACATTATTAAATAATAGCTAACAAAGAGAAAGATTCCTGCCATGTTTGTAAGCCTCAACCGCAAGATTATTTACAGTATATTGCTTTTATTCCTAATCACCTCTTTGATTTTTGTATATACATTTTACCTTGTTTACGGCAACAAAATTCAAGAAGAACAGCTATACAGCATTCAGAGGAATCAGCAGTATATTGAGCTGTTATATCGTAGCATTAATATGTCAAAAGAGGTTCGACAATTTTTATCTGACCACCCAGAATTTGCCACCGGAGACGCACCGTTAAAAAGTTTCTATTCAGCCTCCTCAGAAGAAGAAAGGTTAGAACAACTGGCAACAGAACAAAAAAAGATTGCAGAAATAAGTAACAGTTTTGACCAAAGATACCAGACCATCCAAGAAAGTTTAAAAATATTTGTTGTTAGCTCAACATTAATTGTCCTATCCATAATTTTATTGGCCCTGCTAATAACGCGGTGGATACTAAACCCAATTAATAAAATATCTGCCGTTTCAGAGGCTGTTGCTCACGGAAATTTAGACGTCAGGATTCCAGAAAACAGACACTCAAAATTTGCCGACGAATTAGATTATTTGATAACCACGTTCAACCAAATGCTAAATAACTTACAAGCTGTAATTTCTGAGGTCAAAGACAAAGAACAATTTCTGCAGTCACTAATAGACAGTATACCAGATGGAATTAGGGTAATTGACAAAAACTACAACATTATCATTGCCAACAAAGCATATTATAAGCAAATCGGCCACTCTCAGAAAGACTGCAAAAAATGTTATGAGGCCTCGCAAAAAATAAGAACCCCTTGCAACCTGGAAACTTTCCATTGTCCCTTACACGAGATTCTTCATAATCACAAAAACAATATTAGTGTTGTTCAACAATTTGCAGCTTTTCCGCAAAGACATTTATCAATTAATGCAGCTCCCTTAAAACATAACGGCAAAGATAAATATATCGTTGAAGCCATCCGAGACCTAAGTGAAGATATAAACTTTTCCCACCAACAAAAGTTGTCTTCTTTAGGCTTCTTATCAACCTCGATTGCTCATGAGATAAAAAATCACTTAGGAGCACTGAGAATGATTCTGGAACGTCTCCTTGACAAATTTTATGCCGATAAAGATGATGAAGCAGAAGATAAAAAAAGTTTATTAATGATATATAATGAATTAGTCCGTTGCATAGACGTGCCCGAACGTCTGTTAAAATTAGCTCGCTCAGTTGAAGATAACAAACAACAAATCAACGTAAAAGATAGCATCACAGATGTCATAAGATTGGTTGATTTCGAGGCAAAAAGCAAGGGCATCACCATTGAAATGCATACCACAGCAAATAACATCATCATTCGTGGCAATGACGCAGATTTCAAAATGGTTGTCATAAATATTATAATGAATGCCCTTAAGGCCATGGACGCCAACGGTATTTTGAGTATAAATATAAAAGAAGACAAAAGCGGACATATAAACATCAGTTTCACAGACACTGGGATCGGTATTTCGCCAGAGAATTTGAATAGAATTTTTGATCCATTCTTTTCCGAAGGGCACGACAACGCCAAAAAGGGAACGGGTTTGGGGCTCTCGATAGCCAAGTCGATTGTTGAAAAAAGCGGCGGCAAAATAAGCGTCAGCAGCACGGTAGGCGTTGGCAGCTGTTTTACCTTATCATTCCCGCCGATAAAAAAGGTTGCAAAAAAATAAATCTGGGTTTATTAATAGCACAAAGTTATTTAGCAAAAGGATTTTTTAATGAGTAAAGAAGAACTGTTGGAACTAAGCGGCGAGGTTATTGAAAAATTGCCCAACGCCATGTTTCGCGTCAGATTGGAAAACGGTGTTGAGATATTGGCACACACGGCGGGCAAGATGCGCAAATTTCGCATTCGTGTAATGGTCGGCGACAAAGTAGATATTGAGATGACCCCCTATGATTTAACCAAAGGCCGCATTACTTTCCGCCACAAAGAGTAAGTTTTCTAATTTATTAAGCCCCTCACCTACAGATGAGGGGCTTTGATTTATCGAGCTATTAACTCTCTCCTTGGCCTCTCAAGCTAGCCAATCAATCCTGAAATTGTTCTAAGGCACCCAAAATCAGCGAAACGAATCTTGTGAGTTGAGCGGATAACAGCTTGCTAATCACTCCAGGCCGTTGCCTGGTTAGGCGGCACAAACCTTCAAAACTTTGCAGCAATAATCTCTGAGCTCGGGATCTTCCATCAAAGACAAACGAAGATTGGACTTTTCCAACTCTCTGTTGGTACCGCAGTCAAAACGCTCAATATCACAGATAACACCAGTCAGTTTAATTCCGCGCTTAGCGGCCAGCCCCATGGCATCAGCCAAGTTAATTTCTCCATTATTCCCCTTCTGCACCTCAGGCAAAATGTCCATAATGGCATTAGGCAAGATATAGGGGCCCAAACTACCAAAGTTAGAAGGAATCTTATCCTTAGACGGCTTTTCGATTTTTCCGGTAGCATGAATAACATTTCCCTCTTGGACAGCCCCCTCCAAAACGCCATAACGGACAATTTCATCATCGGGAAAAACCTGCACATGGTCAACCATACCGCCATACTGCTGATATACATCCAGAAGCTGGGCTAAGATACCTTTGCCGCCATGGACATTAACATAGACATCATCTGCCCACATCACGATAAAATCTCTATCACCGACCAATTCCTTAGCCATCAAAACAGCGTGCCCATTTCCTTTAGGCTCTTTCTGCTCAGCAAAAGAAAATTTCATTCCATCGGGAATAATATCTTGCACAACCTTGAGTAAATCAAGCTTACCTTTCTCCCTCAGGTGGTCTTCCAACCACGGATATGGAGAAAAGTGTTTTTCGAACAAATTTTTGCAAGACTGATCGCTATAAATAAAGATAACCTCTTTAATACCGATTTCCTTACAGGAATCTATAGCGTATTGGATGATTGGTTTTCCGTGCAAAGTCAGGAAAGCTTTGTGCAAAGCTTTTGTTGAGGGCAAGTTGCGAGTAGACAACCCGGCCACCGGGATGATACATACTTCAGGTTTTTTATACATTTCAAAACTCCAAATAATCATAATATTTTTATGAGGAAAATATAACATAAAAAAACAATTCGACAAGGCTAATTAGATTTTACCCTCCCCTTTTTTACAACATTCACCTCATTTTTAGGAGCATCGCTTTCCACCCTCACTTTTGGTCTTGAAAAGTCAAGGACCTTAATTTCCTGCTCATCCGCCAATTTCTCGGCTTCTTCGATATCTTCAATATTGCGACGCACAGTAACAGTCTTTCCGCTTTTTTTAATACTGATAGAGCCGGTATTTTCTTCCAGCTTACGCTGTATTTCTTGCTTTCTCAACCTAGATGCATACGCCTTTTCCTGCTCAGAAATCTTTTCATCCATGTAAATTTGATATTCCCGCAAACAATCTTCTATATTTTTTATATCCACAGCCAATGAATTATTCAAATCTTGCAATTGTTTTTTATATTGTTCTAAGACCCCAACATCTGTGGTATTTTGCATTTTGAGACTATCATCCAAAAGTTTCTTGTCCTGGTTTTCAATGACAACAAACTTATCTTCGATAAAATTCTGCCAACCACTCACATTAACATCATTTTCAGGGTTAAAGTCTGTTTCAATTGCAGCCAATCTGGCTCTAAAACCATCTCGAAGAGAGTTAAAACGAAAGTTTAACATCTTAGAGTGGTTATAGTTTTCCACCACTTGTTCATAAATAGCCTGACTGCTTTTTCTGGTGTCTTCCATATAAACTCTGGCCAATGCTGCTTTTTGTCGCTCAATATCTCCGATAGCCCTTGCATTAACCTCCTGTAAATCTTGGAGCAATGCATCATCAATGCTTTGTGAATCTGCTTCAGCCGAATTTTGAGTTAACGTGGCCACAATATTTCTCAATGTCTGCCTAATTTCCGCATAAGCAGAATTAGCCTCATCACTAAACACAGCTTGATGTTTAAGCCCAACTTCTTTTTCCAAATTATTTTGAATATCATCAATTAGGGCTTCTGATGTCTTCTTTTGCTCCTGGGCAAGGGCATTTAATTTCTCTTTTTCGGCAAGTTCCGCCGCCTGAATATCTGCGTTTTTTCTATCTTGTCTATTTTGATACCAATTAAAAAAGGAACCGGCATCTACATCCAAAACAGGAGCATTGATAGGCCCATTTAGAGAAAAACTAAATCCTGGTAGATATCGAGGTTCCTCATATCTTACATCAAACAAAGACTCCATGTCCCATTTTGATAAATCACCATTTCCGGACAGAGTAACAACAAAATTTTCCCCTTCCAAAACAGTATTTGAAAAAGAGAATTTCCCATCCGCCACATTCATCTGCCCTTTGAATCCACTTAAGGCCGTATTCCCGGAGGTCAGTGCACTCCGAAACATTGCACTCAAGCCATCAGATTTTTCTCGATTCACCACATCATCGTAAATGGTTTGTAAATCCAAACCCTTAAGATTAACCTTATCAAAAACAAAACTGACCTTAGAATCCAATCCTGCAATAAAAGAGCTTTCGCTCTCAGCCGGAGCTTCAAAAGAAAAATCGGCATTCAAGGTCCCATCACCAATAGCATAGACACTCCCGCCGAGTTTCATCTGATTAACCTCTGCATTCATAAGTTCCACTTTCCCGCTGACCACGGATTCGGGCCTCATTTGTAATTTTAAAGCTGCATTAATTTTTCCACCCAAATAATTAGCGGAAAAGTCCTTAATTTCAGCATTACCTTGCAACAATGAGACATCGCTCTCTGCTCGCCTAAAAATCTTGTCCCGATAAGATAATTCCTGAACCGAGAAATGCCCCGCCAGATCAAAAGATTTATAAAAATCATAATTAATTATATTTTTTGCCCAAAGCGGCCGAGGTAAAAAGTCAGCCTTTGTTCCCGTCTCTGGATTAATAATAGGTGCGTTATCTTTAACATCATGATTCAAGAATCTTTCGATTTCAAATTTATTAATTTCCATATTGGTCCAAATGCTAGGTCTCTCATCAGAACTATGCTCGTAACGAAGTGTTCCCCGAAAAGCATTAAAACCTATATTACACTTTATTGAATCAGCCTGGAAAGAACTGTCATCACCGCTAATCTTAGTTTCAAGATCAAACAGCCCCAAAGAATAAGCTTCAGGATTATATGAAATATCAAAATCATTAAGCATCCTGACAAAGTCCGGGTGTTTAAGTTTTAAGTCTCCATCATAAAAGACTTTTTCCCCCTCACCATTAACCATCCCTCGATAAGAAAATATTGCATCCTTCAAATTAACATTAGTTTCGGTCGAAAAGTTTGCAACATCTCCGCTGAGAGCCCCCCAGGCCTGCAACGTATTAAGTTTCTTATAATCCAATTTTGGCAACCTGAGTCCTAATTTACTAATCAAAGTTTCCAAATCATTTGCAAGAAAACGATAATTAAAATCTTCAAAGATAGGAGATGCTCCAAAACCAGACACCCCACCCTTAACTTCCACAGAAGAATTAGCGACCGAACCGATTTTAAAGTCTTCAACAGTCAACTTTCCATCTAAAAGATTAGCAACGAGGCTAACATTTTCAAAGGGAAGGCCCTCATAGATACCCACGTTCATTTTAACATTTGCCTGCATATCAAAATCATTCAAGAAACCAAATTTTGAAAAACGGTAAAGCATTCTCTGCGCCCAAGTTTTGGCTTTTTCTTCATCTGGCAAAGCCGCAATATAATTGTCAAAATTAATCATATCGGTATTGGCAATCAGCATAACATCTGCTCTGGGCGTATCCAACTTAATTCCAAGCTCACCGGAGAGTGAACTTTTATCCAAAGTCAGACTAAACGGAGAGACTTGTATACGCATTAAATTCCCGTTAAACTTGGCGTTCCCCAAAGCCTTGCGATAAGTAGAAGCCACCGGGACCTCTGGAGCGATATCAAGCCAGTCTAAAGTCCTCAAAAAATCACTAGAATCAAAAGAGGTATCCAGATTATAAAAAGGCTTATCCTCAAAAGTAGACACTGTCCCCAGGGCCCTAACATTAGTATCTCCCGGAAGAGTGGCTCCAAAATTATTTAAAGTCAGGATGTTCTCCATCCAATCAAAACTCATGACAAAATCTTTAATCAACTGTCCTTTATAAGTTGTTCGAACAGATTTTATATCCGCCAACAAATCAAAATCTGTATTTGGATTATATATAGCATCCCGCTTAGCATATTTGCCGATACCAGCAATAAAAGCATGCACCACCGGGTTCAAATCCAAATCGGTAAAATTAAAAGCTACATTAATCCGAGGTTTAATTCCCTCTTTACCAAAACCGTCATTAAAAGGCATCTGTAAATTTCCGGCACCTTGCGTTTCACCGTATTTTACTACAATATTGGAGAGATTAAATTGTTGTTCATTAACACTAATATCTGCAGTCAATGCCAACGGATAATCATACGCATCATCAACATCAAGATGGCTAAAATTTGCTTGAACAAATGGCTTAAATTTTTTGGATTCGATAATCACATTGCCATTTAACACTTTATTAGCAAGGGCAAAACTTCCATCAAACCGCACATAGCTTTCAGATACGGGGTGAGTTATTGCCAAATTCAGAGAGGTCGCAAAGCTATCGGAAAAACGCCCCATAGAAATAGCAAAACCTTCGGGAGTATTATCTTTCACATAATTTCCCTCAATCCTATAAGGACCCAAAATACTCTGAGCAACGATTTCACCATTGAGATTTTCCAGCTTCAAAGATACATTTCTAAACGGATCCTCAAAATTAAGAACTGCATTGCTGAGACTAACGCTGTTAAGAGCAATCTGAGCATCCTCAATTTGCCGCCTTTGTTCTGGGGTTAAATCAGACTGCCAATTAAGTTTGCCACTATCTAAAACCTCAATATTAATCTGAGGATTTTTAAGTTCCATCCGCTGGACATTAAACTTTCCCTTAAGAAGAGGTCCCAGAGACAACTTAGCGACCAAACTTGGAATTTCCACTAACGCCTTTTCCTGCCCGGACGGATTAAAAATTTTGACATCAGCCGCGCTCAAATATGGTGTTGGCAAAAATTTAAAAGAGACAGGCCCAGCAAATACAATTTTTTTACCCGTCGCCTCACTAAACTGTTGCGCAATAATATTTTTATGCTGATTCCAGTCAATTGTGGAAACATAAACAGAAGCACCTACAAAAACCACCAACAACAAACCTAGCAATGCAAGCAACAGTCTTTTCACGATAAAAGTCTCCCCAAAAAGAGTTGTGAGTATGGCAACAAATAATCTTTGCTTTTGCAATAAAGCTTCCTTATTATAATCTATTATAATTAATAAAACTTTTAACTGACAAAGGCAAGTTATGAATAATACCCAGAAACTTTTAAATTTAGCGCACAAGGCTGCCGAAAATGCCTATGCACCTTATTCAAAATTTCATGTTGGTGCGGCCATTTTGGCAGATGATGGCAAGATGTATGCCGGCTGCAATGTAGAAAACGTTTCTTTTCCTGTCGGCACCTGTGCCGAGGCCGGCGCCGTGGCCGCCATGGTGGTTGGAGGCAGCAAGAAGATTGCAGAGATTTTGATTTTTGCAGACAGCAGGCAACTTATATCACCTTGCGGCGCCTGCCGACAGCGGATTCTTGAGTTTGCCCTGCCGCAAACAATGGTGCACCTGGCCAATAAAGAAGGCGTCAAACAAAGCATCAAAGCAGCAGAGCTTTTGCCATATAGTTTTTCGGAGTTTTAGGAAATGAGAGAAAAAGCATTTGTTTTTTATGAGCAGATTCGCAAACTTTTAGGGCAAAGAGCGCCTAAAATTGCCATTATTTTGGGTAGTGGGTTAGGCGGGCTTGCACAAGAGATAGAAGAGCCCTTGAATATAGACTATAGTTCCATAGAGGGCTTTCCCAAAAGTACGGTTGCCGGCCACAAAGGCAGACTTATTGTTGGAAAGTTAAGCGGCAAAGAAGTTTTGTGCATGCAGGGCAGAATTCACCTCTATGAGGGATATCAGGCATCCCAAATTGCCGATATCATCAAAATGTTCAAGCTACTGGGCATAGAGAGTCTGATTGTGACCAATGCAGCAGGCTCCCTGCACAAGGAAATGGCTCCAGGCTCGTTAATGCTGATAAAAGATCACTTAAACTTGAGTGGTTTTAACCCCCTAATCGGCCCCAACGATGAGCGTTTTGGCCCGCGTTTTCCGGGGATGAGCGAAATTTACACGCCGCCTTATAGAGCCAAGCTAAAAGAATTAGCCGCCAAACATCATATTACACTGCATGAGGGTGTTTACTGCATGCTCTCGGGTCCGGCCTTTGAAACCCCGGCAGAAGTAAGGATGTGTCAAATTCTAGGAGCAGATGCCAATGGTATGTCCACCATACCAGAGACTACGACGGCGGCCTATTGTGGCATAAAAGTGCTGGGCATTTCAGCACTAACCAATTATTGCACCGGTATTGAAGGCGGCAACCCCAGCCACGAGGAAACTCTAAGCACGGCAGACAAAGCCTCGGCAAATCTCACATTTTTGGTTAAACAATTTATCGGAGAACTCTAATGGATAACGTCAGTGCAGCAAAAATCCTCATCAGATCACTGGATTTGACATCACTCAACCACGACGATTCGATAGAAGACATAACGAATTTGTGCAAAAAAGCCGCCACGGCTTATGGCAACACGGCGGCCGTGTGTATTTACCCGGAGTTCATTCCGATTGCCTTGGGTGAGATTCCCGCCGGTGTAAAAATCGCCACCGTGGTAAATTTCCCTGCCGGCAAAGCAGACATAAAAAACACCGAAAAAGAGATAAAAAAAGCAATTAAGGTTGGCGCTGACGAAATAGATGCGGTTCTGCCCTATAAATCTCTGCTGGAAGGAGATGAAGAGTTCTGCCGCCAATACCTTAAGGGCTGCAGAGAAGGCTGCGGAGATAAGACACTAAAAATCATCATTGAAAGTGGGGAGTTAAAATCCACTTCTCTGATAAAAAAAGCCTCTCAAATGTGTATTGAGGCGGGGGCAGACTTCATCAAGACCTCAACCGGCAAAACCAAAATTTCCGCCACTCCTGAGGCCGCCAATGCCATTTTAGAGGTTATCAAATCATCGGGAGCCAATGTTGGCTTCAAAGCCAGCGGCGGCATAAAGACGACAGAAGATGCCAAGAAATACCTCACTCTGGCTAACGCCATTATGGGACCAGGTTGGGCCACCCCGGCCAAATTCCGCATCGGCGCCAGTTCTGTCCTGGCAGATTTGTTAAAAACCATAGAACAAGGATACTAAAGATATGCTGCCACAAGAGATTATTCGCAAAAAGCGCAACCACCAAGCTCTCAGCCAAGAGGAAATAGATTTTTTCATCAAAGGTGTCACCAAGGGAAGCATTGTCGATGCCCAAACGGCGGCTTTGACCATGGCAATTTTTCTAAACGGAATGAACGTAGAGGAAACCACCGCCCTCACCCAAGCCATGCGTGATTCCGGCGATGTTTTGAGCTGGCAAGGATTAGACGGCCCGGTTGTAGACAAGCACTCCTCAGGTGGCGTCGGCGATAAGGTGAGTTTAATGCTTGCGCCCATGTTGGCAGCTTGCGGAGCCTATGTACCCATGATTTCCGGCCGCGGCCTGGGCCACACCGGCGGAACTTTAGATAAGTTTGATTCAATTCCCGGCTACCAAACCGTACCAAACAACGAGCTTTTTAAGAAAACCGTTCAAGAAGTGGGCTGTGCCATCATCGGTCAAACCGGAAGCCTGGCACCGGCAGACAAAAAGATTTACGCCCTAAGAGATGTCTGTGCGACAGTTGAATCAATAGAGCTGATTACGGCCTCAATTCTCTCCAAAAAACTGGCCGCAGGGCTAGATTGTTTAGTGATGGACCTAAAATGCGGCAACGGCGCCTTTATGGAAAGTTTGGAAAGAGGACGAGAATTAGCCAGGTCTATTGTCAATGTTGCCAATGAAGCCGGCACCAGAACCAAAGCGGTGCTGACAGACATGAACCAGGTTTTGGGCCACACGGCAGGCAACGCAGTAGAAATGCAAGAAGCCGTAGACTATCTCAAAGGAAAAAAGGTAGATTCGCGCTTGCATAAGATAACCATGGAACTCTGTGCAGAATTATTGGTATTATCCAAGATTTCTAAAGATATCAAATCAGCTAAAGAAAAATTGCAAAAAGCTTTGGATAGTGGAAAGGCCCTTGAGAAATTTGCCCAAATGGTTTCTGCTCTTGGCGGCCCCAAAGATTTTTGTGAACATCCGCAAAAGTATTTACCGCAAGCAGCCATCATCCGCCCGGTTTTTGCCAAAGAAAAAGGCTATGTCAGCACTCAAGATACCAGAGGTATAGGGTTAAGCATCATTGAGCTCAAAGGCGGCCGCACCACACCGGAGCAAAAATTAGACTATGCCACCGGTTACAGTGACTTTTGCCAGCTGGGAGATGAGGTAGATGAGAAAACACCTTTGGCTGTTATTCACGCCCAAACGGAAGAAGACTTTACCAAAGCATCAGAAAGCTTGCAAAGACTGATAAAGATAAGCCCAAAGAAGCCTGAACCATCGCCTGAGATAATTGAGAAAATTGGTTAATAAAAAAAATCGGAGGAACCAGAAAATTTCTCCGATTTTTTTATTTTATGGAAGCAACGGGCTCCAAGCCGGGTCAGATCCATCTGCCGGTGTAATAATTTGTCGCTCATTGTAGCCGGTCAAGTCAATAGAATAGAGCTTAACCGGGGCAGAGGAGCGTCTTCCGCCTTGCTCTTGGCGGAAATACATCAACACACGCCCGTTGGGAGACCAAGTCGGTCCTTCAACCAAATAACCACTGGCCAACAAACGCTCGCCGCTGCCGTCAGGATACATCACACCGATGTAGAATTGTCCCCCGGCCATTTTAGTAAAGGCAATATAGTCGCCGCGCGGTGACCAAACCGGCGTAGCATAACGCCCAGAGCCAAAACTGATACGGTGCACATCAGAACCATCGGCATTCATCACATAAAGTTGTTGGTTTCCACCTCTATCAGAATTAAAAACGATTTTGCTGCCGTCCGGAGAATAGCTTGGAGAAGTATCAATAGCATTTCCCCAGGTTAGACGTTTGCTGGTACGGGTTTTCAAATCCATCTCATAGATATTGGTTTTGCCGTTACTGGCATAGCTCAAAAGCACCTTAGAGCTATCAGGTGAGAAACGCGGGGCAAAAGTCATGCCGGGGAAATTTCCGAGCAGCATTTGCTTGCCGGTCTCAATATCCAAGATATAAACACGCGGCGTATCCCCGCTATAAGACATATAGGTAATTTTCTGCAAGTTTGGAGAAAACCGCGGTGTCAATGCCAAAGAGGCGCCGGAGGTCAAGAACTTGTGGTTCTCTCCGTCTTGGTCCATAATGGCCAGACGCTTGATTCTCCTAGTGGCAGGCCCGGTTTCGGAAACATAGACGATTCTGGTATCAAAATAGCCTTTTTCACCGGTCAAGCGTTCATAGATAGCATCTGCCATCACGTGAGCCACACGCCGCCAGTTGTCCTTGGTAGTGGTAAAAGATTGGCCTTTCATCTGGTTTTCGGCATAGACATCCCAGAGGCGGAATTCCACTCTTAAATTGTTGGCGTCTATTTCTTGCACGGCACTTTGGACCAAAGCTTGGGCATTAATGGCTTTCCAATCAACAAATGTCGGTTCCTGATCCATAGATTTAAATTCTTGGATATAGCTACGATCATCAATAATTTTAAACAACCCGGAACGCTCAAGATCAGCAATCACCACATCACGGATTTGACTGGCATAGCGGCCGACAAAGAAACCGTCATGGATCATCTCGGGAAAAGCAATCGGCATGGGGTCGCGCATGGCACCAGTCACATCGATTTGTAACTCGGCTCTGGCCGGATTCGCACAAAACAGTCCGCACAAAACAAGCAGGATATATTTCAACTTCATGTTTTCTCTCACAAAAAAGGGATTTCTTAAACTGGGGCAAGTATAAACAAAAAAGATTAAGATTCAATTAGCAAGAAGTATATTGCTTGACAGAACAACAAAAACAGCTAATCTGAGCCTATGGATTTAAGAGAATTTAAAAATACGGTCAAACCGCACACGGCCATTTTAGGCTTTGATTATGGAGAGAAGCGCTTAGGCGTTGCCTCTTCAGATTTGATGTGGATGGTTGCCACCGCGCAAAAGACTATTTTTCGCACCTGTTTCAAGGAAGATATCAAGCTTATCAAAAAATTAGCTGAGGAGAAAGAAGTCGGCGGCATTGTCTATGGCCTGCCCTTGCAAATGAACGGCGAGGAAGGTGAAACAGCCGCCATGGTACGCAAATTTGCCGAGAAAGTTTATCAAGAATTGCCCCTGCCCTACACTTTTTGGGACGAACGTTTATCATCCAAAGCTATGGAAAGTTTTCTTATAAAACAAGTTGATATGTCGCGCGACAAGCGTAAACAGATTTTGGATAGCTCCTCCGCGGCCTACATTCTGCAAGGCGCGCTTGATGCCCTAAGCCTTCTTTAGAATTAAAGCCTCGTTTCGACGAGGCTTTAATTTTAATCTACCAGTTGGATATGGATTTTTTTGCCATAGTATTTGGCTAAAATATGGAGATTGGAAAGCAACAGAGAGCGCCTGCCGATTTCCATATCATCCAAAACATATAAAGGTATTCCGGTATCATGAGAAACTTTATCTAAAGGAATTTGTTTAAGCATTCGCAACTGGTGAAGTTGCTGAGCAATATTTCCGTGATTTTGAATAAGTTCTCTGATAGTTTGTCTTTTATTATTCATCGTTTTAAACTCCTAAATTTCTTATTAAAAGAAACCGCCTTAAATGAATTTAAGGCGGGGAGTTAAGAACTGTGCTAGAACAGCCCGGGTTCTTCGAGCATAGCCTTATACCCCCGGCTCCCCATAAAAGGAGTTGTTCTTTTCCTAGCAAGGAGTTCTTAAGCTCCACAGAGGCAACTCACCCCTGCGGAGATGATATTAACGCATAAAGATTAATTTGCAATTAATTTGTTTGGAAGGGCAAAGATTGTTTGGTTAAGGCACCAACGGCAGCACCCCGACCAACGGGAGTGGTGCGGGTTACAGCTTGATTATGCCTCCAGGCGCTGCCTGGCACCGCCGACCAACACCCCGACCAACGGGAGCGGTGTGGGTTACAGCTTGCTAATCGCACCGGGGCGTTCCCCGGAGGAGTTGCCTAACAAAGAGATCTTCCCGCATAAAATCAAAATTATCTGGCAACACGTGCTCTATCAGATAAGAAACATCATCAACTTTTTCAACATATTGAGGCAAGAAACGACGACAAAACGCATAAGCCGAGGCCTTTAAGACCTCATCATCTCTTGTATCATAGCCAATAGAGGAGAGCAGTTCTTTGACATCGACGGCCGCAGATGATGTTGCCTCTTTGCCCTTTGGCCACCAGCCAATTCCCTCTTGCGCCAACCTCTCCCACGGAAAGGCGCACCCCGGATCTGCCTTGCGCAACGGCGCAATATCCGAGTGCCCCACGACGTTAAATGCCGGTATTTTATATTTGGCAATAATTTTCTGACAAAGCGGAATAAGCGCGCTTATTTGTTTTTCAGAATATGGCTCCTGCCCCAAACTTGGCGAGGATATCTCAATCCCCACCGAGCAAGAATTGAGCCCCTCACGGCCGCGCCAAAAACTTTTTCCGGCATGCCAAGCGCACTTTGCTTCATCTACACCGCTCAGAACTTGACCGTTTTCATCAATAATGTAGTGAGCACTAACCTTCTGAGCGTTAAAAACCTCAAACATTTCCGCCCCGCTCAAGGCTGAGCAATGCAAAACCAGCATATCTATCGGCATTTTTCGCTCATCAAAAAATTTCAGTTTCAGCTCATTCATTTTCCGCTCCGCATCTTAACAATTTCCTGGTACGCCAAATTAATTTTAGCCATTTTGGCGGTAGCGGCCGCAATCTCCTCTTTACTGGCTCCTTTGGCCTGTTGGCGGTCCGGATGATACCTGATGATAAGCTCTTTCCACTTAGCTTTAATTTCGGCATCAGAGGCATTATAAAGCACGCCCAATTCATCGTAATAATCCTGAATAACCGGATTATTAATTTTGGGCGTATACAAACCCTTCAAAACCTCATAATTGCCCTCCGGCAAGCCGATAGCCTCAGCAATTTTTGCTAATAATTCAAAAGCCTGAGAGGTAACCTCGCCGTCAGCTACCGCTATCTTGAAAAGATTATCAATGATATTTTCCTGCAATTCCAAATTATCGGCACAAATTTCCTTGAGCTGGTGCGCATAAGCCTCATACCCCTTGGCAGATTTTTTGGCCTCATTAAAAATCTTGGCCACTTTAGAGGTTTCTTCTTCTTTGACCACAAAAAGTTTTTTAAATACCCTGATTTCGTTTTCACTCACTTGGCCGTCGGCTTTAGCCACTTTTGCGGCCAAACCGGCCATAGATTGAATAAAAGAAACATGGCGGGCCTCTTTGGAATGGCGCCAAAGCTTTAAGGGATTAATACCTTTCCAAAAATGCCTGATGGAATCAATCGGAATAAGAGTGGCGTTCTCCATCCGATAATAGTCAACAAAGAACCCGATAATCACGCCGCAAAAAAGGATAATCCGGCTCTGGCAGATAAAGCCGATGATTGCCCCGCCGATTTTGCCCCAATGATTATCCCAAAAATGATCAAATTTTTTGCGCCAACGAGTTGCATGGTGGCTCTTGGGCGTATCAAAAACAAAATGCCCGACAATAAAGAACAGAATAAAACCATCAACACCCCACAAGGTGCCGCCCAACAACATACCCCAGATTTTGCCCCAGAAGTTGCCGTCCAAACGGTTGTAGTAGCGATAATATTTATACGGCAGCATTAGGCGGATATTGTCATCAATAATGCTCAAGCGGCGCTCCAAGGAAACAATCAAATGCGTCCGATCAATCAGCATATGCCCCAAAAACATGCCGGCAAAAAAGCCCTCCGCGCCAAAAAGACGCAGACCAATAAGCGCGAGTGTAAGTTTTCCCAAAGGAGACATTTAAGACATCAAACTTGTTACAACAATAAAACTGATTATAATCAATTTTTGCAAAAATAAAAGCTTTATTGCCCAGTTATAAGACGATTGCGCTCATTTCCACCGGAAAAGCGCCTTTTTGCGTAACCAATCCACGCAAAGTATTGCGCCTGAAGCTAAAATAGCCGTTAGCTTCATCAAAAGTATCAATGCCGGAGGCGGAAATATCCTTAATCCCCAGTGTTTGCAAACGGCTGACGCAAAAACCTTCCAAATCAAACTGCCAATGCCCCGGGCGCCCCGGCACAAAGAAACGTGCAAATGTTTTATCTTTGCTCACAAAAGTTTGGTAAAAAGTCTCATCCACTTCATAAGATTTTTGGCCGATACAAGGGCCCACCGCGGCGGCGATATTATCAATTTGTGCGCCTTTTTCGA
The DNA here is from genome assembly GCA_944392215.1 of uncultured Alphaproteobacteria bacterium. Lineage (GTDB taxonomy): Bacteria > Pseudomonadota > Alphaproteobacteria > RF32 > CAG-239 > CAZU01. Next base: position 5,354 of record CALXVX010000043.1, on the reverse strand, counting down.
GCATGAGAGCGACAGTGTTTTCAATCACGCCGCCAAAAGCCCCGCGCCAGCCGGCATGAGCCGCGCCGATAACCCCGTGCTGATAGTCTGCAAGCAAAACCGGCGCACAATCTGCCGTGCGAATACAAAGAACCGTGTCTTTTTTATCTGTCACCACGCCATCAACCTTCAGCCAATCAGGCTTTGGAGATTCGACATAAGCCACATTGCTTGAAACATCTTGTTTCAAGAGATTCAAACGGTCTGAGTGCAGACCGAAATAAGCCGCGACTTTCTCAAGATTTTGCCACACATGGGTGATATTATCAGTGCCCTTGGTGCTGACATTTAAGCTAGCATAAATCCCTTGCGAAAAACCGCCTTGACCATCAAAAAAGCAATGTTTTTGCTTAGGCAGATTCGGAGCAAACCAACTCATTTTCCCTCGCTCAAAAAAGATGTTCCATATTCAAAAGGTTCCAGCTTAAAGAATTCTGCCAAAGTCTGAGCAATATCGGCAAAAGTCTTGCGTTGACCGATATTGGCAGGCATCACCTTTTTGCCAAACATCAGAACCGGCACTTGCTCTCTGGTGTGATCAGACCCTTCCCAAGTGGGGTCGTTGCCATGGTCAGCAGTGATAAAGACAATATCATCATCTTGCAAAAGCGGCTCAATTTCAGGCAGGCGGCGGTCAAAATACTCCAAAGCTCTGGCATAGCCTTTCACATCGCGCCGATGCCCGTAAAGCATATCAAAATCTACAAAGTTGGTAAACACCAAGCTGCCCTCGGGCGCGGTTTTAATTTCATTTAAGGTTGCGTTCCAAAGTTCTTCCAAACCGCTGGCCAAAACCTTTTTGCTGATACCGGAGCCGGCATAGATATCGCTGATTTTGCCAATGGCAATCACCTCATGGCCGGCATCTTTGAGCTTGTTTAAAATTGTCGGCGCAAAAGGCTTGACCGAGTAGTCATGACGGTTTTTGGTGCGGACAAATTCGCCTTTTTTCTCCCCCTCAAACGGGCGGGCAATAATACGGGCGATTCGATAAGGCTTAACCGCCTCAAAAGCAACCTCGCACAAATCATAAAGACGTTGCAAGCCAAAATATTTTTCATGAGCGGCAATTTGCAAACAGCTGTCTGCCGAGGTATAAAAAATCGGTTTTCCGGTTGCAATATGCTCCTCACCAAGTTCTTGAATAATCTCGGTACCTGAGGCAGCCTCGTTGCCCAAAATGCCATCAATCTTGGCATGAGCACAAATAGCATTAATCAACCCTTGCGGAAAAGAAGGATATTTTTTGGGAAAATAGCCCCATTCCTGCAACACCGGCACCCCGGCCATTTCCCAGTGGCCGGAGGTTGTATCTTTGGCTTTGCTCATTTCCATGGCATGCCCATATTTGGATGGCAGTTTGAGCTTAGGCAAATCCTGGATTCCGATTTTAGCGGAATGTTTAACAGCCTCTCTGGCGGCCTTAGCAAGCCCCAGCTCTACCAAGTTTGGAACATTGAGCCCGAGATTTACTTGCGCGATATGGCCAAAAGTATCAGCCCCTTCATTGTCAAACAAACAAGCATCCGGTGCGCCGCCGATACCAAAAGAGTCCATCATTAAAATGATTGCCCGAGCCATGATAAACCTCCCACTATTAAAGTTTATAAAGATTGTAGCAGGGATAGATTAATTTTCCACTTAAATTTAACACAACTCCCAAACAAGGCACCCAAAAATTTCGGCTAGTGGAATTTATAGAGTGATTTTGAAGGCGTTATACAACCTTTTGCAAAAAGGTTGGAGAATGGTTCAGATAGAGCGATTTGAAAGGCAAAAGTACCGGAGCCCAAACAAGGCACCCAAAAATTTCGGCTGGTGGAATTTATAGAGTGATTTTGAAGGCGAGAAAAATTCTAGTGTACATAGAAGTACATGAATTTTTCGAGACCGCACAAAATTGCTCTAGAAAACCTCCAGACGGAATTTTTTATTGGTCGCCAATACGCAAAGCCTCAATAAACGCGCTTTGGGGAACTTCGACCTTGCCGAACTGCCGCATTCTGAGCTTGCCTTTTTTCTGCTTATCCAAAAGCTTACGCTTACGAGTGACATCACCGCCATAACATTTGGCCGTCACATCTTTTCTCAAAGCAGAGATGGTCTCACGCGCCACAACTCGGCCGCCGATGGCTGCCTGAATGGGAATTTTGAACAAATGCCTGGGAATGAGGTCTTTAAGCCGCTCGCAAATTTGGCGTCCTCTGGATTCGGCCTCGCTTCTGTGGCACAAAAAGGCCAAGGCATCAACAGCTTCTTCATTGATAAGAATTTGCACCTTAACCAAGTCAGATTCCTGATAGCCGGTCAGTTCATAATCAAAGCTGGCATAGCCGCTGGTGATAGATTTTAGACGATCATAAAAGTCAAAAACGATTTCGTTGAGCGGAATATTGTAGACAGCCATCGCTCTGGAGCCGACATAGGTGAGTTCCACCTGCTCGCCACGGCGCTCGGTACAAAGTTTTAAGACCGCACCAAGATAGGTGTCCGGCACCAAAATAGTTGCCTTAACCATTGGCTCTTCAATGGAGCGGATAAGCGTCGGGTCAGGCATATCGGCAGGGTTGTGGAGCGTGATGTTCTCACCGCTGGTCAAGTGAATTTTATAAGCCACAGAGGGGGCGGTTGTAATAAGATCAAGGTCAAATTCGCGGCCCAAACGCTCTTGGATAATTTCCATATGCAAGAGGCCCAAAAATCCGCACCTGAATCCCAGTCCCAAGGCAGCGGAGTTTTCATTTTGATAATCAATGCTGGCATCATTGAGTTTGAGCTTTGCCAAAGCATCTTTCAACAAGTCATATTGACTGGAATCAACCGGAAATATGGAGCAAAACACAACCGGCACCGAGGGCTTAAATCCTTTAAGCGGCTCTGCGCAAGGTTTTTTATTATCGGTAATCGTATCTCCGATATGACAATCCCCGACACTTTTGATACTGGCGGTGATAAAGCCGACCTCGCCCGGATACAGAGCCTCGACATCCGTCATTTTCGGAGAGAAAACGCCAACTTTTTCAACCTGATAAGTTGCGTTGTTAGACATCATTCTGATTTGTTGTTTTTTGCGCAAGATGCCATCGTGAATACGCACCAAAATAATCACGCCCAAATAGCTGTCATACCAGCTATCAATAAGCAAAGCCTTGAGTGGAGCATTTTCATCACCTTGGGGAGCGGGCAACCTGTGCACGATAGCCTCCAAGAGCTCCGGCACGCCAAGCCCGGTTTTGCCGGATGTCTCAACGGCATCGGAGGCATCAAGCCCGATAACATCTTCAATTTGTCTTTTAACCTTTTCCGGATCAGCTGAAGGGAGGTCAATTTTATTTAAGACCGGCACAATTTCGTGGTTGTTCTCTATAGCCAAATAGACATTAGCCAAAGTCTGTGCTTCCACGCCTTGGGTAGCATCCACCACCAACACGGAACCCTCACAAGAGGCCAGAGAACGAGAAACTTCATAAGAAAAATCCACATGCCCGGGGGTATCCATAAGATTGAGCTGATAAGTTTTGCCGTCTTTGGCCTTATAATTAAGACGCACGGTCTGGGCCTTAATGGTAATACCGCGCTCTTTTTCAATATCCATATTATCAAGCACTTGCTCGGTCATTTCTCTTTTTTCAAGCCCGCCGCAAGCCTCAATCAACCTATCTGCCAGTGTAGACTTTCCGTGATCAATATGCGCAATGATTGCAAAATTACGAATTAGGTCCAGATTATGTTCACTCATTTTTTGACTTTAATCCCCAAAACTTCTCATAAAATTATTATTGAAAATACCCGAAAAAATAAATTTCGCAACCTAAATTTAATCAGATAATTTTCTATGGATTGACTATGAAGTGAAAATATGACTATAATCAGAGTATAGGTATTATTTGGAGTATAATCAGATGAGAAAGATGATTGACATTGATTTCGGCTCCACTCGCTATGATGAGTTGGTTGAACTGCGTTATAAAGTCTTACTGGAACCCCTGGGACTAAAATTCTTGGATTCGCACCGCCAAAAAGAGATGAATTATTTGCACATTGGTTGTGTTGAATGCTTAGATGATAAATTAGTCGGAGGCCTAATGCTGGCTCCCGTGGACAATGACACTGTTCGCCTGCTTCAAGTGGCGGTAGATACCAAATACCAAAGAGAAGGCATCGGCCGTGCCATGGTAGAATACGCCAAGCAGCGCGCCCGGGAGGCCGGATATAAGAAGATGTTTATTCATGCCAGACTAACCGCCATTCACTTTTATGAAAAGATAGGTTTTCACCAAGAGGGTGATATTTTTGAGGAACAAGGCCTCACCTTTGCCAAGATGGTAATAGATTTATAAAAATTCGCATAGTTTGAAACCCCGCCTTTCACCCAAGGCGGGGTTTCAAATTACCTAACCCCTATATTAAATATTGACATTTTCCTGAAAACATACTACCATAAACGTACAAGTGTGTTAGGAGTGTGTGGTGTTAAAAAAAATTCTATTGGCAGCTGCCTTTTGTTGCGGCTTTGCGCTGGTTGCGCAGGCGCGTATCTATTATCTTCCGGACTATCAAAGAACCTTTCTTTTTGGAAGCAGGGTTCAGCAAAGTAATGCAAGTTCACATGTTACACCGACTTGTAATACTTACGGCCTCTATTCTGCCGCCTCGCGGCCGAGCAATGCCGAATGTGCGGCTGTATCCCCGGTTCCCGGCCTCTCTTGTTACCGTTGCACTATTTGTGCCAGCACCTATATTTATAACAGCAGCAACTGCACCGGAGAATATGTTCTCTCCGGTAGCAGTTGTGGCGGCAAATATAATAAATGTATTTGCAACCCGGACAAATATGTAGCCACGGCAGATGGTGGAGGGTGTACCACCGGGCAAAAAGTTGATACCTCAAAATCCTGCGTTGATAAAACCACTGGCAAAACACTTTATACCTGCATTGCAGATCCCTGCTATGGTCTAGCGGACAACGAGACCGAACTCGGCTGTGATCAATATTATGCCAAATGTCCAAGTAAATGTGAGATCGGCACCACCTGCAAGCGAACAGACTGCTCTGCCTACACGCTCACCTCTTGCCCTGCCGGAAAGACCTGCAAGAGCTGCACCCCTGGCTGTGGGGATACCGCGCCAAGGTATCGGGAACAAGGGCTAGCTTTTCAAGTGGATTCTCCCGCAGGTGGCAAAATCATCTTTACAATCACGGGCAGCAATTATCAAATTGACTGGGGTGATGGAACTATTGATGCTAACAATACTCATACTTACAAGACTGCAGGACTTTACGATATTGAAATTTCTGGTGATGTTACGACTTT
>CALXVX010000042.1 GCA_944392215.1 uncultured Alphaproteobacteria bacterium | reverse complement strand
AGGTGCGGCGCAAAAGTTCCACCACCTCAAAAAGCATAATCACGCTCAAAACCATCAGCAAAACAGCAAAGAAATTAAACAAGATTTGCCTGGTCAGATATCGTCCGAGAATAGATGTAGGTTTCATTTCAGTACTTCTAGAATTAAAACATAGGCATAAGTTATCCGCAAAAACACCTCTTGGCAATAGTTTTTATCAAGAGGTTAAAGAACGTTTATTACCCCAAACGGGAGAGATAATTGTTGATGGCATCAGGCAAAATTACCACAATATTTTTGGCCTCAAATTCTTTTCTTTTGGCCAATTTGGTTGCCGCGGCAATAGCTGCTCCGGCAGAGATTCCGACAGGCAATCCCTCGCAAAGCGCAATATCGGCAGCTGTTCCCCAGGCCTCATCATCAGCAATGTCAACGACCTCATCAACCAAAGACTTATCATACAAAGGCGGCACAAATCCGGCACCAATTCCGGGGATATCGTGCATTCCGGCCTCCCCGCCGTTTAGGACAGCGCTTTTCTGAGGTTCCACCGCCGCAACATACAAATCCGGATTACTTGTTTTTAAGGTTGCTGCCGTTCCGCACAAAGTTCCGGCGGTGCCGACAGTGGCTACCAAAACATCAACCTCGCCTTTGGTTGCTTCCAAAATTTCAATACTGGTGCCAAAACGATGAGCATCCAAATTTGCCTCATTACAAAACTGGTCAAACATAATCACATTGGGATTTTTTTCTTTCAACAACTCTGCTTTGGCCAAGGCGCCGCGCATACCGTCTTCTTTGGGTGTCAAGACCACTTCCGCGCCAAAATAGCGCATCAGCAAAATACGTTCTTTGCTCATATTTTCAGGCATCATAATCACCAGTTTATAGCCTTTGGCAGCGCAAATAGCGGCCAAAGCAATACCGGTATTGCCGCTGGTGGCCTCCAAAAACACGGTGTCTTTGGTGATTTTGCCTTGTTTTTCTGCCTGCTCAATCATTTTTAGGGCAGCTCTGTCCTTAATAGAAAACAACGGATTATAAAACTCGCATTTTGCCAAAATATTAGCCTTAAGCTGATGTTTTTCCGCCCATTTGTGCAAATGGAGCAAAGGGGTATCTCCCACCAATTCTGTCATTGAATCAAAAATTTTCTTCATTTTATATCCTTAGTTGTTTATAAGCCGCAAAATCTGCTGGCACAGAAAACAAGCTCTTGATATTATTACACTGTTTAAAAAACTTGCAATAAAGAAATGAGAACAATTTATCAAATTTTGTGGATTATCCCGCTGTTTTTAGGGCTCGGCGCTTCGGCTCATGCCGCCAGCCTTGATGACTTGTACAGAGATATCATCCGCTCAGACAACGAGGGATATTTACCCTTATTTGTTCTCAACCGCGCCAATCCGGACGCCGAAAGCAAGAAAGAAGAGGTAACCGTCAAACCAAGTGCCCCTGCCGCACAAACAGAAACTTTCACCGTCTCCCAAAGCAAACCGATAAATCTGACTTATGATTCGCAAGCAGATGAGAGGGCTCAGAAGGCAGCCCAACTAAAATGGCAACAAACCTTAAAAGCCGTTGCCGAGAACAAGGTTACGCCAATGGAGCTTTCCGAAATCACCTACCGGGCAGGAAAAGACGACCCCAAAGCGGTTGAGGTTCTGGCCTGGATGTATACCAAAGGCATCGGTGTGGGCAAAGATTTTGTAAAAGCGTTTAGGCTTTACCAAAAGGCAGAAGAACTAAAAGTGCCAAAGGCCAAAGAAAATGCCGCCAAAATTTATAAGGCCATGAGCGCCGAGCAGAGAGCCCAACTCCAAAACAAAAATCAGCAATAATATTTATGCTCTAGAAAACCTCCAGACGAGATTTGCAAAAAGGTTGGAGAATGGTTCAGATAGAGGTATTTTAAGAGTGAGAAAAATTTTAGCAAGCGCTAAGTAAAATTGATATGTTGATATCAATTTTGTCTGCAAGCTCTTTGGAATATCTTGCCTAAGCTAGGCAGCTACTGCATGCCGCAGCGAAGCTAGATACCAAAGAAACATAAGTACGTGAATTTTTCGAACCTCGAAAAAATGCCTCTAGATGAGCCATTATACGACCTTTTTTTATTGGGCTTCTTTAACCAATTCCTGCACAAACCCCTTGAGGCCGACTTGCCGAACCCTTTTCATGCGCTCGCCGGAAATGATTTTTTGAATTTTGGTCACGGTCTCTTGCAAATCGACGTTGACGATAACATAGTCAAACTCATCCCAGTGGCTGATTTTTTCCAAGATGATACCCATGCGCTGTTCAATGACTTCTTTGGAATCTGTGCCGCGGTTTTCAAGCCGATGACGAAGCTCCTTAATTGAGGGCGGCAACAAATAGATGGTGACAACATCCGGCCCGGCTTTTTTGCGCATTTGGCGGGCACCGGCCCAGTCCATATCAAAAATCACATCTTGCCCGACATTGATGAAGCTGTCTACTTCCGAGCGCAGTGTTCCGTAACGAGAACCATATTGAGAATCAACATATTCATAGAAAGCATCTTGAGCCAAAAATTCATCATACTGCTCATCGGTAACAAAATAGTAGTCCACGCCTTCAACCTCGCCCTCTCTTGGTTTGCGAGTTGTAACCGAGACCGAGAATTTGATATTTGGATCACATTTAAGCAGCTCCTTAATCACCGTACCTTTGCCGGTTCCAGAAGGCGCCTCAATGATAAACATGGCTCCTTTGCGCACTTTTCTCAAACGGTTGATAATCTCATTCATATGGCACCTTCCCTTTTTATTCTATATTTTGCACTTGCTCGCGAAACTGCTCTATCAGAGCCTTTAGCTCCATCCCCAAGGCGGTCAACTCTGCATCTGATGACTTGGAACAAGTTGTGTTAGCCTCACGGTTGAGCTCCTGGCACAAGAAATCGAGCCTGCGGCCGACAGCTTCTGAGCTTTCCAACAATTGTTCCGCGGTTTTGACATGGGCCTTGAGGCGGTCAACTTCCTCGCGGATATCGGCTCTGGTAATATAAAAAACAACTTCCTGAGCGAGGCGCTCTTCACTCACCTCGGCCGGGTTAACCCATTGTTTGATTTGGTTTTCGAGTTTTTCCTTGATTTTGGCAGGCTGTTCCTCGGCAATTTTCTCAACTTTTGCGGCAACAGAGCTTATCTTTTGCAAAATAGCTATCAAGGCCTCTTTGATTTTGGCACCTTCTATTTTGCGGTCTTCCTGCAAACGGCGGCACAAGGCATCAAATTCAGCCAAAAGCTTTTGGCGCAAGGCCTGCTCATCTTCTTCAGACGGGGCAGATACCTCCAACACACCCGGCAAGCGGAGCAAATCAGTGCTTTGCGGTTTGCCGATTTCATCAGGATTAGCGCGATAAATTTCCAGCGCTTTTTGGGTGAGTTCCTCCAAGAGCTGAGTGTTGACCTGCAACGTGCTGGAAAGAGCCGTGCGTTTGAGCTCCAGATAGACGCTGACACTGCCGCGCTGAAGGTATTGGGCGGCAACCCGCCTAAACTCAAAAGCCAAATCCTCCAAAGTTTGCGGCAGTTTGGTTTTGATATCTAAAGCTTTGCCATTGACACTTTTGACCTCAAACAACCAAGAGATATTGCTTAAATCTGTCTGTAATTCGCCGGAAGCTCTTGCAAATCCGGTCATGCTTGCTATAGTCAAGATAACACTCCTCAAATTTGGTTTTGGTGTATTATATAATCAAATATTTAAAAAGTTTTTACTTTGGAGAAAAAATATGCCTCAATTTAAAAATGTCTTAATCACCGGTGCCTCTAGCGGAATAGGCGAGGCCTTGGCCAAACACTATGCCCTGGCAGGGGTTGATAACTTGTTTATCTGCGGACGCAACCAAGAGCGGCTGGAGCAAGTAGCCAAAGCCTGCCGCCGAAACAAGGTTGTGAGTGTCCACACCCAAGTCTTAGACATCACAGACCGCGCCGCCGCCAAAGCCTGGATAGAAGAGTGCGAAAAAGAGGCTCCGCTTGACCTGGTTTTTGCCAATGCGGGCATCTCCACCGGAGAAGAAACAACCGAGAACATATACAACACTTTCAACACCAATGTTTTTGGGGTTTTAAACACGGTTTTGCCGACAATTGAGATTTACCGCCGGCGCAAAGAACCGGCCTGCAAGAGCATTGCCATCACCAGCTCCATTGCCGGCTACCACGGGCTCATGACCTGCCCGTCATATAGTGCCAGCAAAGCCGGAGTAAAGGCCTGGGGAGAGGCCTTGCGCCTAGCCCTCAAAAAAGAGGGAATAAACGTCAGTGTCATTTGCCCAGGTTTTGTCCGCTCCCGCATTACAGATAAAAACACATGCCCGATGCCGTTTTTTATGGAGGCAGACAAAGCGGCCGCCATCATTGCCGAGAGATTGAGCCGCAATGTCGGATTGATAGCTTTTCCGTGGCCGATGAGGTTTGTCTCCTGGCTTGGTTCCATTTTGCCAAACTGGCTGAGTGAATTTATTTATTCGCGCCTGCCTTATAAAGTTTAGGCTCGCCGAAAGATCGCTTACGCACCAAATACAAGAGGATAATAAGCGCCGGAACCGACATCAGTGCAGTAAGGACAAAGAACGCCGCCCAAGATATTGCCCCGGCCACAAAGCCCGATGTTGCGGCAAAGACATCTCTGGCCAGGCTCATAAAAGAGCTGAGCAGGGCATATTGGGTGGCGGTATAAGCGCTGTTGCAAAGAGAGGAAAGATAGGCCACAAAGGCAGCGGTGCCCATTCCGCCGGAGATATTTTCGATAGAGATTGTCACCATCAAGACATAGATATTATGCCCGGCATAAGCTTGCCAAACAAAGATGAGGTTTGAAAGTCCCTGAAGCACCCCGCACCACAACAAAGACTTGATAATGCCAAAACGGCTGACCAACAAGCCACCGACCAAAGTACCGACAATGGTAGCAATCACGCCATAAACCTTAATAACAGAGGCAATTTCTATTTTGCTAAAGCCCATATCATCATAGAACGGATAAGCCATCGGCGCCATATAGGCATCGCTCATGCGGTAGAGAAAGATAAACAGCAGAATCAAAACCCAATGTGGGCGGCCCATAAAATCTGCCAAAGGATTATAAACGGCATTTTTCAAAAACCGCACGCCTCTGGCAAAGAAAGATTTTTTCTCACCTTTGGCGGGGAGAAGCTCTGTTTGTTGCGGTTCCTTTGCACACAATACCGTTATCATGCCGATAACAACACAACAGGCCATGATTTTGTAGACATCTTCCCAGGGCAAAACGGCGGCCATAAACAAAGCCCCTGCGCCTGAGAAAAGTGTTCCGAACCTATACCCCAAAACAAAGACGGCCACACCGGCGCCTTGCTCACGGTTATTAAAGCTTTCGATTCTATATGCGTCCAAGACAATATCTTGCGTTGCCGAGGCCACCACGGTCAAAAAAGCAAACACGGCCATATGCCACGGATGCAAAGCCGGATTGGTCACAGACATTCCCCCCAGAGCCAAGAACAAACCTATTTGTGCACACAACGCCCAGCCGCGGCGGCGGCCCAAGCGGCCAAACAGCGGAAGCCTCACCCTATCGACAATGGGAGACCACAGCCACTTGAGGCTATAAGGGGTGCGTGCCAAAGAAAACAAGCCGATAGCGGCCAAAGAGACCCCGGCATCTTTGAGCCACAAGCTAAAAGTGCCAAAAACCAACAGATATGGCAATCCGCTTGAGAAACCAAGCAGAAGCATCACCAACATTCGGCGGTCGCAATAGACCTTTCCGGCCTCTATCCACTTCTGAAACATTTTTACTCCTGTTATTTTTTTCCTCTTAGCACAAGAGGCTTAAGAAATAACTAAGACGATTTATTTTTATTGCGCCAAACAAGAGTTAACAAAAGCAACCTCATTATCTTTCTCAAGCAACGCGGCGGTCAAGAGTTCCTCATTTTTTCCGCTAAGAGTGCTGAGAGCGCTCAAATACTCACCGCCATTACCCAAGGCGGCCTCATATTGCAAGGCCTCAAAATTTAATAAAGCAAAGCGTTTTGCCTGGCTCTTTTTAAGAAACTCTTGTTTTTGCACGGTGCTCAAACCTTTAGGCTCCATTTGCAGATAGATTTGGTTTTGTTTATATTCCCACACACCGCCGCTTGCCGCATCAGTCAACCAGCTGGGCCAAAAAGTGATATTAAAAAAGGCCGTTCGGTTGACGGTTGAGCGCAGAGTTATCACGCGGTCATTATATCCTTTCTTTTTGGCCACCAGCTGGATAGCATCGGCAGAGCGGTCTATTGTTGTTTTGCAGGGAGTATTACAAACTTCTATTCCGTCGATATAAACCGTTGTTGAGGGGGTGCTGGCATCAAAAGTCACTTCTTGAGTTGTGCCGCTAAACAAAGTTCCGCAGGCTGCAAGAGTCATAATTCCAAGGAGCAAAAATTTTTTCATGGTTAAAACATCCTTATAAGAAAAAAGTTCATAAAAAACCCGCGCTTCAAATACAGAAGGCGGGCGGATGTTAGTAACCACACTAAACTAAGTGGCCCAGCTTATTAAAGCAAAAGCTCTATTCGCCGGCATCCGCCCGAAGGCAATGCCGGCATAAAATCGGTGGCCGTTATGCCACGACCAGTTAGTGAGGGTTACTAAGCCCTAAGCACACCCTTTTTGTGTGCCTATTTTCAGATTAAAACAAATAAAATTATTTGCAAGAAAAAACCGTGTTAAGCATGCAACACGGTTAAAAAACTACAAAGATACCATATCTTCCCAATACGGGATAATATGCCTAAAGGCGCCATAAATCATTGGCCACGTCATATCCCAATACAAACAGCAAGTAATAAAAGACAAAGTAAACACACAAACAAAAAACCAGGCACCATTACCTACTCTATAAAAAATTTTTTGCATTTTAAACGAACGCGGACAAATAAAAACAGTGCCGACCCCAACGATAATTACGATATCATACACCAAAAAAAGAAAATTGAAAGGAACGTAGAATTGAACCTTCAACGGAAGTATCATGAAAAAAACTGCTATACTCAGCAAAAAAAACGATATTATAAAAATAATCGCGTTATAAAGTTTATCCCATATTGTCATCTGCGTTCCTTTCAGTGCATTTTAGCTTACTTTATTCAAAATCAAAAGTAAACCACCTCTTTTTAATAATACCCCATTCCGTTTCTTTGGCGACGTTGTTTTTCCTCCTCTTCCTCATCATCTTCTTCAGACTTTTCAAAACATTAAACAAGAAATTAAAGAAGGATATTAGTACCGCTGGGTTCTATAAAAACAACATTCATCAATCAATTCTTATATACCCACGAGACAACATTGCCACCGTTGTCGGCCAATACATCAAATTGATAATCACAGATAAAATCAAAACCACATAAAACAACTTATTTCTGCCGGTTTGCATAGAATAAAGCAAACTGCGATATTTTGCAGACCGAGGAACAAACAATTCTCCCTCAAACCAAATCAGACAAAAAATATCATAAAGCAAAAACCAAAGATTGAAAGGGTAAAAACTCTGCAATGTAAATGGTGCTAAAAGCCAAGCCCCCAGAAAAAAAATAAATAAAACTTTTCCAATGGCAGACACAACTTGCATGTATTATCCCTTTCAATCTCTCAGTGCATTTTAGCTTACTTTATTCAAAATCAAAAGTAAACCACCTCTTTTTAATAATACCCCATTCCGTTTCTTTGGCGACGTTGTTTTTCCTCTTCATCCTCATCATCTTCTTCAGGCTTTTCAAAATCTAAAGCATCTTTTATGGCTCCCACCGATTGATTGGTAATTTCATTGATAAGGCCCCTTCCCAGTTGGCTATGGTCGCCTCGACCATATACAAGATTTCCTATTTTATTACCGCCGACAGCGCCTAATCTACCCCACGCAATATTCTTTGCATATTCAAGAGGATCATTTTTCTCCGTGTTTCCAACGCCATAAGTCATTCCGCTTGCCGCCGCAGCATAGCCGTTTCGAGCCGCCTTGATGGCCAAAGGCGCTGTTTTTGAGGCCGCAAACACCCTACTATAAGGATTAGAAGCAATTGCCCCAATACCTTCCATCACTGCTGAGGCAATCGGCATTTCCTGTCGTCCGTTGTTCAGAGCCTCTCTACGCTCATCTCGGGCTTTCACATACCCTCGCTGAGCCGCCTCCCATGCGCTTTCTTGCGGAGCCTTAACATCAAAACCAAGCTTATTCAGTCCTTTCATTCCCAAATTAGCCATACCATAGCCCAATCCGCCAAAAAAGCCTTCAATCTCATCATTAAAACCTAATGTCAGCCCGTTTAACCCGGCTGATGCCAATTGCTCCCCTTTTCTAAGAACATTATTAAACATGCTGTTTGAATTGTCCGGCTGAGCAGGCGCTGTCCCCCCGGACATCGCAGGCTTGTTTTGCGCCGCCAAAACCGAATTTGAATTATTGTTGGCATTTCCGGCAAAACTATTTGCTCCAGTTTGCCCAAGCTGATTGCCGCCCATAGCTTGTGTTGTTCCCATATTGCCATTGCCGCTGTTTATATTTGTCATATTTGTTGTCGGCACACGGCTTTGCTCCGTTTGTTCCCATATGGGTCTGTCTCTCTCATTACCTTTTCCATCCAAATAATAAGTTTGTGACATCCCCTTGTTCACATCATATTTGTTTCGGGTAATTGGCATTTTACCCTCCATCAATCCACTCACAACCTCTCTGGTTGATAAATTATTCCAATTAGAACGCGCATATTTTTTACGCTCATCTTCTTCAGGATCATACATTTCTTTCCTCCTTTGTGTTAACATTTTTCGTATATTTATATATACATAATACGTATACAATAAATACAATCCATTTGTCAAGTCCCCCTCCGCCGCCAATTATTAACAAAAATACCCAGGCCTCCTTTAACTTCTGCACCAAAGGCTTATATTAATCATCACAAACGGAAAGTTTCTGATATGCTCTGGATTATCAACGGATTGGTATATGGCTTTTTCTCTGCCCTTTATACCTTGGTCAACCAACAACACAAACTAAACGGCTATGTTCTGGGAATATGGCGGGGGTTTGGCATTGCCCTCGTATTTCTTCCGTTTCTGTTCTTTGTACCGCTCCAAACCAGTGCCTACAACTGGGATTTGCTCATCTTTCAGGGCTGGATGATTGGTATTTATGACTCCCACATATTTTTTGCTTCCGCCAATTTCGGCGCCGGTCCGACTTCACGATCTCTGGCCGTAACCGCAATTGTCACCACCGCCCTGTGGTGGATTATCACCCCTTCTTTATTTTTTGAGCTTGTAAAAGACAGCAACGCCTTTATCACCCTGCTGTTGGTCTTGTTTGGCTTCACCCTTTGCTATTGGTACATGATAAAAACACCCATCAGCAAAGCCGTGGCCGAATATACCGCCCCGGCCGTCTTTGCCCTCGCCGGCATGAGTATTGCCACCAAAGAAATCGCCATGATGGGGCAAAATGTCTGGGAAAATATTCTCTATTATCTGGTAGTGGCCACTTTTGTGAGCGGAGTTTACAACACCGTTTTCTTCATCAAAAGGAATCACCCCGGGTTCAAAGGCTTTTTCCAACAAGTGTTTGCGCCAAAAGTCATCAAAGTCGGCATCTATATTGTCAGTTTTTCTGCCGCGTTGATTACCGCCAAAACCATGGCCATGCGCTTGGCGCCAAACCCGGGCTATGTTGTGGCTCTGGTTTTGACCGCGCCGTTTTTTGTCTTTGCCCTAAACAAATACAACAAAATTCCCGATAATATCTCGGTTAGAACCGGCTTTGCCATGATTTTCTTTTTGGTCCTGATGCTCCTAATTGTCACCGACAATCATGGCATTGTTGACTAGCTCCGCAATCACCGCATTCAAAACCAACAACCCGCTAGATGTCGGGCGCAAACAATGCGGCAAATCCTCAACCAAGCCTTCTTGCACCAAGCGTGCAATTACTTTTGAATCCATCAAATGGTCCCAATTTTGGCCGCAACATTCTTCAAAATGGGCTTTATCTATCCCTTGGTTTAGGCGCAGGCCCATCAAAACAAGCTCTTCTGCCCGCTCAAGGGAAGATAGTTTTTCTAATTTTCGCGGATGTGTCGTCGCAAAAATCTCTCCCCCGATATGCAGACGCCCATGCGCACCGTTGCCAACACCGATATAATCATCCCCCTGCCAATAAAGCTTATTGTGGCGGCACTCATAACCAGGCTTGGCATAATTTGAGACCTCATATTGCAAATAGCCGTGTTGTGCCAAAATATCGCGGCTCAAGTTATATAGCTGCGCGGCGGTTTCATCATCAGCGGCCTTAATTCCCTTGCGGGCAAAAGGCGTGCCCTCCTCTATCGTCAGCTGATATAAAGATAAATGCTTAAATCCAAAAGAGCAAAGCGCTCCCAGCTCCTTTTGCCAGGCGGCTGAACTTTGACCTGGCCTGGCGTAGATGACATCGGCAGAGGTGTTGTCAAACAGTGTCAAAACCTCTTCCGCCGCTTTTAGAGCATCATCAACCGAATGCGTGCGCCCCAAAAACTTTAACCCCTCAGGTTCCAGAGATTGAATTCCTAAAGATAAGCGATTAATCCCGACTTTGCGCAAATCAGAAAACAACCCCGGACGATCTGTATTGGGGTTAGCCTCAAGAGAAATCTCCGCCCCTTTTTCAAGCTGCCAACAGGCCGCCACTTGCTCCAAAATCCGCCCAATGTTATAAGGGCTCAAAAGAGAGGGTGTACCGCCGCCGAAAAACACCGAACCAAGCGTTTTCACATCCGCCAGCTCGGCATAATATTTTATGTCATCCAGATAAGCATCCACCAACGCATCTTGCGGCACGTTTTTCTCAACCTTGCTGAAAAAATCGCAATACGGACACTTGCTGCGGCAAAACGGCCAGTGGATATAAAGTCCGGAACGTATCGTCATTATAAAATAAACTTAGACAAGTCGCTGGCTTGGGTATATTTGCCGAGTTTTTCCTCAACCATGGCGGCCGTAATCACTTCTTCCTGCCCGCTGCGGTCAGAGGCCTTAAAGCTGATATCCTCAAGCAAAATCTCCAACACCGTATGCAGCCTTCTGGCACCGATATTCTCAACATTTTCATTGATTTCAACCGCCACATCGGCAATCTTTTCAATCGCCTCTTTTTCAAACTTGAGGCTGAAATTCTCGGTTCCGAGCAAGGCTGTATATTGCTCAATCAAGTTAGCCTCCGGCTCCGTCAAAATTCGCACAAAATCGTTGTGGTCAAGCGCCTTGAGCTCCACTCTGATAGGCAGACGCCCCTGCAGCTCCGGCAACAAATCAGACGGCTTTGCCAAATGGAAAGCACCCGAGCAAATAAACAATATATGGTCGGTTTTAACCATGCCGTACTTGGTTGTCACCGTTGTTCCCTCAATCAAAGGCAACAAATCTCTCTGCACGCCTTCTCTTGAGACATCGGCCCGCCCGCCTTCAGACTTGCCGGCAATCTTATCAATCTCGTCAATAAAGACAATACCGTCGTTTTCAACAGCCTTAATAGCCTCGCGGGTAATGGTGTCGTTATCTAAAAGCTTGTCGCTTTCCTCATCAATCAAAATCTTACGCGCTTCTGCCACCTTAAGCTTACGGTTTTTATATTTCGGCGTGCTTCCGCCAAGCAAATCCCCAAGGCTAATCATGCCCATAGAAGCCCCCGGCATTCCCGGAATATCAATTGTCGGCATTGAGGCATTAGAGGTCTCAAGCAAAGCAATCTCGATTTCTCTGTCATCAAGCTTGCCTTCTCTCAACATCTGGCGAAATTTCTGCCTGGTCTCCTCACCGGCATTGGCACCCACCAAAGCTTCCAACAAGCGCTCCTCAGCCCCTTCTTCAGCTTTGGCATTAACCTGCTTGCGCATAACCTTGCGGGTATCATGCAAAGAAATCTCCACCAAATCTCTGATAATGCTTTCAACATCTCTGCCCACATAGCCAATCTCCGTAAACTTGGTTGCCTCAACCTTAATAAACGGCGCTTTTGCAAGCTTGGCCAAACGGCGAGAGATTTCGGTCTTGCCGACCCCGGTCGGCCCCACCATCAAGATATTCTTTGGCACAATTTCTTCACGCAATTTCTCAGGCAGTTGCATTCTCCGCCACCTGTTGCGCAGAGCAACAGCCACTGCTTTTTTGGCCTCCTCTTGGCCGATAATGTATTTATCTAATTCAGAAACAATTTCTCTTGGGCTGAAACTAGTCATTGGCTATTCTCTCAATAATCACATTATGGTTGGTATAAACATCAATATCACCGGCAATTTTCATGGCCTTGGCGGCAATTTCCTCAAGCGGCAGGTTTGGCACCTCATAGAGAGCCTTAGCCGCGGCCATTGCGTAATTTCCGCCGCTGCCGATACCGATAATTCCATCATCCGGCTCCATCACCTCTCCGGTTCCAGAAATCACCAGCGATGTCTCTTTGTCAGCCACAATCATAAAAGCTTGCAGCTGGCGCAAATACTTATCCATTCGCCAATCTTTGGCCAACTCCACCGCCGCCCGCTTGAGTTGGTTGGCGTGTTTTTCAAGCTTGGCCTCCAACCGTTCAATCAAGGTGATTCCATCTGCGGCAGCACCGGCAAAACCGGCAATAATATTACCGTTGCCAATCCGACGAACCTTAACCGACTTGGATTTGAATATAACACTTTCTCCCAAAGTAGCCTGCCCGTCTCCGGCCATCACCACCTCATTACCGCGCCGCACGCACAAAATTGTTGTCATCTGTCTTTCCTTCTTATGTTTTCAACCTTCTTTTTATTTAGGTAATGTTTTTGCCAAATGCAAGTAAAGTCCGCGTTGCGGACTTTACTTTTAAGACTTTTGGTTTGAAAGAACTACTTTCTTTCCAGACCTTTCATCGGCACCGGTGTCTTATCCTTTGAGGCATCAATTGCATCAGCCAAAGGAGTGTAAGCTTTGAACCCAACCGGTTTACGGGTTCCAAAATCACGCCCGCAAATCTCAAGCCCCAAACCTTTCAGAGCCGTTTCAATCGGAATAAAGAGGTCCGGATTATCATCTGTCTTCTTAGCCTTGTGTGACAAGCCGACAATATTACCGTTTTTATCAATCAACGCACCGCCCAGGGTCACAGTCTGAACAAAGGTATCAACGATAATCTCGGCATCGCCGTTTTCACTCCAACGATATCCGATAACCTTACCTTCATTATCCAAATAGCCCTCACCCTCGGTATCAAAATCAAGCAATCCCAAAGTCAGGAGAATATCTTTATTAACCTCCGGCAAATCAAGCGACAACGGCAACGGAGCAAATTGCGTTGGCTGATCCAACAACAATAGCGCCACATTTTTATTGGGGTTAACCCGCATTGCAGCAGCCTTCATCTCTTTACCGTTAATCGTTTTGAGCTTGAAAGAGTTATTGTCTTTCACCATCAAATCAGCAGAGGTCAAAACCAGATTGTTAGCAATAATCAACCCTGCGCCTTTCTGCCCCTTGGCATTTTCAACCGAAACCACAGAGGCTCTGACCTTATAGAGATTCTGAGCGTTCAAATTCTCATAAGGAGCTTGGTTTTGGATACAGAAACGATTATTAGCATCGGCAAAAGAGGCCTCAACCAGTTGCTTGCTATCAACAAGGCCCTTATCTTCTGTCTCAAGTGGCACATCAACCCAATAATCATCTGTCATTTTAACATTGTCCGATACATTCTGGATTACAACGCCGCCGTCTTCATCAATACGAGCAGCCTTGCACTTGCTGTCTATGGCCACAACAGAGCCGCTTCCCGCCACGGCAGATGTCATCTCAATTGCCCCACCTGTTCCTGCAATACCGGAGCTTTCCTCAATAGAATAAACCGGCTCTAAAGAAGTTGTAACCACCGGCCGCATAACAACCTCTGTCTGAGCAGGCAACATTCCGGCGGCACACTCTTGCAGCATTTCGACACCCTTTATCTCCTGCCCATACTGAGAGGCAAAAGTCTGGTTTCTGGCTTCAATCCCTTGTAGATACGCGAGTTGTCTAGCAATTTCTTCTGGTCGAATCCTCTGTGCTACGGTAGAATTAAAGCACTGGATTTCAGGTACTTTGGTCAAAGCATCTTCAAAAGCGCGCTCCACCAGCAAAGTCTCGCCATTAGGTTCGCCCTCAGAGATTTGGCCATAACCGGTTGTCATACCCTTGCAATAAACTTCTTGTTTATCAAGGCTCATCACCCGCCAAACCACCGTCATCTCAGAAGAACCGCTACGCAGTTTCTTCTGTTTAACATTTTCCCAGTCGAACTCATCGCAAATATTCATGAAATAATCGGTAATCTCGGCGGTCATAATATATTCCGGTGTTTGAATTTTATCCGAAGCCGGATAATAAGGACTGCTTTTTTCGACCACAACCGGATAAAAATCATTCATAGTCTCAAAGAACACGTCAAAGAAACGCATATCTTTTTGCATAGCGCGCCCTTGGTTCAAGAACACGTTCTTACTCTCTCTGCGGCAGCCAAAGATACGGAAGCGGTAATTACCTAGTTTGTCGCTGTAATTTTCATACTCGCCGCCTTTTTTGATGCGGAAATCAACATATTCAAGCTTAATGGGAGCAAAGCTGTCGCGGCTTTGGTGCAGCCAAAAATAAGCATCTTGCTGGTCTTCATCAATAATCAAAGTCTGATATCTGGGCTTGTTGGTATCCTGCAAATAAGAAAAACGCTTAACCGGTTTTTTCTTAACCGGCTCACACATACAATCAAACATTCCCAAAGTCGATTCGCTTCCGTCACACATACAAGGGATGAGTTCCGGACTTTCCTTGCTGCAAGAGGCGAGCAAAAGCACAGCTGCAATAGTTTTCAGACCAACAAACTTTTTCATGATTAAAACTCCCGTTTATCTTCTGCCGGGCAGGCTGCGGCGATAAGACAGAGCCTCGGCTACATGCAGTTTATTAATTTTTATTTCTTTTTGCAAGTCTGCAATTGTTCTTGCTAACCGCAAAGTTCGATGATAAGCCCTGGCCGAGAGCTTGTTCTTCTCAGCAAAGGTGATAAGAAGCGTTTTTGCATCATCAAACATTTCTGCCGCTTCTTCCAACAATTTTCC
>CALXVX010000041.1 GCA_944392215.1 uncultured Alphaproteobacteria bacterium | reverse complement strand
CCAAGAATTTTTTGCTCACAAAAAACCACCCCGAAAGGGTGGTTTCTTATATAACTTAAATATATTTAATTTCAAGAATCTCAAAAGATTTGCGGCCGCCGGGAGCCATATAATTGGCCGAATCTCCGACTTCTTTGCCAATCAGGGCTTTGGCCAATGGAGAGGAGAGTGAAATCTTGTTCTTTTCAATATCAGCCTCATAATCACCAACAATTTGGTATGTCTTTTCTTCATCGGTGTCTTCATCGGCAACGGTGACAGTGGCTCCAAAACGGATGACATCATAGTTGGCTTTGGCAACATCTATAACCTGAGCGCGGCTCAAAACAGCCTCCAAATCCTGAATCCGGCCTTCAATGAAACTCTGTTTTTCTTTGGCGGCGGAATACTCAGCGTTTTCTGACAAGTCGCCATGTGAGCGCGCCTCATCAATGGCGGCAATGATGTTGGGGCGTTCTACGCCTTTTAGATTTTTTAACTCTTGCTCAAGGGCCTCAAACCCTACTTTGGTTAAAGGGAATTTTTCCATTTTTTTCACCTGTTGTTAAAAATTATTAGAGTTAGAAAAAACGAACTGCGAGGGAGGGGTACTCCATCACAGCTCGTGTTTGTTTTGATGCCTCTTACTCTACCACCAATAAAAAATAAATCAAGCAAATTCTTTGTTGGAAAACTTTTGTTTGTTCTATACTTTTGGCGAGAATATGTTAAAGTTGTTTCGTCTTTTATTAATTTCGGAGATTGAAAATGAAGAAAATTTATCTTGCTTCTTTACTGATTGGCGGTGCTTTACTGGCTGCTGCTCCTTCTTATGCCGTTGACAGCACCGGTTGCGGTCTGGGTTCAATGGCCTGGCGCGGACAGAGCGGAATCGGTCCCCAAGCTTTGGCGGTGACAACTAACGGAATCTTTTCTACCCAAACTTTCGGTATTACCTTTGGTACATCCGGATGTGATCCTAACGGAAGGGTTTCGGGCGGAACAGGCAGAATGGTTTTGGCTTTTGTTGAAAACAACATGGAGCAGTTTGCTATGGATGCTGCCGCCGGACATGGTGAAACCATTGATACTCTGGCCGGTATCTTGAATGTTGACAGTGAGGAATTGGGAGCTAAGACCAGCGCTCAATTTGCTTATTTGTTTGACAATGAAAATGTTGACGCGGTTGATGTTACCTTAAAATTGTTAAACATTGCCCAAGCTTAATTTTTTAGCCACTCTTAAAGCTCTTTAAGAGTGGCTTTTTTTGTGTGATAATTAATGAATTTGTGGCGGTATTTATATGAGCGGGGGCTTTTCTCGCTTTTCTTTTTATTAATCTCTGCTTATCCTTTGCGGGCTGAAGATGATTTTGCCTATTCTCCCGAATGGCTTGCCGTTGGCCATTATCAGCCCAAAGGCGAGGGTTATGAAAGTACGATTGATACGCCGAATTTCTTTTTGAGCAAAAACGGAAAAGTTAATCCTAAAAGTGAACTTGAGGCGACTATTGCCTTGTTCCAATCTAATGATGATAAAACCAAATGTTTTTTTCCCTCCCGCTACAAACTTTTGACCAAAGCCGGGATTATTGACTACGAATTTCCCTCTTGCAGTGAATATGAAAAATTTTATGATGATTTGCGGCCGGCCGGTGTAACATTCCTTTTTACCGATGCTTATATGAACAACCCATCTTCTTTGTTCGGGCACACACTTCTTAGAATCGACACTGCCAGAAAAGGAACTCAGCTCTTGGCGCACGGGGCTAACTATGGTGCTTTTACCGAGGGAAAAGAAAACAGTGTCCTTTTTGCCGTTTATGGTTTGATTGGAGGATATTATGGCGGTTTTACCGTGAAACCTTATTATGACATCATCAACACTTATAACAATATCGAAAACCGCGATATTTGGGAATTTAATCTTGATTTTTCTCCTCGAGAGCTTGATTTCTTTGTGGCCCATTTGTGGGAGGTGGGGCAGGCGCAATCTCGCTACTACTTCTTCTCTCGCAATTGTTCTTATATGTTGATGGAGGTTTTGGATGCCGTGCGGCCATCTTTAGAGCTTGCCAAACAATTTCCTGTTCAGGCTATTCCCCTAGATACGGTTAAGGCCGTGTATCGGACACCCGGTTTGGTTAAAAGCATTAACTACCGGCCATCTCGGCAAAATAAAATCAGGCATCGTTATAAGTTGATGAATGAAACCGAGCGCCAGGCTTATTTGCGGGTTATTCTTGAACAAGATTATGATATTGCCGCCTTGGATGAAACAGCCAAAGCTAATGTTGCCGAAACGGCCTACCAATTTGTGCAATATCAATATGTGGCCAAAAAATTAGAGCTTGCCGATTATCGTAAGCAAAGTTTTGCTCTGCTGCGCGCCAGAAACTCACTTAAAAATCCAGGCAATATTGAAGAGCTCAAAGAAGGCAAAAAGCCTTTTGACGCTCATGAATCTATGCGTGCAACAGTTGGATTTGGATTCAGAAATGGCGAGGCTTTTCAGGAAATTTCTTATCGGCCGGCATACCATTCATTAACTGATGATACTTATGGATTTTTGCGGGGGGCGGAAATCAATTTCCTTAATGCCGCTTTTAGGCACTATGACAGCTCTGATAAATATGTTTTGCAAAATTTTGACTTGGTCGGTATTCGTTCAATTTCGCCGATAGATGAAATGTTTGCGCCGCTTTCTTTTCAAGTCTTGGCCGGGGTTTCAAGGGACTTTAACCCCAAAACGCAAGAGGAGGGATATGCAGCTCATTTGACCGTGGGAGGAGGTGGAACTTATGCCCTGACAGATAATATCTGGTTGTTTGCTTTGGGCAACACTCATGGCGCCTATGGCGGATTCCTACCCAACAATCAATGGCTCGGCTTGGGGGCAAATTTTGGTGCTTTTGCCGATTTTGGCAGATGGCGTTTGTTGGCCGAGGCTGAAAAAATCTATGCAACCTCTAAAATCGGCTCAAAAATGGTTTATAAGTTGGAAACTTCTTTTACTCTTGCAACCAACCGGGCCGTGGCTTTGCACTATAAATATGAGCAAAACTACGGCCATGATGTGGATGAGAGTCTTATCTCCTTGCGCAGCTATTTTTAGAGCTCTATTTGGCGGCGGCTGTTTTTGATGAAGTTGCGCGCCCGCGCCAGAGCATCAGGGCCGGAGGTCTGCACTCTGATGATGATATTGTTCTCGGCAATGCCGGTGATATAGCAATAGTTGTCTCCATCATCATACACCAGGTAGTTTCTGCCATCAATAAACTCAATTTTGAAATCTTTGCCTTTTAGGCGTTGTTGTTTGAAATCGGTAATGCTGAAATCTGCCGCTTGGTCGGGTGCGGTTTTGGCGTTGAAAGCCTTTTGCAGCTCTTGCAAGCGTTCCTCATTTTGGCTAAAAGAAAAGTCAAGCGTCTTGCCGTTATCATTCTTGCTGCCGGCAACCATAAACTTATCTTGTTCATTACTTTTTTGTTGCTCTTGGTAGGCTCTGAAATCTTTGAAAGTGCGGTTGGCTTCTTGAATTTGAGTATTTATCTCTTTGTTCATTTGCTCTGCGGCTTTGCTCAGAACCTGATTTTCCTCAATCGATTTCATCAGCGGCGGGAGGGTTCTGAAAAAATCTTGCATCATCTGCGCCATGCTTTCTGAGAGGGCCGGCATCACTTTTTGCATATGCTGGTCTATCTTTTCAATTGATTGCTGCATGCTTTTTTGCGTTTGTTCAAAGCTTTTTTGAACATCGGCGTTGATGACCTCTGTTTCTTGTGCGGCGGTATTGGCGGCGATGCTCATTATGGCAAGAATGCTTAAAATTTTTTTCATCTTTATGTCCTCCTTGGCTGGTTTTAAAATAGTGCAGGATGTGCAGAAAGGCAATTGATTTTTTTGAGATAGACGTGTAAAGTAAATGCCAATCTATGTAAAAAGCTAAAGGAGAATATAAATGTTGCGTGAAGAATTACAAAAAGCTCTGAAAGAATCTATGTTGGCTCATGACGCGGCCACCACCAGTGCCGTGCGTTTGATTATTGCCGGCCAAAAGGAAAAAGATGTTGAAGCCAGAGGTAAGGGCGCTAAAGAAGCTACCGATGCCGAATTAATGGCGATGATGCAATCCATGATTAAACAACGCAATGACTCCATCAAAATGTATTTGGATGGAAAGCGTCCGGATTTGGCTGATAAGGAAAAAGCCGAAATTGCCGTTATTGAGCGCTTTTTGCCAAAACAAATGAGCGAAGAAGAGGCAACTGCCGCCATTAAGGCCATTATTGTTGAAACCGGGGCTTCTTCCATGAAAGATATGGGCAAAGTTATGGGAGCTTTGAAATCTAAGTATGCCGGCCAGTTGGATATGGGCAAAGCCAACGGCATTATTAAGGGGTTGCTCTCTTAAGTTTTGAAGATGGTGGAAAATGGCCACAACCGAGCTGCAAAGATTTTGTGACGAGCTGCGGGCAAAGATTTCTATTGCCGACGTGGTTGGTCAAAAAGTTAAACTCACACGTAAAGGGCGTGAGTACACCGGTTTGTGTCCATTCCATAATGAAAAAACGCCTTCTTTTACCGTTAATGAAGCTAAAGGTTTCTACCATTGTTTTGGCTGCGGCGCGCATGGTGATATCATCAAATTTGAGATGGATGCCAACGGTCTTACGTTTATGGATGCTATTGAAAAACTCGGCCACAAGGTGGGAATGGCGCTGCCAAAACTTTCGCATGAAAGCAAAGAGCAGGTCGAGAAGCGTAATTCTGCCTATGATATTATGGAAATGGCGTGCAAATTTTTTGAGAAAAATTTGCGCCTGACCGGTGGGCAGGAGGCCTTAAATTATCTTTATGGCCGTGGGTTTGATGATGCGATTATTGCCAAATTCCGTCTTGGATTTGCACCCAACAATAATGGGCTTAAGGCTCAGCTTTCTTCTAAGGGAATCAGCGAAAAAGAAATGGCAGAGCTCGGGCTTTTGACTATTCCAGAGGGGCGCAGACCTCATGACTTTTTCCGCAACAGAGTCATGATCCCGATTATTGATAAACGGGGCAAGGTTATTGCCTTTGGCGGCCGCGTGATGGACGGAAGCCAGCCTAAATATCTGAACTCGCCGGAAACCCCGGTTTTTAATAAGCGCCGAGTGCTCTATAACCTCAATAACGCTCGGGATGCCGGCTATGAGGCCAAAAACCTTATTATCTGCGAGGGGTATATGGATGTTATTGCCATGGATAAGTATGGCATATCTTACGCCGTGGCACCGCTCGGAACAGCTCTGACCGAAGACCAAATTGCTGAGGCCTGGAAAGTGGTGCAAGAGCCTATTTGTTGCTTTGATGGTGACAGCGCCGGGGTGAGGGCCGCTATTCGCTCGGTGGATAGAGTTTTGCCGATTTTGAAACCTGGATATTCTCTGAAGTATGCTTTTTTGCCTGACAAGCAAGATCCTGATGAATTTCTCAAAGCTCACGGGCAAGAGGAATTTCTTAAGGTTGTTAATGATACAATGCCGCTTAAGGACTTGTTGTGGAAGAAAAATGTTGACGGGCAGCCTCTTAATACGCCGGAGCAAAAAGCTTTGCTTGAGAAAAACATCAGAGAAGAAGTATCCAAAATTACCGATGAAACCGTGCGCGGCTACTATGCGCAGGATATGAAAAACAAAATTTATCATGAAATCGGTAGGGGGGCTTGGCGCCAACAAGATAAAAATACTCATTTCGGCAAAACGGAGAAAACTACAATCTCTCTGGCCTCAAGTGTCAGAACCAATCTGGATGATTTGGTGGCGGAGTTTGTTGTTTCGGCCTTGATTGCTTATCCTCAGTTGATTGAGGAATATGAGGAAAAATTGCTCAATTTTGAGATAAAGTCACCAAAACTTAAGGTGTTGTTTGAGACCTTATGCGAGATGGTGCATGACGGTGCGGAATTTGAAAATACCGATGACTTGTTGCAGTCTCTGAAAGATAAAGGATTTGCCGATGTCTTACAAAAAAACATTGAGCTGAAAATGCTTAAAAAACAATGCCCTGATGTGATAAAAATGCGCCAAAATCTTGATGAAAGAATTTTAGAAGTGCAGCTAAAACAGATTGAAAGCGATATTAGAGAGTGTGCAAGGCAAATGGAAAACGACGAGTCGTTTTCGGAGGCTTATAGTCGGTATGAAACCTTGAAAAAAGAGCGCGATTCTTTGCTGTCATTACAGGGGGCTGATTGAGATCTGCCTTAGGAAGAGCGAATCGGCAGAAATTTTGCGAAAAATTATCGGAAACTCTTGACAATTGATTCAAAAATTATTACAAAATGCTCTAGCTCGAAGTTTATGCAAAAACCGGTTTTGTAGTAATAAGGAACGTTAATGTCAGATATCGAAAGTTCAGATCTGTATGAGGGGCAGGCTGCAGATGCTCCTTTGATCGATTCTTTAGGAAGCGCTGTTAAGCGTTTGATTGAAAAAGGAAAAGTTCGCGGATATATTACCGTGGAGGAGCTTAATAAGGCCTTGCCGCCGGAAAGAGAATCTTCCGAAAATATTGAGGATATTATGACCAATATCTCTGATATGGGGATTAGTATCATTGCCGAGTCTGATGTCGACAGTTTTGAACCCGATGCGGTTGAGGATGATGATTTTGATGAGGACGAAGACGAAAGCGGTAATTTTGATGAAAAAGAACTCGGCCGCAGCGATGATCCGGTTAGAATGTATCTTAAAGAAATGGGATCCGTTGAGCTCTTGTCCAGAGAGGGCGAAATTGCCATAGCTAAACGTATTGAGGCCGGCAAAACCGTTATGATTGACGGTTTGTGCGAGAGTCCGATGACAATTAAAGCTATTGCCGGTTGGCGTGATGAGTTGGTTAATGGTACCATGCAGTTGCGCGATATCGTCGATTTGGAAATGATGTATGGCGCCGATGTCGAGGGTATGGAGTTTGAAGAAGAGGATACTTCAGCCAGTGAAGATTTGGAAAAAGTAGCTGAAGAGCTTGCTGAAAAAGAAAGTATGGAAGATATTGATGATGATCTTCCCGAAGATGATATTGAACTCGACAGCACTGTTGACGATGAGCCGGAAGATGATGCCGCAGATGATTTGAGCGAGGGTGACGATGGCGAGGGCCACGGAGAGGACGATGAAGATGATCTTGATGGCAACGGAGGCCGCTCTTCTGCTTCTGTTTCTGCCATGGAAGAGGCTCTTAAAGAACCGGTTTTGGATATTTTGAATAAGATTTCGAGCTATTATGATGATTTGAAGAAAATCCAAAATCAGCGTGTGGCGGCTGTCTTGGCCGGCAAGAAAATTAGTGCGACGGTTGAAAAACACTATTTGCAGGTTAAAAAAGATTTGGTTGAGTTGATGAGCTCAATCCACCTTAATGCCACCCGTATTGAGCAGTTGGTTGAACAGTTAAATGACCTAAACAAACGTTTGATGGGTTTTGAGGGAAAGTTGATGCGTTATGCGCTTTCTTGCAAAATCAAGCGTGAGGACTTTTTGGAGGCTTATCAGAAATCAGAGCTTTCGCCTAACTGGTTAGAGGAAGTTTCTCACAAAAAAGACAAACATTGGCAGGCTTTTGTTGAAAAATACGGTGCCGAAGTTGTGGAATTAAGAGAGTCTGTTGCGCAAATGGCACAAGAGTGCGGTTTGCCCATCAGTGAATATCGTCGTATGGTCGATACCATCAAAAAAGGTGAACGTGAGGCCGAAAGAGCCAAAAAAGAAATGATTGAGGCCAATTTGCGTTTGGTTATTTCCATTGCCAAAAAATATACCAATCGCGGATTGCAGTTCTTGGATCTTATTCAGGAAGGCAACATCGGCTTGATGAAGGCGGTTGATAAGTTTGAGTATCGCCGCGGTTATAAGTTTTCTACTTATGCAACTTGGTGGATCAGACAAGCAATTACCCGTTCTATTGCCGACCAGGCGCGCACCATTCGTATTCCGGTTCATATGATTGAGACAATTAATAAGTTGGTACGCACTTCTCGCCAGATGTTGGCGGAAATGGGGCGTGAGCCGGTGCCGGAAGAGTTGGCAAAACGTTTGTCGATGCCGCTTGAAAAAGTCCGCAAGGTTATGAAGATTGCCAAAGAACCTGTTTCTTTGGAGGCTCCGGTCGGAGATGAAGAAGATTCTTCTCTGGGTGATTTTATTGCCGATGACAGCGCTTTGCAGCCTTTGGATTCTGCTATTCATTCCAACTTAAAAGAGACGTGTACCAGAATCCTTTCTTCTTTGACCCCGCGTGAGGAGCGTGTTTTGCGTATGCGCTTTGGTATCGGAATGAACACTGATCACACTTTGGAAGAGGTTGGTCAGCAGTTTAATGTTACGCGTGAGCGTATTCGTCAGATTGAGGCGAAGGCTTTGCGCAAACTCAAACATCCGTCACGTTCGCGCAAGTTGCGGAGTTTCTTGGATCAATAAGAAAAAAGTCCGACAAAAATGTCGGCTTTTTTATATGAGAATTTTATGCAAAAATAGCTTGACGGCGGCAAATAATTCGCTTAAGTTCTAGGTGCTGCGGATGACTGATGGGTGTTTGTTCTGAAGTTTGAAACAGGCAATGTTTTTTGGGGCAAAAGCTCAGTTGGTTAGCTGGAGAAAAAATATCTGCCTGGTGGCAGAGATTTTGACGGAAGGTGCCGCGTAGTTAGATTGCGACCAAGTGGCAACGCAGGGAGCAATCGTTACGAGCAAACGACAGGAGCGCAGTTAGCGAGGTGGTTTGACCGAGCTTTACGAAGCGACTCAGGTCTGCTCTTGGAAAGGAATTATTTTGCAGGGTTCTGAAGCCTTATGTAGGCAATGTTTTTTGGGCCCATAGCTCAGTTGGTTAGAGCAGGCCGCTCATAACGGTCTGGTCGTTGGTTCGAGTCCATCTGGGCCCACCATAAAAAAACTCTCCCTTCAGGGGAGAGTTTTTTTATGGTGAATTTATAATAAAACACTCGAACCAACGAGGTCGTTGGGCTCGCAGGAACAAAAAATGTCCGGTGGACATTTTTTGCCGAGAGCTATAGCAGTTGTTAGACGGCGATTTGCCGAAAGGCAACAAAGACGGCGTTACGACTGGCTTGACCGAAGCGAAGTTATCGAGTGCCAAAGCGCGAAATCTACGTAGCAAGACGAGTCCATCTGGGCCTTTCAGATAAAAAACTCTCCCTTCAGGGGAGAGTTTTTTTTTTAATGATGTCAAACATGCTTAATAGTTTTTCCCAACGGCGGAGGGGAGAGGGTTTGCGAAAGGCAAAGTGTTTGAACAACAAGTAATTGGTCACCAGCAAAAAGCCAATGGCTACAGCTTGTGCCAGATATAAATTCCAATCTAACTTCTCAACCAAAAGCACCAGCACGCCGGCATTGATGAAATAGCTCAGAATCCAAATGGAAATACTTTTTAGGTATTCTTGCAAATGATTTCCCTCAGTGGCAAAAACAAGTTTTTTGTAAGAATAAAAGGCAATAAAGGAAGAAATCAGCCACATCAGCAGCAAGGTCAGTTGGTAGTGCAGGGTGCTAAGAATCAGGCTCAGCAATACAAATATGACATACCTCAGCCCCATGTTGAGTGAGGCTAAAAGTGCAAAACGAAAGCGCTCATCGGTTTCAAACCAGTGGTCGGCAAAAGTTTTTTCTTTGGTGATAAGTTTCTTTATTGATTTTGCTATTTTCATCTTTTTCTCCTTACGTTGCATAAAAACTTAATTCTGCTTCTCCAAACTTCAAGAATATCTGTTGGAAAAATCCTTTCTTGCTCTTATCTATTGATAAAAAGCGGAGGAAAGTATCCATGGTGATTGTTTGTGATAAAATGCAGCAGGGCTATTCTTATGAATATGCCGCCAAAGAGGGGCAGGATTTTGCTCCTGAATTTGTGCCGGAACTTACACCCCCAAAAATGCTCGAGCTTGGTGTGTTTGAGGGGCATTACATGACTGATTGTCAAAATGAATTCCCTGCTTGTTGGTTTAAAAATGCTAAGCTTTCACCTCAAAAACCAGATGTTAACTGTAATTATTTCAAGATAAAATCAAGACAGCCACTTTTTATTTGGCAGCAGAAAGGGTGGATTTTTCCGCCTGATGTGCGTGGCTGGTTTCAATGGTATTGCCGCTATTATATGGGGCGGAGAATTCCTGATATTGATGCTTTGCAAATTAAAAGATGGCGTGCTTTTAGGCGCCACAAAGCGCAAATACTCAACAACTGTTTGGCTTTTGATATCGATTGCCGAAAACGCCAGCGCCAAGCTTTGCTCCAATGGGCTTATGATCCTTTTTTCTGATATCTTTAGAGCTTGTTCCAAAGTGTTGGGGATAAAGAGATATATCTGTTGGGGTTTGAGTTAAATTGTGTGAATATCAATATAAATAGAGAGATTAACAAAGGAGAAATATCATGAAAATCGTTGTTGTCGGCGGGGGTGCCGGAGGTGCCAGTTTTGCCGCCAGAATGAGAAGGCTTGATGAAAAAGCCGAAATCACCATTTTGGAAAAAACCGAGGAGACTTCTATTGCCAGTTGCGGTTTGCCATACTTTATCGGCGGTGTCATTGATAATCGCGATGATATGCAAGTGGCTAAGCCAGCCTTTCTAAAACAGCTTTTTAATATTGATGTCAAACTCAACTCACCGGTGAGCGAGATTAATCCCGATAAAAAAATCGTTATCACTAATAATGGCGATGTTTATCCTTATGATAAGCTTGTTTTGGCAACCGGGGCAAAACCTTTTGTGCCAGCCATTGATGGAATAGAAAATTTGCCGCATTTTGTGGTGAAAAATCTTGCTGATGCCGATGCCATTAAGGCTTTTATTGCTCAAAACAAGCCTAAAAATACCGTGGTTGTCGGCGGCGGGTTTATCGGTGTTGAGGTGGCTGAAAACTTATGCCATTTGGGAATTAAGACATCTTTGGTGGAGATGGCGCCGCAGGTGTTGATGCCGCTTGATGAAGATATGGCAACCCTCATTCATAAAGAGATGAAACGCCATGACCTTTCTCTTTATCTTTCGGATGGTTTGCAAAGCGTTGCTTGGGACGGTGTTATTCTTACCTCCGGCAAAAAGGTCGCCGCTGATATGCTGATTTTGGCAATCGGGGTTAGGCCGGAAACGGAATTGGCTAAAAAAGCCGGCATCACCCTGACCGAAAAGGTGCTGTTGTTACCAATGAATATATGCAAACCAACTATCCCGATATCTATGCCTGTGGTGACAGTGTGGCTGTCAAAGATTTTGTTTCCGGCCAACAGACCGTGATTGCCTTGGCGGGGCCTGCCAACCGCCAGGGAAGGTTGATTGCCGACCATATTGCCGGAAAACATCCTTATCCTTATACCGGCACGCAAGGCACCGGCATTGTCAAAGTTTTTGAACTCACGGCGGCATTTACCGGACAAAATGAAAAAAACCTCAAAAAAGCCTCTGTTCCTTATGAAAAAATGCTTATCTTGGGCAATTCTCATGCCGGTTATTATCCGGGAGCGGAAACTTTGGTCTTGAAAGTTCTCTACGGCAAAGACGGAAAAATTTTTGGCGCGCAGGCTGTGGGCAAACAAGGTGTGGATAAGCGCATAGATGTTATTGCCACAATTATGCGTCTTGGCGGAACAACGGCTGATTTGCGAGATGCCGAGCTTTGCTATGCGCCTCCATATTCGGGTGCCAAAGATCCGGTTAACCTCATTGGTATGGCAATTGAAAATGTTCGCCAAGGCCTTGTGAAGCCATATTTTGGGCTTGATTTTAACGGTATGCTGGTTTTGGATGTGCGTCCGTCGGCTGTTTATGAAAAAGAGCACATTGACGGTGCCATCAATATTCCGGCCGGGCAAATCAGAGCCAGATTGGCCGAGCTTCCTCAAGACAAGCCGATTATGGTTCATTGTTTTAAGGGTTATACCAGCTATGTGGTGGCGAGAATTTTGATACAAAACGGCTTTGACAATGTTTTGAGCTATGCCGGCGGGTGGAATTTTTATAAAAGTTTGAAACAGGACTAAAAGGAGATTTTTATTATGTCTTATTCTCTGGATGCTCAAAAACTGATGCTTGAATTTCAGCAAGATGAACTCAACAGCTCTCTGATTTATGGTTATTTTGCCAAAACGGTGAAAGATGAGAAAAACAAGAAGATTTTATTGCAAATTGCTCAAGACGAGGCTCATCACGCCGCTATCTGGAAGCACTATACGCAAAAAGAAGTTCGCCCCAATATGCTCAAAGTTTGGTGGTTTAGGTTTTTGACTTATGTCTTGGGTTATACCTTTGTGATAAAACTTCTGGAACTGCATGAATATGCCGGTGTTAACGGTTTGCAACAGCTCAAAAAAGAAATTCCTGAAGTATCTGGCATTATTAATGATGAAAAAAAGCATGAGGCAGAGCTGATTGGAATGCTTGATGAAGATCGGCTAAACTATGTCGGTGCAATGGTATTGGGTTTAAACGATGCTCTTGTCGAGCTAACCGGAACCATTGCCGGATTGACTTTTGTTTTGGCCAACACCACCATGATTGCCTTGGCCGGGATTATTACCGGTATTGCCGCAACTCTATCTATGGCGGCATCAAACTATTTGGCCGAGAGGGCAGACGGTAATCCGCATGCGCTAAAAGCCAGTGTCTATACCGGGTTGACTTATCTCTTTACGGTTATCTTTTTGGTTTTGCCGTATCTTATCTTTCCGGCTAATCTCTACTTGCCGGCACTTGTTTGCATGATTTTGACCGTCATTTTATTGATTGCTGTCTTTAATTACTATTTGGCAGTAGTGAAATCTGAACGTTTCTTGCCGAAATTTTTGGAGATGTCCGGTATCAGCCTTTCGGTGGCGCTTATCTCATTCCTTATCGGTTTGCTGGCAAAGCTTGCCTTTGGTATAGACGTAGGGTAGGAGATTGTGATAAGAAAAAAGCTGCTCTAAAAGAGCAGCTTTTTCTTCATTCTATTTGATTATCTTCAAAATATCTTCGACAATCATTTCCGGTTTTAAGCGATAGCGCTTGTAAAGTTCTTCCACGGGAACGCGGTCAACAAACTCTTTTTTGGCACCATAGCACAGCACTTTGACATCGCTGTTGCCATAGAAACGGGCGATTTTTTCACCCCAGCCGCCGTCTAAGGCACAATCTTCCAGAGTGACAACCAGTTGATGATTTTCTTTTAGAGATGCTAAGGTTTCTTCATCTAACTTATTGTAAAATCTTGGATTAATCAAAGTGGCTGAAATTCCTTCTTTTGCCAAAAGCTTAACTGTTTCTTGGCCGAGCTTGAAGAAATTTCCAAGGCCCAAAACGGCAACTTTGCTGCCTTTGGTTGCAACCTCATAGCGGTTCAGAAATTCTTCCACTTTGGGTTGGTGTTGATCGCCGGAAATAACATCGCGGGGAACTCTGATAACAACAGGGTACTCTTTTTGCTCAACTCCCCAATCCAACATATTCAGATATTCTTCCTTGTTTGTCGGAGAGAGGCAAACAAGATTGGGGATGTTTGACATCATCGGTAAGTCAAAACAACCCAAGTGGGTGGCATCCATGCTGGAAATTCCGCCATTAAATACCAGAATGACCGCCGGATTGTTATTTATTGCCAAGTCTTGTGAAAGTTGGTCATAGGTTCTTTGGGAAAAAGAGCTCATCACCAAGTAGACAGGTTTGCAGCCGCCTTTGGCAAGGGCAGAGGACATGGCAACCGCGTGTTCTTCGGCAATGCCGACGTCTATATAGTTTTTCCCGAGTTTGGCGCGGCGTTCCGGATATAATCCGACTGCTCCGGGGGTGCCGGCCATGAGGACAACAACGTCTTTGTCTTTCTCTACTTTAGAGATAAGATATTCGGCAGTGATATCTCCATAGCTTTCGCTATCAAATTTGATGGTGTTTTGGCCGCTTTTGATATCAAAGGGAAGATTCCAGTGCCATTTCTCTTTGTTCTCTTCTGCAAATTCATAGCCTTTGCCTTTGAGGGTGTGGATGTGAACCACAATCGGGCGAGAGATGTCTTTTACCTCTTTGAAAGTTTTAATCAACTCTTCAATATCGTTTCCTTTGGCAACATAGCGGTACTCAAAGCCAAGGGCCTTAAACATGTTGCATTCGGCCTTTCCGTTGGTTTCTCTTAGTAGGCGAAGATTGTTGTATAGACCGCCGTGGTTTTCGGCAATGGACATTTCGTTGTCATTTACCACAATAATCATGTTGCTACCTAAAACCGCAGCATTGCTAAAGCCTTCAAAAGCCTCTCCGCCCGAGAGTGAGCCATCACCGATAACAGCTATAACATTGTGTTTCTCTTTCTTCAAATCTCTGGCTTTTGCTAATCCGCAGGCCAAACTTACGGATGTGGAGGTGTGGCCGACAACAAAAAAGTCGTGCTCACTTTCTGCCGGGTTGGTGTAGCCTGAATACTCAGAAAATTTTGATGGATCTAAAAAAGCCTCTTTGCGTCCGGTTAAAAGTTTGTGGGCATAGCATTGATGTGAAACGTCAAAAACAATCTTATCTTTGGGGCTTTCAAACACATAGTGCATGGCAATGATTGCTTCAACCATACCTAGGTTGGGGCCAACGTGTCCGCCCAAGTGGCTGACCCTATTTAAAATAGCTTGTCTGATTTCCGTGCTCAAGCTTTCCAGTTCTTGGGTTGAAAATGTTTTGATATCTTTGGGTGAGTTTATCTTATCAAGATATTGCATCTATTTTCCTTTCTGTTTTTCCGATTCTTGGCGATCATAATATTTAGAGCCTACTCTAAGTCAATAGGTTTTATTTTTTTATTCTTATTTTTGGATATCTGATTGTTTGCGGTTTTGTTTTGAAATTTCTTGCGCTATAGTATCTTCATTGATTTAACTATCGGGAGATTTTTTGATGAGACTCATGGTGGTCAAAGACCGCAATGTTAACAGCCGCTTTGTGTGGGATTTTTGCAATATGCTGGCTAAACGCGGTTATGAGGTTAATTTTGTTTTTGACAGCTTTAAACAACAAGCCGGACCGGCAAACTTGTTGCCTAAAGTTAGGGTCAGAAATTTAAGCGCTAGGCAGGGAAATCTGGTCAAAGATATCTGGACTGGGCTTAAAGCCGTGTTTCAACCTGCCAGTTTCCGTTTTGCCAAAGCCATCCGCGATATCAAGCCGGATGTTATTATATGCTATTTTCTTAAAGATGTCTATAATGTCTGCTTTTTGCATCAGTATGATATTCCTATTGTTTTGATGGTGCATAATCATCCGCCGGTATTTTTTGCCCCTCTGCGTAAAAAGCCCATCCGTTATCGCATTTATAAAAAACAACTGGAAAAAATTGCTGCTTATGACCTTCTGCTGGAAAGCTTTAAAGGTACTATCGGCGATGATTATCCCAAGCATGAAGAGCGTATTATCGGCAATATCATTGCTCAGATTCCTCCTGCCGAGCGTGCGGATTTAAGTGTTGAAAAGAAAAAAATCATCTATGTTTGCCGCGTGGATGAAACCCAAAAGCGCCAACATCTCTTGTTTGAAGCATTCGGCAAGATTGCTCATGATTTTCCGGATTGGAAAATTGAACTCTATGGTAGTATCAAGCATCCGGATTATCATAAACGGTTGCTTGAGCAACTCGAACAGCTTGGTATTGAGAATCAGGTGGAGTTTATGGGCTATGCCGATGATGTGAAGGCGGTTTATCGGAGCGCAGATTTTATGGCTTGGCCTGCAGCTTATGAGGGCTTGAGCATTGCTTTGGCAGATGGACAAGCTCATGGGCTGCCGGCAATCGGTTTTGCCGATGCTCCTTCCGTTAACGAAGTGATTGTTGACGGGGTTAACGGTTTTCTGGCAAAAGATGTTGATGATTTTGCTCTCAAGATGGCCAAGCTAATGAGCGATAAAGAACTTCGTATTAAGATGGGGGCTGCTGCTGTTAAAGGTGTGGAACAGTATGCTGAGGAGCATATTGCCGATAAATGGGAACAGCTTCTATCCGATTTAACCTATAAATAAAGCAAAACTCCCGCGGAACTTGGTTCGGCGGGAGTTTTTTCGCTCTGTTTTTTATTCCAAAAGTTGCCATACCTCGTCTGGAACCTCTGCATCTATGAGCATCTTGATTTCCTGTTTTGTACACCACCGAACCTCTCTGATAACATTGTGAAGAGGGTGAGGGCTACCGTATACGTGTTCTGCCAACACAAAGTGTAGCTCTGTTCCGTGTTCATCTGTTAAGGTGAGGGCTTCTTTCTTGATACGACAACGGATGTCCACTTGTTGGGGAACAAGTTTGAATGCCGTATCTTGGGCTGTATGTCCCGGAAGGATGATGTCATTGGGAAAACACCAGAAATCATGTCCGGCGTGGCCTTTAAAGCACAGCAATAGGAATTTGTTTGTGATGCGATTGTGACGAACGATTACAACCGCGGCATTTAATTTCTTCTTCATAATCTTAATTATTTGAGTGAAGTAGTCAGTCTAAACAAATTCTTTGCCGTTCGTCAAGAATAAAAAAACACCTCGGTTTATTCCGAGGTGTTTTTTATGATTCGAACGTAACACTACCTGCGTAAGCAGGTAGATGTAGACATACCTGCCCAGCCGTTAGGCTTGCGAAGCCTTTGGGCAGGGCGAACGTAGTTCGGAACAGGTAATACCACTTGCG
>CALXVX010000040.1 GCA_944392215.1 uncultured Alphaproteobacteria bacterium | reverse complement strand
CCTATGAGCTGGTTTCAAAAGCTAAACTTATTTTAACTGATGAACTGCTGGCTGAGGCTGCCGCAGATGCATCTGAAACAGAACTTTAATCGTAACAATAAAAAACGAGGAAAAAATGGAAAATACTGAAAATATGCCTAGACCCGAAATTGTTTTGGTGGCAGATACCGTAGCCCGCGAGAAAAATATTGATCGTGACGATGTGTTTGAAGCAATGGAAATCGCTATTCAAAAGGCAGCTCGTTCTAAATATGGTTTTGAGCATGATATTCGCGCTCATATCGACCGTAAGACAGGCGCCATCAGCATGGCCAGATATCGGGAAGTGGTTGACAATGATGCCGAGATTGAAAACGAAGCTGCCCAGATTTGTTTGGATGATGCCAAGGCATATGATCCCAAAATCAAGGTCGGCGAGTTTTTGATTGATCAGCTGCCGCCGATTGACTTTGGTCGTATTGCCGCCCAGACCGCAAAGCAGGTTATCGTGCAGAAAGTTCGTGAGGCTGAACGCAATAAGCAGTTTGAGGAATATAAAGAAAAAATCGGCACCATTGTCAACGGTACGGTTAAGAGAATCGAATTTGGAAACGTTATTTTGGATATTGGCAAGACTGAGGCTATTTTGCGCCGCGATGAAATTATTCCCAGAGAGAAATTTAAAAACGGGGATAGAGTTCGCGCTTATGTTTTGGACGTTCGTCGTGAAAACAAGGGACCGCAAATCTTCTTGTCTAGAACTTGTCCGGAGTTCTTGGCTAAGCTCTTTACTTCAGAAGTGCCGGAAATCTACGATGGAATCGTTAAAATTATGGGCGTGGCCAGAGACCCGGGTTCTAAGGCTAAAATCGCCGTTAAAACCGATGATATGACAATAGATGCCGTTGGTGCTTGTGTCGGCTTGCGCGGTATTCGCGTGCAGGCTGTGGTTACTGAGCTGCAAGGTGAGAAAATTGATATTGTTCCCTATTCTGAGGATAAGGCCCAGTATATTGTCAGCGCTTTGGCTCCGGCAGAGGTTGTTAAAGTGGTTATTGATGAGGAAAATAATCGCATTGAGGCTGTTGTGCCTCAAGAGCAATTTTCTATTGCCATCGGCCGCCGCGGACAAAATGTTAAGTTGGCTTCCCAGCTCTTGGGGTGCGATATTGATGTCTTGACCGAGGAACAGGAGCAGGAGCGTCGCAAGAATGAAAATAAAGTTCGTTCTCAGCGCTTTATGGAAGCTTTGGATGTTGACGAGATGATTGCTCATCTCTTGATTGCCGAGGGTTTTTCAAATGTCGATGAAATCGCTATGGTTGATTTGAAAGAACTGGCAGACATCGAAGGGTTTGATGAGGATGTGGCCAAAGAGCTGCAATCTCGTGCAAAGGAGTATGTTGAAAAACGCAATAAAGAGTTTGAAGAGAAAAGCAAAACCTTGGGTATTGACGATAAACTTCAGGCTGTTGAAGGTTTGGATCGCGACATGCTCTTGACCCTGGCCGCAAAAGGCATTAAAACAATTGATGACTTGGCTGATTTGGCCGCTGATGAACTTATTGAAATTTTGGGCGAAAACACAATTTCTATCCAAGAAGCCAATAAGATCATTATGAATGCTCGTGAGCATTGGTTTACACAAGAATAGTCTTGTGAAAGAGTTGGGAGCAGTTTGTTGCAAGCTGCTCCAAACTCCTTTCTGAAGTTGAGGCGTTTATGAAACAGGAAGATGTGACCAGAAAATGTATCGTGACCGGAAATGTGCTTGAAAAGAGCGCATTGCTCAGGTTTGTGGTGGGGCCGGATGCGGTGGTTATTCCTGATTTTAAAAATAAATTGCCGGGGAGGGGGGTCTATGTTTCCAACTCTTCGGCTCTTTTGCATAAGGCGGTGGCTGCTAATCTTTTTGCCAAAAGCCTCAAGCAAAAGGTTAAACCAATGGAAAATTTGGAAAAAGTGGCCGAGGATTTGTTGCGGCAGTCCGCTTTGCATGCAGTTTCTTTGGCCAGAAAGGCCGGTGCGCTCATCACCGGCATGGACAAGGTGATAGAGGCTCTGAAAAAAGATAAGGTCGCCTTTTTACTGGAAGCAAAGGATGCCGCTGAAGACGGACATCAGAAAATTGTGCATTTGGCGCAAAATGTGAAAATATTTAATCTCTTTACAAGCGAGGAGTTGGATCAAACACTTGATAAGGTAAATACAATTCATGCCGCCTTTTTGAAAGGTGAAATGTCTAAGATGGTCAGTCGTGAGTTTGGAAAACTGGCTGATTTTCTGAACTCATAACTTTAGGATGAAAATACGGAGAAATTTTTTAAGATGACAGAAGAAAATACCAAGGGCAAGTTAACATTATCAGGAAAGTCTACTTTGACACTTAAAGGTGTCAGCGATGCTGCTCGCTCAAACCGTGACGGCAAAAAGGTGGTGCAGGTCGAGGTACGCAAAAAACGCGTGATCACGCCAAACGCAGTGAAGCCTGAACCCAAAGTCGAAATTGATGAGGAAACAGCCGCAAAGTTGCGTTTGATTGCCGAGGCTAAAGAATTTGAAAATAAGCGCCGCCAAGAGGAAGAAGAACGCAGTGCCCTGCGCCAAAAGCAAAAAGAGGCAGAGGAGGAAGAACGCCGCCAAAAAGAGGCCGAAGAAGCCGCCGCAAAAGCTGCCAAACAGGCTAAGGAAGAGGCTGAGGCAAAAGCTGCCGCCGCAAAAGCCGAGGCGGAGGCAGAGGCTGAAAACCGCCAGAAAAACAAAGAGAAAAAATCTAAAGATTATGATGATGACGACGATGACGATGATTTTGAGGAGGATGAACACTCTTCTAAAAAATCTAATCGTTCTGTCAGCAAAGAAGAGGTTTTTGAGCGCGAGCGTAAAAAAATTATGAAAAGCAGCTTTGAGCCGCAAAGAAGAAACAGCAAAATCAGCATCCATTCCATTGGCATGAATGATGACGACGATGATGATTATGGCTTTGGCGGTCCGCGCAGACGCTATAAGAAAAAACAGCCCAAGCCGGTGCAGCAAGTTCAGCAACCGCAAGAAAAGGTTGTTAAGGAAGTTGTTATTCCAGAGGTTATCACCGTGCAGGAATTGGCTAATCGTATGGCCGAGAAAAGTGCCGATGTTATTAAAAAACTTATGGCTCTTGGTGTTATGGCTACCATTAACCAGCCGATTGATGCCGATACGGCCCAAATTGTTGTTGAGGAGTTTGGGCATAAGTTTAAACGTGTGGCAGACAGCGATGTCGAGCAAGTTATTCAGCATCAGGAAGACACACCTGACCAACTGCGGCCCAGACCTCCGGTGGTTACGGTTATGGGGCACGTTGACCATGGTAAGACTTCTTTGCTTGATGCTTTGCGTGAAACCAACGTGGCGGCAAAAGAGGCCGGCGGCATTACCCAGCATATCGGTGCTTACCAGATTACGGTTAAGACTGGCGATAAAATCACCTTCATTGATACCCCCGGACACGAGGCATTCTCCGAGATGCGCGCTCGAGGTGCCAAGGTGACGGATATTGTGGTTTTGGTGGTGGCTGCCAATGACGGCATTATGCCGCAGACTATTGAGGCTATTCGCCATGCTCAGGCTGCAGAGGTGCCGATTGTGGTTGCCATTAATAAAATTGATTTGCCCGGTGCGGATCCGATGAAAGTTAAAACTGCTCTGCTCCAGCATGGAATCGGTGTTGAGGAAATGGGCGGTGAGTGTTTGTGTGCCGAAGTTTCTGCCAAGAAACGCATTAATATCGATAAATTGGTTGAGGCTATTTTACTGCAGGCAGAAATGCTTGACTTGAAGGCTAACCCCAACCGCAAGGCTGAAGGCGCCGTCATCGAGGCTAAGATGGAAAAAGGCCGCGGAACCGTGGTTACCGTTTTGGTGCAAAACGGAACTCTCCATGTCGGTGATATTTGTATCGCCGGTAAGGAGTGGGGACGTGTTCGCGCTATGTTTAATGAAAACGGACAAAAGGTGCAAGAGGCTGAGCCTGCTACTCCGGTTGAGGTTTTGGGCTTGCAGGGAACACCTTCCGCCGGTGATGATTTCGTGGTTGTGGCTGATGAAAACCAGGCCAAAGAAATTACCGGATATCGTATCCGCAAGGAGCGCGAGGCAAAATTGGTTAAATCTGCTAAGTCGGCGATGGAACTGATGCTTGATAAGATTAAGTCCGGCGAGGTTAAGCATTTGCCGGTTATTATCAAAGCTGATGTTCAAGGTTCTATTGAGGCGATTGAGGGTACCATTAACAAGCTCTCTAATGAGGAAGTCAGCGTGCAGGTTTTGCACTCTGCTGTCGGTCCGATTTCAGAGTCAGATATTTCTTTGGCAAAAGCTTCTCATGCTTTGGTTATCGGCTTTAACGTTCGCGCTAATCCGTTGGCCAGAGATATGGCTCGCCGTGACGGGGTAGAGATTAAGTATTACTCCATCATCTATGATGTTTTGGATGACATCAAGAAAGGTTTGGAAGGTATGCTCTCGCCCGAACTCAAAGAAAAATTGCTCGGTTATGCCGAGATCCGCGAGGTATATAATATTACCGGTGTCGGCAAGGTTGGTGGATGCATGGTTACCGAGGGTATGGTTAAGCGTGGTGCCAAAATTCGCTTGTTGCGTGACAATGTGGTTATTCATGATGGCGCTATCGGCCAACTCAAGCGCTTCAAGGAAGATGTAAAAGAGGTTAAAGAAGGCTACGAGTGTGGTATCTCCTTTGAAAACTACAACGACATTCAGAAAGGCGACTTTATTGAGTGTTATGAAATTGAGGAGATTGCAGCCAAACTATAAAAACTCGTCTAGAGGTTTTCTAGAGTGATTTTGTGCAGTCTCGGGAAATTCATGTACCTCTATGTACACTAAAATTTCCCTCGCTTTCAAAATCACTCTATAAATTCCACTATCCGAGCTTTTAGAAAGCAGAGCAAAGATTTTGCGGGACGGAAGTGTCCTCACGTACCCCTGCTGTACTCCGGTACTTCCTCCCTTAAATCTTATTATTCGCCTCAGATATTAACCTTTTAGTAAAAGCTCGTCTGAATGTATATTTAGTAATAAAAAACGCTGCCTGAAACCGGGCAGCGTTTTTTTGCATTGCAAGAATTGCTAAATCATTGCCATGCCGCCGTTGATGTTGATGGTCTGGCCGGTGATGTATTGAGCCTCATCGCTGGCTAAGAACGCTACAACATTGGCGATATCCTGTGCTTCGCCCAATTTGGCTTCAGGAATCTTGGCCAAAAGGGCTGCTTTGACATCATCTGGTAAAACATCAGTCATCGGGGTGCGGATGAAGCCAGGTGCAATTGAGTTTACGGTAATGCCGCGAGAACCAACTTCTTGTGCCAAGCATTTGTTCATGGCAATCATACCAGCCTTGGAAGCTGAGTAGTTGGCTTGGCCGGCGTTGCCGGTAACACCAACAACAGAGGCAATACCAATGATGCGGCCAAAACGACGTTTCATCATGCCGCGAACAGCCGCTTTTGCCAATTTGAAACCGGCAGAAAGGTTTACATCCAAAACCAACTGCCAATCTTCATCACTCATGCGGATGAACAAATTGTCACGAGTTAGGCCGGCGTTGTTTACCAAAATATCAATGCGGCCCAATTTGGCTTCAACATTGGCAACCAAATTTTTGACATCTTCAGGGTTGGTCAAGTTGGCGGTGAAAACTTCTACTCTGTCGCCAAGCTCAGCCTTTAATTTTTCCATCGGCTCAGGGCGCATATCTGTCAGAGCCAAAGTGGCGCCTTGTTTGTGCAAGGTGCGGGCAATCTTGTCGCCCAAGCCGCCGGCGGCACCGGTGATGAGGGCTACTTTATCGTGTAATTCAAACATTGTGTTTTCCTTTCTTATTTGCTCAAATGGTTGGCGAGTTCTTCAATCTCAGCAATGGTGCCGATGGAAGACGCGTTCATTTCTTTGTGGCTTCTTTTAATGATGCCGGAGAGAACTTTGCCGGCGCCGAGTTCAAATACTTCATCCACGCCTTGCTCGCTCATCCAGTCCATGGTCTCTCTCCAACGAACAGAACCCGTGACTTGATTTATCAGATTTTGAATAATTTCATCTTTGGTTTTGACTGCCGAAGCTGCCACGTTTGAAATCAGAGCTATTTGCGGCTCTTGGGCCTTAACCTCTTTTAGCGCTGCGGCCATAACCGTCTGCGCCGGTTTCATCAGCGGGCTGTGGAATGGTGCGCTGACCGGTAGTTTGATGCAGCGTTTGGCGCCAAACTCAGAGGCTATTTCTACAGCTTTTTCTATGGCCTCCATGTGGCCAGAGAGCACAACCTGTCCTTCGGCGTTGTCGTTGGCGGCGACGCAGACGTAGCGGCCGTTGTCACTGCAGGTTTCCGCCAGAGCAACAACATCCGTATAAGCTGCGCCGATAACCGCCGCCATTCCTCCGACCCCGACAGGAACAGCCTTTTGCATGGCGTCGCCGCGGGTGCGGAGCAGTTTGGCCGTGTCTGTCAGTGAGAAAACTCCCGCAGCACAGGCTGCAGAATATTCGCCCAAAGAGTGACCGGCAACAAAACTTGCGTGATCTCTTAAGTTGATTTTGAAATCTTTTTCTAAAATTCTAACCACCGCCATAGAGTGCGCCATTAGTGCCGGCTGGGCGTTGGCCGTGAGGGTCAGCTCATGTTCGGGACCTTCAACCATGAGTTTGAATAAATCTTGGTGCAGAGCTTCATTGACCTCACTAAAAACTTCTTTTGCCGATGAAAAATTATCGG
This sequence comes from uncultured Alphaproteobacteria bacterium, assembly GCA_944392215.1. Taxonomy (GTDB): domain Bacteria; phylum Pseudomonadota; class Alphaproteobacteria; order RF32; family CAG-239; genus CAZU01. The sequence goes on along the minus strand of CALXVX010000040.1, from coordinate 49,663 downwards.
CCAGTTCTTTTCCCATGCCAATGAATTGTGAACCCTGGCCGGGAAAAACAAAAGCTTTAGTCATAAATCCATATCCTTGTTATTAAACAGCTTATAAAGCTTTATCCGTTAATTGCCAAAAGTCAAGTTTTAATCCTTATTTGTTAAGAGAATATTGAGAATTTGGCGCTATTATCTCTCATAATTGAGAGTCTGTTTTATGGATTTGTGAGAACTATGGCAAAACGTAAGAAAAAAGAACAAACCTGGTGGAAAAAGCTTTGTCGGCGTCTGTTTGGCGCGTTGTTGATGTTGTGGGTAATCAGCCTTATTATCAGCTGTTTGGGGTATCATTTCTATGATCCAAGTTTTAGTAATGCCACAACCAAACCGGCCGCTAATTGGCTGGGGCTTTATGGTGCCAAAAATGCCGATGTTATCCTCACTTGGTGGGGTGTGGCACTGCCGTTGTTTCTTATCGCCCCCGTTATTTGGGGCTATGGATTCTTGCGTCTGCGGGAAATGGTGCGCCCTTATTGGCGTTTGTTTGCTTTTATCTTGGGCAATTTTTCTTTTGCTACCTCTTTAGCTTTGGTTATCCCCCACATCAATGGCTTTAAGACCGGGGGCGCTGTCGGCAGATTTTTTGCCGAGCAGGGCATGAATTTGTTTAACCGTATTTATGCTTTTGGTTATGGAAATTATATTTTGGCGGCGGCTTTATTCCTTGTTGCCTTAGTCTCTTTTAATCTTGCCTGCGGAATAACTTTCGGCGGTTGGTGGTGTGTATGCAAAAAAATCGCCGCGGCCGTTGCTTTTGTTGCCAGAGGGTGCGCTAAAGGTTGCCGTTTTGTTTTTGAAAAATTCAGCTTTTCTTCCGAGCCGACTCCACGCAAAACAAGAGAGCCAAAAGTTCGCAAGGAACCAAAAGTGCGTGAAGAAACTTCTGCTCCGTCTGAGAAAACAAAAGAAACAATTAAAATCGCCAAACCTAAACAAGTTGACGACGGCTATCGTTTTCCGGATATTAATCTGCTCTCCAAAAGTAAGGATAAGGCAGAAAATGTTAATCAAAAAGAGCTTGAGAGAATCGCCGGTGAGTTGGAAGGCGTATTGCAGGAATTCGGGGTCAATGGCAAGATTGTTAAGGTTCGTCCCGGACCGGTGGTCACACTTTATGAGCTGGAGCCAGCTCCGGGAACAAAAAGCGCCAGAGTTATCGGCTTGGCAGATGATATTGCTCGCTCAATGAGTGCCGTGTCCGTGCGTATTGCCGTGGTGCCGGGGTCTAACACCATCGGTATAGAGCTCCCCAACCCCAAGAGAGAAATCGTTTATCTGCGTGATCTTTTGGAAAGCGATGAATTTAAGGAATCCAAAGCCGCGTTGACAATTACTTTGGGTAAAGATATCGGCGGAAAGAATATTTATGCAGATTTGGCAAAAATGCCTCACTTGTTGGTTGCCGGTACTACCGGTTCAGGTAAGTCTGTCGGCGTTAACTCCATGATTATCTCGCTTTTGTATAAAATGCGGCCCGATGAGTGCAAGCTTATCATGATTGATCCGAAAATGCTTGAGTTTACCATGTATAACGGTATTCCTCATTTGTTGACGCCGGTTATTACCGATCCTTCAAAAGCGGTTGTCGGCTTGAAATGGGCGGTGAAAGAAATGGAAGACCGCTACCGGGCGATGGCACAGCTCAATGTTCGCAATATCACCGGCTATAACAAGCGTCTGGAAGAGTTGCGCGCGAGCGGCGGCAAGGTCAGCCGCACGGTGCAAACCGGGTTTGATATGGAAACCGGGAAACCGATTTATGAGGAACAAGAACTCGATTTGACCCCGCTTCCTTATATTGTCATTGTGGTTGATGAAATGGCCGATTTGATGTTGGTGGCCGGCAAAGACGTGGAGGCCGCCATTCAACGTTTGGCACAGATGGCGCGAGCGGCGGGCATACATTTGATTATGTCTACCCAACGTCCGTCCGTTGATGTTATTACCGGTACCATTAAAGCAAACTTTCCGACCCGTATCAGCTTTCAGGTGACATCTAAGATCGACAGCCGCACCATTTTGGGTGAACAAGGCGCCGAGCAGTTGTTGGGTATGGGCGATATGCTTTATATGCCTGCCGGGCAGAGACCGCATCGTATTCATGCACCGTTTGTTAAGGACAGTGAGGTTGAGCAGGTTGTTGAGTTCCTTAAGTCTCAACGTGAGCCAGAGTATGTGGAGGCGGTTACCGAAGGTGAGCTTTCGGACAAAAGCGGTGGCGGCGCCGTGTTTGATAACGGCGATTTCGGCGCCGGCAGCAGTGATGATGACCTATATCGGCAAGCGGTGCAAATCGTGCAGAACGATAAAAAAGCCTCAACCAGCTATGTTCAGCGGCGTTTGCGCATCGGTTATAATCGTGCGGCTACCATTATCGAGCGGATGGAAGCAGAAGGAATTATCACTCCTCCCGACCACGCCGGCAAAAGAGAGGTTGTCTAGCTAAAGCTATCTCTGGCAAAGTAATTGCTTGAATAATTTTTATTTCTTTTCTATATATGAATTAAACGTATTTTGAGGAGAAATTTTATGGCCGAAAATAAAGAGCCTTCACAACGCCAGCTCAGAGTGGCACAGGAAATCAGAAAAATCATCGTCAATTTTATTGACCGCGGGGAGGTGCACAATCTGGAAGGAATTGACACCATGGTGACCGTGACTAAGGTGACGGTTTCTCCGGATTTGAAATATTGCACAGTCTGGTTTATAACCACCAATGACGAATATTTGCAAGAGGTGTTGGGCGGTCTGCAGTTGGCGGCAAACTTTTTCCGCAAACAGGTGGCGGCCAAGACATCTTTGCGCTATGTGCCGGAAATAAACTTTAGAGTTGATAAGAGTTTTGAAGCAGTAGACAAGATTGAAAAGCTTTTGCGTGACCCAAAAGTTGCCCAGGACTTGAAATAAATGTTTTGACAGGCCGCCTCAAAGGGGCGGCTTTTTTGTCGGGTTGACATAAATGCGAAAGCTGATAAATTTGAAGAAAATGTCTTACTATTAATTCTTTAAGTTTATGAAAGTATCTAAGTTTCAGTTTGTCCAGGTCGAAAAAGACCGGATTGTCGTTCGTTTTTATAACGAGGAGAATGACCGCTTTGAAAAGGTGTGTGCCTGTAAGGCATATTCTGTTTATGAGGATGCGTTTTTACGGGCGGATTCGAACTATTATTTTGCCTATGAGGGTAAACTCTATCCTTTGGGTGAAGGAGAGGTTGTTCTTTCAGACCGGATTGCATCTGGCATACTTCGGATGTTTGATACCTCTCAACTCAAGCTTCCTTTCAAGGCTATCTTCCTACTCTCAGGGTATGGAGAATATTTTGCCTGCGCTCAGGACTATGAGCTGGCAGAGAATTCTGTCCGGATCAAGTTGCCAAACGGAAAGATGAGAGTTTATGAATATGCTTACGGGGAGCCGGATTTGGATGGCCGTCGTGACGTGTTTTTGACCAGCTGGGACAAGTAAAGGAAAAAGCCGATGTTGCAAAGAGCAACGCCGGCTTTTTTGTTTTAAATTTGACAAAGAAGAAAAGCTCCAGTATCAACTCCTGTATAAGGAGCAAAAATGAAGCATAAAAAAGGTGATAAAATCAGCGGCTGGCTGGTTATTGATAAACCTGCCGGTATGGGCTCTACCCAGGTAGTGAGCCAAACCAGAAGGTTGCTTAATGCCAATAAAAACGGCCATTGCGGAACGCTTGATCCGTTTGCAACCGGGGTGCTGCCGGTGGCTTTTGGCGAGGCTACCAAGCTTATTCCTTATGTGACAGACGGTGACAAGGAATATGAGTTTTTGCTCAAGTTCGGCGAGGCTACCGATACACTCGATTGTGACGGCAAAATTATCGAGACCAACTCCAAAATTCCGACCTTGGCAGAAATCGAATCGGTGTTGCCGCAGTTTGTGGGAGAAATTACCCAAGTGCCGCCGGCTTATTCGGCTATAAAAATCAACGGGCAGAGAGCCTATGATTTGGTGCGCAAAGGCCAAAATGTGGATGTTCCGGCACGCAAGGTGCGAATCCATTCAATCAAAATTTTGGAGCGCCCGCAGGAAAATCTGCTCCGCTGTCTTGTTGGCTGCTCTAAGGGTACATATATCCGCACCTTGGGGGCTGATATTGCTGCAAAACTCGGCACAGTCGGCCATTTGCAGGCCTTAAGACGCACAAAATGCGGAAATTTTGACCTTTCAGAGAAGATTTTGCTGGAAAATTTGAAAAATATAGAGTATGTTGAGGAACGCCGAAGAGTTTTGCTTCCGGTAATAACATGTCTGCGCGACATCGCGGATATTGCCGTAACCGAAGCAGATGCCGCCAAACTGCATTTGGGGCAGGGGCTTTCGCCAAGAGCTTATCAGGTGTCTCACCTGTTGGGGCAGGAGGTGGTAGCTACTTGCAACGGAGTATTGGTGGCTGTGGTGAGAATCGATGAGGGACGTATCTCTCCGGTTCGTGTTTTTAACTTTAATTAAATAAAGGATTAAAAGATGTCGATTTCTAATGAAGAAAAACAAAAATTGGTTAAAGCTTATGGCTTGAACCCCAATGATACCGGGTCTCCGGAAGTTCAGATCGCTATCTGGACCGCAGAAATCAATAACCTGATTGAGCACTTCAAAACCCACGCTAAGGATACTCACTCTCGTCTGGGTTTGATGAAGAAAGTCAGCCGTCGTCGCCACCTGTTGGATTACCTCAAGGGTAAGAGCGAGGAGCGCTATCAGGCTTTGATTAAGAAACTTGACCTGAGAAAATAAGGTTGTCGGCGTGTTTTATGCAGCATCTAAAGCCAAAATCCGGTGCTCAAATACTCTCGTACATTTTAGTGCGCTCCGTTTTTGCGCTCCGTGTCTTGGCTTTATCTATCTGCTTAAAGCGCGCCTTTTTCCTAAAGTTGTGCTTTAAGGAATATTTGAGCCGCGGAGGAATGAGCCTCCGCCGTTCTTTATAAGAAAATCCTGCATGGGGCAGGTAGAGGTTTTTATATGAAAGGTAAAGAAATATGATCGATTTTAAAGTGTGCCGCAAAGAAATGGAATGGGGCGGCCGCAAGTTGGTTTTGGAAACAGGTAAAATGGCCAGACAGGCACAGGGTGCGGTTGTGGTTACTTATGGTGAAACGCAGGTTATTGCAACGGTTTGTGCCGCAAAAGAGGTAAAGGCTGATCAGGATTTCTTTCCTTTGACAGTTAATTATCAGGAAAAATACTATGCAACCGGTAAGGTTCCGGGCGGTTTTATGAAACGTGAGGGTAAACCATCCGAGCGTGAGGTTTTGCTTTCTCGCTTGATTGACAGACCTATTCGCCCGCTGTTTCCTGATGCGTTCAAAAATGAGGTGCAAATTATTTGTACTGTTTTGGCTCATGACCAAAATACAGACTCCGATATTCCGGCCATGATTGCCGCTTCTGCTGCTTTGGCCGTTTCTGGTATTCCGTTTATGGGGCCGATTGGCGGGGCAAAAGTCGGATATAAAAACGGTGAATATATCTTGAACCCGACTTTGGAGCAACTCAAAGACACTGACTTGGAGTTGGTTGTTGCCGGAACATCTGAGGGCGTTTTGATGGTTGAATCTGAGGCTCAAGAGCTTTCTGAAGACACTATGCTCGGTGCGGTTATGTTCGGTTTTGAGAGCTTCCAGCCGGTTATTAAGCTGATTGCCGAACTCGCCAGCGAGGCTGGTAAAGAAAAGTGGGAAACTCCAACTTTCCCGCCGGAGTTTGATGAGCTTTATGCCAAGTTGGCTAAAGATTTTACGGCTGAGTTTGAAACAGCTTTCAAAGAAACAGATAAACTTAAACGCGGTGAGCTGATTGCCGCTGCCTCTGAGAAGTTTAAGGCAACGCTTGATCCGGAAAATGAGTTTGAACAACGCTATGCTCAAGACGCTATTGAGAAATTGATGCACAAAGTTATGCGCGAGGCGGTTTTGACAACCGGCCGCAGAATCGATGGCCGCGATACCAAGACCGTGCGTCCGATTGCCTGCCAGGTTGATGTTTTGCCGACAGCTCACGGCTCAGCGTTATTTACCCGTGGTGAAACTCAGGCATTGGTCGTTACCACTCTTGGCACTGGTGAGGATGCCCAGGTTGTCGACGGTTTGATGGATGAATACAAAGAAGACTTTATGCTTAACTACAACTTCCCGCCGTTCTCAGTTGGCGAGTGTGGTCGAATCGGCAGCCCCGGACGCCGTGAAATCGGACACGGAAAATTGGCTTGGCGCGCTATTCACCCGATGATGCCAAAAGACAAGGACGCTTTTCCATACACGGTACGCGTTGTTTCTGAGATCATGGAATCTAACGGTTCTTCTTCTATGGCTACCGTTTGCGGAACCACAATGTCTTTGATGGCTGCCGGTGTGCCTTTGGCTAAACCTGTTGCCGGTATTGCCATGGGGTTGATTAAGGAAGACGACGGGCGTGTTGCCGTTTTGACAGATATCTTGGGTGATGAAGATCACTTAGGTGATATGGACTTTAAGGTCGCCGGAACAAAAGACGGTGTTACTGCTTTGCAGATGGATATTAAAATCACCTCTATCACCAAAGATATTATGAAAACTGCTTTAGCTCAGGCTCATGAGGGCAGAATCCATATCTTGGGTGAGATGGCAAAAGCTATTGCAGAGCCTCGTCCGTATGTTTCTGACCGGGCTCCGAGAATCGTTGCCATTAAAATCCCAGTTGATAAAATCCGTGAGGTTATTGGTACCGGCGGCAAAGTTATCAGAGAGATTGTTGAAAAGACACATACAAAAATTGATATTTCTGATGACGGAGTGGTTAAAATCGCCTCTATGAAGAAAGAAGAAGGCGATGCCGCTCTGGAGTGGGTTATGGGTATTGTGGCAGAGCCGGAGGCCGGCAAGATTTACCATGGAACCATTACCAAAATCATGGATTTTGGTGCGTTTGTTCGCTTCCTTGGTAATACCGAGGGATTGGTTCATATCTCTGAAGTTAAGAACGAGCGTATTGCCTCTGTTTCTGACTTTTATAAAGAAGGTGACCAAATCTGGGTTAAGTGCTTGGGTAGTGATAATCGCGGTAAGATTAAGCTTTCTGCCAAGAGAGTAAACCAAGAGACAGGGGAAGATCTCGAAAAATAATTTCGGGGTTTAACTTGAGCCTTTCAAAACCGCCAGGGTGAAAATCTCTGGCGGTTTTTTGTTGATTCTGCAAAAATTTGTGTTAGAGTTTTTCCCATGCAAAAAAATTATTTACCAATTAAAAACAAATTAGAGTATGGAAAAGAGGAAATTACGCGTTCTTAACAAAAGAACAATCGAGGTCATGGTTTGGCTGGCTGATGGTGGCTACAAACAGTCTTTTCTTCATTATGATGAAAGCGTTCAAGACACTTGCTGTATTCGGGTGCGGTCTCATTCTAAGTGGGGAGCGCTAGATACAAACGGAACCATGGTTCTGGATATCGCTTATGACGAGCTGGAACCTTTGGGAGATAAGTATCTGGGGCGTCAGGGTTTCCAGAGATGTTTTTATGATGTTAATGGCAATCTTTTGTTTGCTGATATCTTGGGCAATTACACGGTTGAACACCTTTTAGAGGGGAAAGTGGCTGTTGTTCGCCAGATATGCAAGGATTGGCGTTTTGCTTTCTTTGATATAAGGAAATCTCAATTGCTCTCTGACTGGGGACACTGGTGTGTCGAAATCAATTCCGGCTTTTTGTTGGAAGACAATGATTCCGATGCTCATCATAATAGATGTCTTTTTGCAGACAAAGAAGGTAAGTTGCAGATTGTTGAGTATTTTCAAAAAGACGGATATCAGATGTTGACTGCAAATGGTGGCTGCTCTGTTTTTGAGAAAAAAAATAAAATTTTGCAGCTACCATGTGATATGATTCAGCCGTCTGATTTTGGTGTTCCGGGAAAAATGTGGTTTGTGCCTACGAAAGATGGAAAAAAGGCTCTTTATGATGCCAAAGGACAAAAGATTCTTGATTTTGCGTATGATGAAATTTTAAGAATCGGTTGGTATGGAGGACAGGAGCTGTTTTTGGTAAAAGTAGGCGCTAATGTCGGCGTAGTTGCCAGAAATGATGAGACGTTGCTGCCTTTGCAGTATAAAAAAATTCTTCCGTTAGAGGAAGGTTTTTTGCTGGTTTCAGATAACGCTAAGGAAGGCTATGCTCAAAGTGATGGAAGGGTGGTTTTACCGCCGGTTTATCAGCGGCTGGTGATAGATTCTCTCAGTCAAATGATTAAGGCTTTTGAAAATGATCGGTGTACTATTCATGATATGAATGGCAAAAAGTTGTTACCCGATGCTTATGCAGAGTCTGAAATTTATCTTTGCAAAGAGGGCATTATTGTTAAAGATGGTACTTTTATTGCGCGGACAGGAGATGTCGTTCTGAGCGGATTTACCAAAATTGAGAGATTGTCTCTTCCCGGTTATGAGGCGTTGTTGGTTTGCAGGGATCGGGAATTTGGTGTTTTTAGCTTTAAGGGCGAGGAAATTGTTCCGGTGGAATATGAGCTGATTGAAGCAGATAATTTCGGATATCGAGGAATTGACCTTTTTTAGTTTAATGTGTAACCGTTGGAGATTGTTGTCTTCAGCGGTTTTTTGTTGACTTTTGTTTTCTTTTTGTCTAATTTTGAGGAAAGAAAATGAATTATTAACTTAAAACCATATTGCGTATGAGCGGATGGATATTATTGATAATTGCCTTGATTGCGGCAGGATTTCATCTTTTGGACAGATTTTTAATCGTTGTTCGGCTTTATGAAATTGAAAAAGTCGGAGAAAATGAGTATCGCTGCCTATTCTTCTGGCGAGGAAAATTGCGAGAAGGGTATTTCTATTATGAAGGAATTCTACCTGACGTTTTGATTGGCAGAGTTATCGGTGTCGATTGTTGGGCAGAGCTTTGGGAAATTGAGATTGTTGGAAACTAATTTGTACGAGTATGGAAACAGTTTTATGGTTTGTGTTGGGAGCAGTTACGTTGTTTCTGTTTCTGGCCTGCATTTCTAAGGTTGTTCTCTCAATTGAAGAAATTGCTCTTTTTAAGCGCATGATACCATGGGTGTACCTGATAATGGTGATTGCCATTATTGTTGGTAATTGTTTTTTCGAGGTACCTAGACCAACAAGTTTTGGTATGTTGGGAATCGTATTTTTTGATGCGATTTTGCAAAAAAAAGCTCAAGATAACTTCTATTGTCAGTTGTTTTCTTTTTTGATGAGCAATCCAGTTGGTGTTTTTATGCCGGACAGTGAGGATAAGGAAGAAGGTGGGGTCTTTTACGGACGCGTAAATATCGAAGGCAAAGTTATGAATGCTGTTGGTGTTGATGCTAAGTATGAGATTGGCAAAAAGGCGGCATCGTTTGTTTATGTGGAACTTGATGACAATGGAGACTTTAAGGAGCTCCAGGTCGTCAAGTGTCCTCAGGAATTTGCAGAAGGGTCGGTTTAAGCCGGCCCTTTGGCTTTTTAAAAAGTCCTTGAAAAATAAAATAAAACGGTGTATGTCTTGACTCACTATTCAGACACCCCTGGAGGTTTGGATAGAGTCTTAAGTTTATTTGAGGATTTTTAAAATGGTAAATATTACATTTAATGCTGAAAAGCGTGAGAAAGCAGGTAAGGGGGCAGCTCGTGCATGTCGTCGTGAGGGGCGTATCCCTGCCGTTATCTATGGTGGCAAACAAGAGTCTATCATGATCTCTTTGCACCCGGTTGAGCTTGAAAAAGCTTTGAATACCGCCGGTCTTTATGAGGCTGATATTGAGATTGTTTTGGACGGCAAAAAACACAAGGTTAAATGCCAGGATGTTCAATTCCACCCGGTTACCGATATGCCTATCCATGTAGATTTTCTCCGCAAATAATTCGGAGTGATTGTCTTTGGCGGTGCCGGAGTGTGCGGTTGTTGCATGATGGCCCGCCAATTTATTTTATCTGATTGAAGAGTTTTTGATGTTTCTTATTGTTGGTTTGGGAAATCCGGGGGCAGAATATGCCGGAACACGTCATAATGTTGGATTTATGGCGGCAGATTTCTTGTACCAGAAATTTAATTTTTCACCTTTTAGAGATAAGTTTGACGGTGAAATCGCCGAGGGTAAAATAGGTGGGGAAAAGGTTTATCTTTTGAAACCGCAAACCTATATGAACTTATCCGGAAACTCGGTGGTGAAAGCTGCTCATTTTTATAAGATTTTGCCTGAAAATATTATCGTTATCCATGATGATATGGATTTGCCGGTCGGCAAGGTTAAGGCCAAAATCGGCGGTGGTGCCGGCGGGCATAACGGAATCAAGTCTATTGATGCGGCCATCAGCCCTAATTATAACCGTATCAGAATCGGGGTGGGACATCCGCAAACCGGCGGCGAAGCGGTGGTGAACCATGTGTTGTCACGCTTTGGCAAGGCCGATGAAGATGTTATTTATAATGAGATAGAAATTGTGGCCTCTTTAATCGAGGTCTTGATGAAAGATGGAATCGCCGCTTTTTGCAATAAGCTCGGCGATGTTTTGAGAAAACAATAAGGAGTTTTGATTATGGGATTTAACTGCGGTATTGTCGGCTTGCCTAATGTCGGAAAATCAACCTTGTTTAATGCTCTGACCCAAACCATTGCGGCGCAGGCGGCTAATTTCCCGTTTTGTACGATTGAACCCAATACCGGGCGGGTGGCGGTGCCTGATAAACGCTTGGATAAGTTGGTTGAGATGGTTAAACCCAAAAATGTGGTGCCGACACAGCTGGAGTTTGTTGATATCGCCGGTTTGGTTAAAGGCGCATCCAAGGGTGAGGGGTTAGGCAACCAATTTTTGGCCAATATCCGCGAGGTGGATGCCATTATCCATGTGTTGCGCTGTTTTGAAAACGAAAACATTACCCATGTTGAGGGTAGCGTTGACCCTATTCGTGATGCCGAAATCGTGGAAACAGAGTTGATGATTGCCGACCTTGAATCCTTGGAAAAGAGATTTGATCAGGCTCAGAAAAAAGCCAAAGGCGGTGATAAAGAAGCTATTGTCAATGTGAGCGTAATGGCCCCCGTGATTGAGGCTCTAAAGGCCGGAAAACCGGCTCGTACCGCCGCTCCTGATGCCTCCAACAAAGATGCCTGCAAAGCTTATAAGATGCTGCAACTTTTGACTTCTAAACCGGTTTTGTATGTGTGCAATGTGGATGAGGAATCGGCGGCCTCCGGCAATGAATATTCAAAGAGAGTGTTTGAAAAAGCAAGAGCGGAAAATGCTCAGGCGGTGATTATTTCTGCCGAGATAGAATCCGAGGTGGCTCAATTGGAGACCGAGGAGGAGAAAAAAGAATTTTTGGGTGCGCTGGGGCTAGAGGAAACCGGGCTTACCAAAATTATCCGTGCTGGGTATGATTTGCTTGGCTTACAAACTTATTTTACCGCCGGACCAAAAGAAGTGCGTGCCTGGACTTTTCTAAAGGGTTCAAAAGCCCCGCAGTGTGCCGGAATTATCCATTCTGACTTTGAGAAAGGCTTTATCCGCGCCGAGACCATATCTTATGATGACTTTGTCAAGTTCGGCGGCGAGCAGGCTTGTAAAGAAGCCGGCAAAATGCGCTCCGAGGGTAAAGACTATGTGGTACAGGATGGAGATTTGTTGAATTTCTTATTCAACGTTTAGGAGTTTGCAAGAGGGGCGATCATGCTCGATAATCGGCGCAGTGTCGATCGTTGATAAATTCTTTGTGTGAAATTGAGAGGGAAGAAATGCGTTTAGCTTTGTTTCAACCGGATATTCCGCAAAATACCGGGACTTTAATGCGTTTGTGCGCTTGTGTGGATTTGCCCATAGACATTATTGAGCCGTGTGGTTTTATCTTTAATGACAAGGCCATGCGCCGTGCCGGGATGGATTATTTGGATATGGTTGATTATCGCCGCCATGATTCCTGGCAAGATTTTTTGCAATATCGAGCCGAACATCCTGCCGAATATGGCCGTATTGTGTTGCTGACTACCCACGCCAGCAAGCCTTATGTCGATTTTGAGTTCAAGGAAAATGACATTATCTTAATGGGGCGCGAATCTGCCGGTGTGCCGGAGGAAGTTCATCAAATCGCCGATGCCAGGCTTTTGATTCCCATGAATGAGAACGCTCGCTCCATTAATGTGGCGGTGTCTGCGACCATGGTTGTCGGGGAGGCTTTGCGCCAGACCAGGTGGAAAAAATAACTCCGCAGCCGGTTAAGCAGAGCGACTGCGGAGAAAGGTTGATATAAAAAGTTATCGACTGTTGCGACGGCTCAGGACTTCTTTAATTACCAGACGTTCTTGTGCGTAAGTGTTTCGTGCATCTCCCTGTTCTGCTATGCCATGTTCATCACTTTTAACGTGGTTTTCTAGTTTTGCTTTTCTTTTTTGGGCGTCTTCTTTGCGGTCTGTTTTTGCAAAGCCATGTTCGATGTAAAAATCGGCAGCATCTTTTAGGGTATCGTGGTAAGCTTTTTTCTTTTGTTCAATATTTTGGTAGGTCTTATTTTCTTTGAGTTTTTTTTCAAAATCATCCAAAGCAACTTTGTTTTCGTCAAGTTTGTTTGTATCAAAAGCTTTGCGTGCATGGGTAGCAGCTTCTTTTAAATACATATATTCTGCATCTTCTTTTGCCACGTCCAAACTGCTATTGAGAGCTTCTTTTGAGGCTTTTAATTTACCTTTTAAGTCTATTCTTTTTATCTCTTTATATTCCGGATATTCTTTCAGTTCTTCAATCTCCGGGGCGTTTTTCATCTTCGTGCCGAATTTGAGGCAGGCAAGATATAGCAGGGCTTTGTATTCGGGATGTTTTTCAAATTTACCAAAGTTAACGATTTCATTGCCCATGTTCTGAGCGGTTTTGACTAACTCATCAAAAGCGGCTTGTTCGCCTTCAACATAGCCTTCAGATTTGCTGGCAAAGGCGATGATGTTTTTATCATTCTTTTTGTCTTTGAAGAACAGATGCTCAGGGTGTTCTTCATCTTTATATTCTTCAAATTCTTGTTTGAGGTCAGTGTTGGCTTTTTTTACCGCTTCTCTGAGTTCTTTTTTCCAACCGTCGTCTTCTTTTGCTTCGGATATATTTTCATCAACGGTTATTTCTTGGGTTTCATCTAGTTCTTTACGTAGGGCATCGCCGTTATCTTGTAGATATTCACTAAATTTTTGCTCAAGATCTTTCTCTTCAATCTCGGGGTGATTGTTTTTGAATCTCTCTTTTAGGCTGTTTTTTTCATCATCCGTGAAATTTACCATTTTGGTTCTCCGAAGTTCTTATCTCTAATCATATAGTAGCATATGAAAACAATTTTGTCCAACATTTTGTCGTAAAAATTTGTATAACGGCGCATCTAGAGCAATTTGCAAGATCAAAAGTGTCCTCACGTACCTCTATGTACGCTCCGGTACTTTTGCCTTTCAAATCACTCTATCTGAACCATTCTCCAAATTTTTATGTATGCCGGCGCATCTAGAGCAATTTGAGAAGCTCAAAAGTGTCCTCACGTACCCTAAAATAATTTTCTAAACTCTTCCAAGCTATCTGCTGCCAGATAGGGGTTGCATTTCTTCTCCTCGCCAAGCGTAAAAGGGCCGGCCGGAAGCCCCTGTTTCAGCCTCATCTGGGCTTGGCTCAAATAATCCTGGATATCTTCATTGCCGCCAAAATAATTATAAGCCTCGTGGGCGCCGCCAAAAGTATATTCGTGTCCGGGGTAAAATCTCACGTCTTCAGGCAGAGCTCTGATTTTTGACAGCGCGGTAAACATCTGCTCAATCGTTCCCTCAAATAACCCGCCAACACATAGGTTAAACAAGGTATCTCCGGTGAAAACAGCCTTATCTTGAGGAAAATAATATAAAACATGTCCTTGGGTGTGGGCAGAAACATCTATAACCTTAAAAATAAAATCAGTATCTTTTTTCTTGTCTGCTAAATCTAAGCCCGTTTTATCCAGGCCGTAAGTCTGCCCATCTTCAACGCCAAAATCTAGTCCCGGAATACGTGAAGCATCTTTTTGGTTGCCGATAACTTTGGCACCAAACAATTCTTTTAGTTCCAAATTACCATCCGTGTGATCAAAGTGGTGATGTGTGTTTAAGATATAGTCCAGCCTCAGCTTCAGCTCTTGCAGTTTCTTTATTATCGGAGCGTTTTCCGAAGGGTCTATCACCGCTGTAATGCCGCTTTTTTTATCATGCAAAATATAGCTGTAATTATCCATTTGTCCGGCGCGGCATAAAACCGTGTGAATCTCCAGCATTAAAAGTACTCCTCGGGATTAATTTCATCTATTTGTTCTTTGTCCATATATTGTTCTGCATAGTCCAAATAAACCTTGTGAGTGATAAACACTCTATATAAGTCAGGATCCAGATGTCCGATGTTTTTCATCTCCTGCATAATTCGTAAAACTTCTGATAATTTTTTTGGCTCCTTATAGGGGCGGTCTTTAGCCGTGAGGGCTTCAAAAACGTCGGCAATGGCCATTATCTTGGCTGGAACTGACATCTGGTCACCGGTCAGGTGGTTGGGATAGCCTTTACCATTAATCCACTCATGGTGGCAACCAGCGTATTCTACTACGTTGGAAAGCCTTTGCGGAAAAGAAAGCGCGTTTAGCATATCAATGGTTACAACAATGTGGTCGTTAATTTTTTCTCTTTCTTCTTTGTTGATGGTTCCTTGTTGTATTTTGAGATTGTATAGTTCCCCACGGTTGTACCCATCTACCAAGTGATCCGGTCTGTCTTGCAAAAGTTGTTCTTGGCAGGGATGATTGTATATTTCGGGTGTTGTGACAGCATTGCGCTCTGCCCAAGAGAGGCCAAGCATTCGATTGAAGTATCTAGTGAAAGTTTGATTGCCAATTTCGTCAAGCCTTTTTAAATCTGCTTTGCTTATCTGGTTGTCTCCCGTATTGCACCAGGCCACAAAAGCGAAGTCGTCTTCAAGCTGTTTTACTTTTGCCACAAATTCTGCCTGTAGGTTCTCTTTGCTGTCTATGTTGGCCAGCCTTTTTTGTAGGTAGGTAATATGCGCATCTCTTCTTAAAATTTCAAAACGGTTGCGAATTTCATGAATTCGGTTGTTTATGGTCTCTAATTTGGTGGCTTTATCAACGATATATTCGGGGGTCGTGACCTTGCCACAGTCGTGAAGCCAAGAGGCAATGTGTAGAGCGTACCAATCATCATCACTCATTTCAAAATCTTTGAGAGGACCTTCTTTTTCTTCAACTGCTGCCGTGGTTAGCATACGGGTGATGATGGGAACTTTTTGACAGTGATTGCCTGTGTAGGGTGATTTTGCATCAATTGCCCGAGCCAAAACTTCAATAAAGGATTCAAGTAATTGCGACGATGCTCCTCGAAGAGATTTGTTTTCTAAAACGACGGTTAGTATTTGAGAAATGGAAAATAGCATATTAACCGTATCGGGGGTGAAATTTATGATTTTGCCGTTGTTATCCATGGCATTGATAAATTGCGTGACTCCAACGAGATTGTCTTTGCGATCAACTAAAGGTAAGGCTAAAACAGAGACGGTGGCATAATTATTTTTATTATCAAACTCTGAAATAAATGAAGTGTCTATGTCCTCATCGTGATATATGTTGTCAGTGTTAATGATTTCTCGGTTGAGAGCGCAAATTTCTGCTGGGCGTTTCGCCGTTTTGTTCTTTATATCGCTCAGGGCTATGGGGGCGAAAAAATCAATGTTGTCGATGCCTACCTGGCGTTCCTTCAAACTTTTGATGTTGCTGTAGTTGAGGGACATAAATTTGTCCGGGCTAATCTCAAAGAAAAAACAGCCGTCAGCAGAGGCCGCTTTAGCAGCAACTCTCATAATTTTTTCTATTAGTAGTGGAGTGTCGACATCTTTCGCTACGGCCGTATTTAGGGCTAGCAAGTCATTTAAAATTATGTCTCTCTCACTGGGCAAAAGTCTCTCTCCTTTGCTTCTAGTCTATGTCGTATTTGTTAAAAAAAATATAAGACTAACTTATTTTAGAAACAAGGTAGCGAATATCTTCTTCGCTTAACTCATCATTGCCGGGGGTATAAGATAAAATTCTTTCAATTACCTTATGAGCAAAAGATTTGCGATTGCTTTTTTTGCAGTCAAACTTTATTTCTTTTATGACCTTTAGAGCAGAAAAAACTGCTGGAAACATCGCCTTGGGGATGTAGGCTTTGCGCAAAAGATTGCGGACCATGAAGTCTGCCGTGGGGTTAAATAAGGTCTTCCTAACTTCTAAAATCGGGGTGTTGGACAAGTAAACAACGGCATATTCAAAAAATTTTAAATCACCCATACAAATGGCTCTGACAACTAAATTGGAGGTCAATCTGTTGGAGGTATATAGCTGATGAACAAGCTCTTCTACTTGTTTGTCTGAACTGTATTCCTCAGAAATCTTTAAGGTCGTTTTTTCTCTGACCTCTTCCACAATGTCTGTTGCTAAATCTGTCGGTAAATTGTGGTTTAATACCAGATGTTTTTTTAGCTCTTCAGATAATGAGTTGGCTATTTTTTCTATCACAGAAGTAGGAACCTCTGTTCGATAAACTAACCGTTTCTTGATTTCTTCACTTTTTTGATATTTTTCTAGTATGATATTATAGGTTTTCTCGTGAATGTTGGCGGTTTCATTTGAAATCAGTGCCCCGACCACTTCTTCAGGGCATTTCTCTGCAATGTATTGTGAAATCTCGTGCGGAAGATTTAGTCTTTCTGCAACGGCTTTTTGTTTGTTTATTCCCGATATATTTAAAATTCGAATCAAATCGTTGTTGCTTAAACTTGAATAGTATTTCAAAAATGGGATGGCAACACTGTCAGAATCTCTGATAACAGAATCCACTATATCTTCAGGCAAGTTGTGACAATTTTTTAAGCTTTCGGCCAGGACTTGGCGGACTTTTATCTCTACGTCCCTAACCATGATACGGAAAATATCTTCCGCTAACTTTAGACCTTGGGGGGTAACGGTTGTTCCATTGTAGTAGGTGCTGACTTTTTGGGCAACAACCGTTTTTGCACCCAAATCGGGGTGTAAAGATAAATTTTCAACATCTTGTTTTGTTAACGGCGTTTTGTTCATGGTTATGTACCCAAAAGTGTTTGTCATAAAGTATATAATAATACCAAATGCTACTAAATCCTAGTGACAGTTTTGTTACAAGCCCAAATCTTGCAGTTTTTTAGGTAGCGGCTTCTCTATCATCTTACTATCTAGCACGGATTTGTCAATTATATTGAGCTCATAATACGCAAGAGTGTAGTCGAAAAGTCCGGCATAGTTTTGCAAGGGGGAATTCCAAACCATGTGCGGCGCTAACATGGTTCCAAGCAACGGTGTGCCACGTTCTAAAATTTTATTACGAAAACTTCGGAACTCTCTGAAAGAAATGCTGGAATTGAGCTTGAGCGCAAATTCTTGCATTGAACTGTAAATATCTGAGTAGGTTTTTATCCGATAGCTGTCATCTTCTTTTTCTCCTATCGGTTTTAGCCCCTCATCACTGTACCAGTTGAGTGCTTTGTATAAAGAATTACCTTCTTTGACAATGCGCGATGTTCCCCAGTTGGTTTCCAGGGCTGATGCCGTGATCAAAATTGATGGCGGAATAACATGAACTTTTTTCAGTAGTTCATCTAAAAAATAGGCGTATCTTCGATATCCTTGAAGGCGGGTGAATACATCATATTTTGTGGCTTTATCTTCAATGAATTTTTCTTGTCCGTTGCTGAGTTCTTGATGCTTTTGAAAATCTTCTAAAACTGCTAATATTTCTTTTCTTTCTGCTAAAATTTCATTGTTTAACTTCATCGTTAGCGGCGCTAGAATCTTAATGAACATTGCGTTGCGCTTTTTTTCATCAGTTATCTTGGCAAAATCGCTCGGAAAATATTTTAAGAAAATCGGCGGGTAGTGATAACCCGGTATCATAAGATAGTCTTTTTCACCATGGTAACCGTAAAAATCATAAATACCTTCTAACCCGGCAACGCTTATTTGCCCTAACTCTAACTCATCAGCTGCTTTTGCCGGAAGAGCCAGCTCTAATGAAAAAAAAAGAACAAAGAGAAGGAGCCTCATTGTTACTCCTCTTCAGCCGGTTGGTTTCTAACCTCTCTTACTTGCGGGATGTAGGTCTTTAGTATCTTTTCAACCCCTTCTTTCAGAGTGACAAGAGCATAGGGACAGCCTTTGCAGGAGCCCTGCATCTCCACATAGACAACTCCGTCTTTGAAATCTCTAAAAGCAATATCCCCGCCATCTTGTTTAACTGCCGGACGGATTCTGGCATTAAGCAGGCCTTTTATCTGGTCTACAACGTTACCTTCTTCGGTGGCAGAGGTGGTGATGGTTTCTTCTCCGGTAGAGAGATGATCCATAAGTTCTGCTAAAATTTGCGGCTTTAGCTCTTCCCATGAGGCAGTCTCTTCTTTGGTAACAGATATCATTTCAGCCGTGATAAAAAGAGAAACAATGCCGCCAAGGTCAAAAATATGTTCCGCTAAAGGTGACTTACGCAAAGATTTAGCGTCTACAAATTCTGCCCGCCCTGCCTTAAGAACCGGTTGCGGTGGAAAAAAATTCAGCACGTTTTTATCCGGAGTGGGCTGAGTTTCTATAATCATTTTTGTATTCCTTGGGTTTGGGGGCGACTAAGCATCATTTGCATGTTTTGCAGAAGAGTAATCGCTTTGTGGTTAAAATATCCGAGTGATACCAAGTGGTTGGGGGCCAGCAGGCTATCTAATTCCCCGTTGCGAACAATTGTTGGTGAAAGAATACTTGCGTTTTCAAGTGTCTTTAATAGCGATGTCCAGGGTTGATAGATGTTGTGTTGTAGGATGATCTCTTTGTAGTCAGTGCCGAGAGCTTTTAAGAGCAGATAGTAGGCATATAATTTACCTTGTTCATAGTAGAAAACATCATCAGCCTTGCCGTCATAAAAATCGGTGCTGTGTTCTCTGATTTGTGTTTCCAGTTTATGAGAACTCTTGGCCAAGTCTTTTTGGATGGCTTTCAGAAAATAACCCAGGTCTTCTGTCTTGGTGATGAGTTTTGCCCGTCCTTCGGCTAGGTCGCGATTATAGTTTTGCAACTGTTTGCGAGCTCTTCGGTATTGACTGTTGGATGAAGGGGCCGGAACCAAATTGTTATCGGGAGAAAACATCCAAATCGTGCCGGGATATTGTAACAATTCTGCCGCTGTCTGCAGAGGGGATTCTTCTTGAGATGGCGTATCTATCCTTTGGGCAAAGGCCTTGGAAAGTGTGCCGATTGAGGACATCAGTCCCAACTGAAATGAGGGCATGTTATCCAGCATAGAGGCCGGAAATACAAAAGGGAGACTCGGTGTCCAGCTTTTGTGGTAGACTTCTCGGCGGATTAAAAAGGTCATGGCATCAATTGTTGTAGATCGAGAACCTTTCTTGTGAAATTCATAATCCGTTGTTTTGTCAATATTTTCACTGACTATGGCTCCCAGGGGGTAGTACAGAAAGATAAAAGCTGCGACAAGCAGCAAAATCAACTTGGGCCAGGTGTTAACCAGATTTCTCAAGCGCGGCCAAGGGCGCAACAGCACCTTTAATCGTTGAGGAATCCTTAGTGCTAGTATCCGTTCCTTTATCTGGATTTTACGCATTTGTGCCACTCCGTTTGCCAAGCATCTTTATTAGCTCTTTGATATCAAAGGTACCACTTAGTTTAGCCGTTATTGCAAAAGTTGCAACACCCAAAATGCATAAAAGCAAAAACCAGCATAGCTTGGGTAGTATGGAAAGATTTAGCCAGTTGCCATAATGCATATTTAATAAAATCTCGCCAAAATCAATCATTATTCCCATAACAATTGAGCATGCCAGAATTTTTGTTGTTTGTATCAAGAGTTCTTTTGGGCAAGTCCAGAAACCTCTTTTTTTGAGACCGTGAATATATTGGCCTAAGGATACAAAAGCTGCTATTGTCGTGGCCATAGCTATGCCCACATGTCCAAGGGGTTTCATTAAGAGAACGGAAAAACACAAATTGGTGAGCAGCACCACAATACTGTATTTTACCGGTGTTTTCGTATCTCCTCTGGCAAAAAAGTTTGGCGCTAAGGCTTTGACCAAGACATAAGCCGGCAAGCCTATGGCGTAGGCAATGACGGCCTTGGACGTCATATCTGTTTGAAAACTACCAAATTTGCCGTGTTGAAAAAGAATATTAATCGTCGGCTCTGCCAAGAAAATCAAGGCAACCGCGGCCGGAATCGAAAGTAAGGCCCCATATTCCCAAGCTTTGTTTTGTATACGACCAGCCTCGTCAACTTCTCCGGCTTTAAGATGATGTGAGAGAATCGGCAAAACCGCAACGCCAATGGCTGCTCCAACTACTCCTAAAGGCAGTTGCTGCAATCTGTTGGCATAATATAGCCATGATATGGCTCCGGTTCCCACCAGAGAGACTAAAATGGTGTCTACTACCATGTTGATTTGGTAAACGCCGGCGCCCAGTACGCCGGGGGCAATTCTTTTAAAAAGCGTGCGAATACTGCTGTCTTTGAGTAAAGATAAAATATTGAAATCCGGCTTTAGGTAGACCTGTTGGCGGTGTAAAAAGAACATTAGCCATAAAATTTCTAAAAAACCGGCAACGGTTACGCCAATGGCAATGCCGTGCGCCGGAGTATTGCCAAACGGCACAAAAATGAAGACGGATAAAATCATCATCACATTCAAAATAACCGGAGCGGCTGCTGGAGCGGCAAATTTGCCAAGCGCATTCAAAATGCCGGATTGGAAAGAAACAATGGATATAAAAAGCAAAAATGGAAACGTGATTCTTGAAAGCTCAGTTGCCAGCTCTATCTTGCCGTGGTCATTAATAAACCCGGGCGCCAAAATCTGGACCACAAAGGGCATCAACAACTCCATTATGATTATAAAAATCGCCAAAAAGAAGGCTAAAACCGATATCGCTCGGGCGGCAAAATCTATGGCGTCTTGCTTGCTGTCGGTCACCAATTTATGAGAGAGCATCGGCACAAAAGCAGAGGTAAAAGCCCCTTCTGCAAACAGAGAACGAAACAGGTTCGGCAGCTTGAAAGCAACAAAAAAAGCATCGGAAATCATGCCGGCACCCAGAAAGTTGGCCAAAACCATGTCGCGAAAGAATCCGGTTATACGGGAAAGGAGCGTAAAACTGCCAAAGGTGGCAATAGATTTGAATAAACTCATTATCTTTTGTGGCCTACTTGGTTTATTAAGTTGATTTTAAGAGATTATAGGTTATTATTTCCAATAATGAAACACTAAATATCAACTTTTGCCTAAGTTTTTCGCCATTTTTTTAAGTTTTTTAGTTGACAAAATGCTTTTGAATTGCGATAATAGACAAAAGAGATGAGATTTTGTTTATGGAGAAATGTTATGACTACCGTAGCGGAAAAAACTGAGGGCTTTATGCCTTTGGGGACCGGAAAGACTAGCGATGAGGTGTTGCAGATAAACGTGAGTGATTTGCGGCTTGTTTCCGGTTATAAATCTTTTGGCAAAAATGGCTCGGCGATTGATACGAATGCTAAGCCCGTGCTTGAAAAAGAAGCTTTTGCTGAGGGATATGTATCTTTGGGGGTAAACGGAAATACCAAGACGTTTGAGGGATATTCTCCTCGTCTGGAAAAAGCTGCCCATGGAAAAACATCCATTAGTGACAGAGTGGCTTCTTTGATTAATGCTGTTAAAGCTCCTTTTAAGCCAAAGAAAGTCCGTTTTGTTAGTACAAACAAGGGTAACGACGGACGATAATATTTTCTGTTTTCTCTATAAACGACATGGCTTTAACCTCCGAAATTTTTCGGAGGTTTTTTTATCGAATCTTAATATTTTGGTGTTATGCCTTGGAAGTGTTAGCAATTAAGTATAAACAATTAAAATATTATAGGTTATGGAGTTTATTTTACCTCAGCCCAAAGAGCTTGTCGCAGCTGTCTTGTTGGCGGTGTTTGTCCTTTTTTATTTTGAAAGGTATGTCCATCTCTTGGAACATCGACTTCGGTTAAAAAAAATTCATACCGTGTTAGTCGGTTTTGTGGTAGTGTTCCCCCTGATTTTTGCTCATTGGCAGACTGAAGATTGGTTGGTTGTGTTTTTTCAGTTTGTTTCTTATTTTCTTGTCGTTGGCGTGGGCTTTCTTTTAGGGGTGATTTCTGCGCCGGGAGGTAACAACTCTAAAGTTTGAAGGAGAAAACCCTCGATATTTTTGTATCGAGGGTTTTCCTTTTATCTCTTACAAATCACCTGGTTTTTGGCGGCGGCGGGCTATCGGGTCCAAAATCCGTTTGCGCAGGCGCAAAGTCTTGGGCGTAACCTCTAAGAGCTCATCTTCTTGAATGTAAGACAAGCCTTGCTCCAAAGTCAGTTTGCGGGGCGGAACCAAATCTATGGCCTCATCCTTGCCTGCTGCACGGATGTTGGTCAACTGTTTAGCCTTGCAAGGGTTGACTTCCAAATCATTTGGTTTGGTGTGTTCACCGATGATCATGCCGGTGTAGACCGGAACACCCGGGTCAATAAACATGGGGCCGCGCTCTTGCAATTTCCACAAAGAATAAGCAATGGCTGTGCCGGTTTCTGAGGAAATCAGAACTCCGTTGCGGCGGCTGTCAATCTCTCCTTTGTAGGGTTCATAGCATTTGAACAATCTGTTCATGACGCCGGTGCCACGGGTGTCGGTTAAAAATTCTGAGTGATAACCAATCAGACCGCGTGAGGGAGCGTTAAATATCAAGCGGACTTTGTTGCCGATTTGGGAGGGAATCATATCTACCATCTCGGCTCTTCTTTGGCCCAATTTCTCAACTACAGCGCCGGAAAATTCCTCATCAACATCGACAACAACTTCTTCTATCGGTTCCAAAAGTTGGCCGTTTTCATCTTTTTTCATCAATACACGCGGACGAGAGATGGAAAGCTCAAAGCCCTCTCGGCGCATGGTCTCAATCAGCACGCCTAACTGCAATTCTCCGCGACCGGCGACTTCAAAAGAATCACTGCTGTCGGTGCGGGAAATTTTGAGGGCGATGTTGCCTTCGGCTTCTTTGCACAAACGGTCCCAAATCATACGAGAGGTAACTTTATCCCCCTCACGGCCAGCCAAAGGCGAATCGTTGATTGAAAAAGTCATGGCCAAAGTCGGAGGATCTATTGGCTGAGCTTTGATGGCCTCATTAACCTCAAAAGCGCATATCGTATCGGCTACGGTGCCCTTGACAACACCGGCAACTGCCACAATATCTCCGGCATGAGCCTCGGTCAGAGATTCACGGTTGAGCCCGCGATAGGCCAAAATTTTGCTGATGCGGACACGTTCAATCTCGTTGTTTTGGCCATCCAAAACTTTTACCGTATCATTCAAATGCAAGGTGCCTGATTGAATCTTTCCGGTTAGCAAACGGCCGATGAATTTGTCGGATTCCAAAGTGGTGGCCAGCATTGAAAAAGGTTTGTCCGGCTCACAGGCAGGCTCAGGAACATAAGACAAAATCAGCTCAAACAAGGGGGTCAAATCTTTTTTCTCATCTTCTAATTCCTTAACCGCCCAACCATTGCGTCCGGAGGCGTAAAGAACCGGAAAATCAAGCTGTTTGTCGTTGGCATTTAAGCTGACAAAAAGGTCAAAGACTTCGTCTAACACCTCATCACAACGGGCATCCGGCTTGTCGGCTTTGTTGATAACAACAATCGGGCAGAGCCCTAGTTTTAAAGCCTTGCCCAGTACAAACTTAGTTTGCGGCATTGGGCCTTCAGAGGCATCAACCAGCAAAACAACACCATCAACCATGGAGAGAATGCGCTCTACCTCACCGCCAAAATCAGCGTGGCCCGGAGTGTCCACAATGTTAATGTGAGTGCCGTGCCAGTTAACAGAGGTGCATTTTGAAAGGATGGTAATACCGCGCTCTCTTTCCAGCTCGTTGCTGTCCATAACGCAGGTTTCTACCTTTTGATTATCACGGAAGGTTCCGCTTTGTTTTAAGAGTCCGTCAACTAGTGTGGTCTTACCGTGGTCAACGTGAGCTATTATGGCAATATTTCTCATATTCATCTTCGTTTTCTTCCCTAAATGGTCGTCATTGAAGCAAATTTGTTTCCTCGTGTACCTCTTTTTGTACACGTCGTCAACAAATTTACTTCCAGCACGGCCATTTATGAAAGAAAACGCCGTGCCTCTGTAATCTCTTCAATCTTGTAAATTTGCCTTACAATACACTTTTAAAATTAAATTTCAATAATCTAATGAAATTTTTTTATCGGTTTAAGCCTTCTTGCCGTAAGACAGCAATTTGTTGCGAACCAAGCCGCGCAGGGAAACTTCCGGTCTGGCACCATAGTGGGTGATTATTTCTGCTGCGGCGATGGAACCTATCATGGCGCAGGTGCCAAGGCTGCGTTCTTTGGTCATGCCAAACAAAAAGCCAGCCGCATACAAATCTCCGGCGCCGGTGGTGTCAACAACGTCTTCTACAACCTCAGCCTCAACAAAAGTTTTGGTGCGGCCGTTGACAACCACAGAGCCTTTTATTCCCCTAGTGATTGCGGCGATTTCTACATGTGGCTTGATTAAGTCCAGACTTTTGTAAAAATCATCTTCTGCAAACAGGGCTTTTATTTCTTCTTCATTGGCAAAAAGAATGTCTACATAATCTTTGACAAAGTTGAAAATTGCTTCCCGATTGCGGGTGATGCAAGTGGTGTCTGATAAAGTAAAAGCGACTTTGCGCCCGTGTTTGTGAGCCAATTGGCAAGCCTTGATTAGTGCTCCTTGGCAGTTATCGGTGTCCCACAAATAGCCCTCAATGTAAGTAATTTTACCTGCCTGAATGATCTCTTCATCAATGTCTTCTTCCGTTAAGTGAGTGGCTGCTCCAAGGTAGGTAAACATTGAGCGCTCGGCATCGGGCGTGACTAAAACGACACTGCGGCCGGTGACCGGACCTTCGTTTAAGGGAATCGTAAAAAAGTCTACACCGGCGGCACCAATATCGCGGGTGAATTCCTGGCCCAGCTCATCGTCATGAATTTTGCCAATAAAGGCTGGGGTACCGCCCAGAGAGGCTATGCCTGCAACCGTGTTGGCCGCAGAACCGCCGGGGACCTCACGCTCAGGCACAATGTCGGCGTAAATTTTACCTGCGGTTTTGGCATCCATTAGGGTCATGCAGCCCTTGGGCAAATTTCTCTCTTTCAAGAAACCGTCGCCGACTTTGGCCAAAACGTCTACAATTGCGTTGCCAATACCAACAATGTCATAATATGTTTCTGTCTTGCTCATTTTTATTCTTGTTTCCTTATTCTTTAAGCCATCAAATTAAGCTTAAATCTAACGGATAAATTTTTTATTTGCAATAAAAAAGCTCTCGCCAAGGCAAGAGCTTTTATTTTTCTTCAAACTTGAAAAATTATTCGTTGGCGTTCGGCCAAATCTTTGCATTTTCAGCGTTGAATTTAATCCATTTTTCATCAGCTTCATCGTCAGAAGTGATGGCTTCTTGCGGGCATTCAGAAATGCAAACGCCGCAATCAATGCAGGTGTCGGGATCTACAACCAATTGGGTTTCACCCTCGTGGAAAGCATCTACCGGGCATACATCAGCACAAGATTTGCATTTTACGCAAGCGTCATTTACTACAGATACCATTCGTTTAACTCCATGGTTGGTTATTTTCAAAAATCAAAACCAACTTTAGCCAATTTCTCAAATAAATCAAGCATAATCTTGCAAATACTCAAAACAGTCCCTACATAGACATCAGAATTTATGTTTTGTGGGAGATTGATATGTCAGATAAAATGTCTTTTCAGGCTGATGTCAGCAAAATGCTCAATATTGTGGTTAACTCTCTTTATTCCGAAAAACAGATATTTTTAAGAGAGCTTATCTCAAATGCATCTGATGCTTGTGATAAGCTGAAATATTTGGCACTGACAAACCCGGGGATTGCTAAGGATTCCGGACAGATGAAGATTAAAATAACGCCTGATGCCGCTTCTAATACTTTGACTATCTCCGATAACGGAATCGGCATGAATAAGGAAGATTTAATCAACCATTTGGGAACAATTGCCAAGTCAGGCACGGCCGAGTTTGTCAAAAATGTTGCTGAAAACGGCTCGGCAGTGGAGCTTATCGGCCAATTCGGCGTTGGTTTCTATGCCGCATTTATGGTGGCTGATAAAGTTGAAATCATTACCCGTAAGGCCGGAGAGGATGAGGCTTGGAAGTGGACCTCAAACGGGGTTGACGGTTTTGAGATTTCCGCCGCCAAGAGAGAATCGAACGGCACAGACATCAAGTTGTTTTTGAAATCTGATGCCAAAGACTATGTTGATACAATTTATTTGCGTCAGATTATCCGCACTTATTCCGACCATATCAGCTATCCGATTGTGCTTGATTTGGGCAAGGCCGGAGAAGAAACGGTTAACACGGCCTCTGCTCTGTGGACACGTCATAAATCCGAAATCACCAAGGATCAGTACAAAGAGTTTTATCATCACATTTCGCATAACTTTGATGATCCGTGGCTTACTCTTCATTTTAAGGCCGAGGGTAATATTGAATACACGGGGCTGCTCTTTATTCCTTCCGCCGCTCCTTATGACTTGTTCCAGCCTGATCGCAAAAACAGCCTGAAACTCTACGTCAACAAAGTGTTTATCTCTGATAAGATTGAAGAATTGATGCCAAACTACCTGCGTTTTGTGAAAGGCGTAATTGATTCGGCAGATTTGCAACTTAACATCTCAAGAGAAATGCTGCAACATTCACCGTTGATTGAAAAAATCAAGCATGGTGTGGTTTCAAGAATCCTTAAGGAACTTAAAAAGCGCACCAAGGACTATGATGATTATATGACGTTTTGGAAAAACTTCGGGGTTGTCTTGAAAGAGGGAATCTACGAAGACTTTTCAAACCGTGAGGAAATTGCCGGATTATCTTATTTCTCCTCTACTTTCAGCGACGATAAGTTGACGACTTTGGATGAATATATTGCCAGAGCCAAAGAAGGCCAAAAGGCCATCTACTATATTACCGGCGATGATGTTAAGGTTTTGAAAAATAATCCGCAGTTGGAGGCTTTCTTTGAGAAAGGAATCGAAGTTTTGCTCTTAACTGACCCGATTGATGAGTTTTGGCCGCAAGTGCTGCCTAACTATAAAGGCTTTGCTATTAAACATATTGCTCAAGCAGAAGCTGATATGGGATGGAAGCGTGAGGAGGCAAAAGCCGACGAGGGGAGCTTGAAAAAGCTCACCGACCTTATGAGCGAGATGTTTAAAAATGAAGTCGGCAAGGTCACTACAACCGAAAAACTTACCAAATCTCCTGTCAGCTTGACGGTTGAAAACGGACAGATGAGCCTGCACTTAGAGCGCTTGATGCGCAACCACCAGCAGCAAACCGCCTTTGCCAGCACCAGAATCTTGGAGCTCAACCCATATCACCCGTTAATTATAAAATTGGCAGACATGAGTATGGATGAGGGTAAACGTGCACAGGTGGAAGATGTGGCAAAGCTGTTGCTGGACCAGGCCAAAATCGCCGAAGGAGAGGCTGTCAGCGATCCTTCCTTCTTTAGCGAAAAGATGAGCGACTTTATTTTGAAATCACTCTAATCTTCCAAAGAAAACGGCCGCTTTTTCAAGCGGCTGTTTTTTTGTGCGAGAGTTAATTAAATTTTATTTATTTTGAGCTATCTTTTCTTATTATTTAAGGAGGATTTTTCAATGCTTTATTATGTTCTTTCCGGTTTTGTGTTTGGGGGGCTTATTCCTTATATGGCCAGGCGGTTTGCCAAGTTTATGCCGGCAACACCTGCTTATGCCTTGTGCCAGTTGTTTCGGCCGGGGCAAAGTGCCAAGAAACAAAATGAACACTACAAAAAACTTGCTAAAACCTATTATTGGCGCTCTTTTGTGGCCGCCTTATTTACGGCTTGTTTGACGTATGCTTATTATTGGCAGTTCGGAGCGGAGAATTTTGGCTGGTGTGTCTTTTATCTGTGGACTTTGTTGCTGTTGGCCGAAATTGATTGGCGAATGTTCTTGCTGCCGGATATTTTGACAATTCCTCTGCTGATTGGCGGTTTTGCTTGTGCCGCCTGGGGGCATGGTTGGGTGATAGGTGCCGAGAGTGCTTTGGGCGCGGTTGCTGGCTACCTGCTGCCGGTGTTGGTAAGCTTGTTGTTGGTGTGGAAAAACAAGGACGCTTTTGGCGGCGGTGACATTAAACTTTTGGCGGCTATCGGTGCTTGGCTGGGATTTGAACTCTTGCTTTATGTTATTGCGGCGGCTTCTGTCTTGATGCTTGTTTATACCTTGCTGCGGCGGCAGAAAACGGTAGCCTTTGGGCCGGCATTGTCTCTTGCGGCGATAATTGTTGCATTCCTGTTTTTTTAAGCTAGAATAAAGCCAACGTTTTTTGTGAGGGGTAAAACTTATGAAAGAAAATGCACAAGAGAAAACTTCTAAGGTTGCCAAGGTAAAAAAGAAAATTGTTAAGAAACTTTTTTACAAAGATGAACAACGGCGTTTGGCTAAACTTGTCAGCGGGTTTAGTTTTGATATGTTTATTATGGGCGTGATTTTGGCTGATGCCATTGTCTTGGGGCTAATGACCTCTGATTCGATCACCCTCTATTTTCATAACATCTTGTTCTTGCTTGATCGCTTGTTTATGGCCATATTTATTGTTGAGATGTTTCTCAAAATTTATGCGCTTAAGAAAAAGTTTTTCGAATCCGGCTGGAATATTTTTGATTTGGTGATTGTGGCGGTTTCTTCCGTTCCGGCGGCAAGCGCCTTCATCGTTCTCAGAACATTTAGATTGTTTAGGCTGTTTAAGTATGTTAACCGTTTCTCTCGGTTGCATAATTTGGTGCAAGTATTTATTGAGCTGTTACCGACATTCTTATCCTTTTTGGCAGTGTCGGTTATTTTCTCCTATGCCTTTGCAATTATTGCCGTGAGCTTGTTTGGCGATGTCTTTGCCGCGTTCTCAAGTGTGGGGGCAGCCATGTTTACGCTTTTGCAAGCCCTGACTTTGGATGGCTGGGCCTCTACCATTGCACGGCCGGTTATGCTGGTGTTCCCGCATGCGTGGATATATTTTGCATCGCTTATTGTCCTTGGTTTCTTGATTGTGGTCAGTTTTGTGGTCAGTGCTATCAGGCAAATCATGGATACAAAAAATTAGCTAAATATCAATCTCTTATGAGTGCCGAAATCACTTTCGGCACTTTTTTTTATAAAAGTTGACGCGTGTGCTTGACATCGCAAAATTCAGTACCTAAGTAATCAGTAGAAATTTTGAATCTAATCTAACGGAGTAAGCAAAAATGAAAATCAGACCATTGCAAGACCGTGTCTTGGTTAAACGTTTGGAAGAAAATACAAAAACTGCTGGCGGAATCATCATCCCCGATACGGCTAAAGAAAAACCCAGCGAGGGTTTGGTTGAGGCTGTCGGACCGGGAATGGTCAGCCCGGAGGGAAAATTAATCCCGATGACGGTAAAAGTCGGCGATAAAGTTTTGTTTGGAAAATGGTCCGGCTCTGAAGTTAAGGTAAACGGTGAGGAACGTTTGCTGATTAAGGAATCGGAAATTTTGGGTATTATTGAAGATTAATTTGTGAGGATAAAAAATTATGGCTGCAAAAGATATTGAATTTGGATCTACCGCCAGAGCAAAAATGCTCAAAGGTGTTGAGACTTTGGCCAAAACCGTTAAGGTTACTTTGGGTCCCAAAGGACGTAATGTTATCTTAGATAAATCTTATGGCGCTCCGAAAATCACCAAAGACGGTGTTTCGGTTGCCAAGGAAGTCGAATTGGCTGATAAGTTTGAAAATATGGGCGCTCAGCTGGTTAAAGAAGTTGCCCAGAAAACCGCTGATAAGGCCGGTGATGGTACCACAACCGCCACAGTTTTGGCTGAGGCTATCATCAAAGAGGGCAGCAAGGCCGTTGCCGCCGGTATGAACCCGATGGACCTGAAACGCGGTATTGATATGGCGGTTGATGCTGTTGTTGAGGATATTAAATCTCGCTCGGTTGCCATCAAAACCTCTGAAGAAATTGCCCAGGTTGGTACAATTTCTGCTAACGGAGACCGCTCTATCGGCGAGTATTTGGCCAGAGCAATGGAAAAAGTCGGCAATGAGGGCGTTATCACGGTTGAAGATGCCAAAGGTTTGGAAACAGAGCTTGATGTGGTTGAAGGTATGCAGTTTGATCGCGGATATCTCTCCCCATATTTCATTACCGATCCGGAGAAGATGATTTGCGAGTATGAATCTCCTTATGTCTTGCTTTATGACCAGAAGGTTTCTACCTTGCAACCTCTGATTCCGATTTTGGAGACTATCGTTCAATCAGGCAGAGCTTTGGTTATCGTGGCTGAGGATGTTGAAGGCGAGGCTTTGGCAACTTTGGTCGTTAACCGCTTGCGCGGCGGCTTGAAGGTTTGTGCCGTTAAGGCTCCTGGCTTTGGTGATCGCAGAAAAGCAATGCTTGAAGATATCGCTATTTTGACCGGTGGTCAGGTCGTTTCTGAAGAGCTGGGCATGAAACTTGAGAATGTTACTTTGGATATGCTCGGCAGTGCTAAGAAAGTTACCATTACCAAAGATGAAACCACAATTATCGACGGTGACGGTGAGAAGGATTTGATTGAGGCTCGCGCCGCTCAAATTCGTAAGCAGATTGATGAAACATCATCTGATTATGATCGTGAGAAATTGCAAGAGCGCTTGGCAAAACTCTCAGGCGGTGTTGCTGTTTTGCGTGTTGGCGGAGCTTCTGAAGTCGAGGTTAAGGAAAAGAAAGATCGCATTGATGATGCCTTGAATGCAACCCGTGCCGCTGTTAAAGAGGGTGTGGTTGCCGGTGGCGGATGCGCTCTGCTTTATGCTTCCCGCGTGCTGGAAAAATTAACCCCTGCCAACCAAGACCAGAAAGTTGGTATTGATATCATCCGCAAGGCTTGCCAGGCTCCTATCCGCCAAATTGCCGAAAATGCCGGTGTTGATGGTGCGGTTGTTGCTGGTAAGTTGCTTGAGAGCACAGACACCAACTTTGGTTACAATGCTCAGAACGGTGAATATACCGATATGGTTAAGGCCGGTATTATCGATCCGACCAAGGTTGTTCGTACCGCTTTGCAAGATGCCGCTTCTGTCGGAGGTCTGCTGATTACGACCGAGGCTATGGTCACCGAGGCTCCGCAAAAAGAGTGCCATTGCGGCGCCGCTAACGGGCCGGCAATGCCTGGCGGCATGGGCTACTAAGCGTTAGTGCTTGAGTTAAAAAAAAGAGATTCTTCGGAGTCTCTTTTTTTTGTGCTTGGAAATTTGGAATTATGGCCTATATTAGAATCAAATGTTTTAGGAGAGAATCATGCTTGATGCCGAGAAATTGCAAGAGATGTATGACCACGGAGATTTAAGCGAGGAAGAGTTTGTGGTGCAAAAAAAACGTTTGGCCGCAAAAATAATGCAGGAAAATAAAAAACTGCCGCCTAAAAACGGAATCATATATATCCTTTTGGCTTTCTTTTTGGGCTCGCTCGGGTTGCATAATTTTTATGCAGGTTATTGGGGCAGAGCACTTTCTCAGCTTTGTTTGACTCTGATTGCTCCTTGGTTTTTATATGTTCCGGTGTTTTTTGTCTCTATTTGGGTTTTGCTGGAGTTGCTCTTTGTCGGCAAGGGGGCAAACGGAGTGCCTTTTAGCGGCAGACGTTCGGTGATTCTCGGCCTAAAAGCGGCAACGGTTGTCGTGCTGGCTCTGGCTTTTTCTTATAGCTCATTGGTTATTGATGAGCCTGATTTTGAAGAAATGGTTATAGATATACAGTAATTCTTGGGTGGCAAAAGAAAAAAATGAAAAAACTAAAAAATAGCTCTTGCAATTTTTTTAAGATATGTTATTAAGTATTCCGTTCTGCCGATGCGGGCGTAGCTCAGGGGTAGAGCGCAACCTTGCCAAGGTTGATGTCGAGGGTCCGAATCCCTTCGCCCGCTCCATTCAAAAAAAGCCGCTTTTTATAAGCGGCTTTTTTCTTTGCGGGCGCCGTTTCAGTCTTCGCCTTAAAGGGCTCGTCTTCAACGGACGGGATTTATCCCTTTCTAGCTTACTAAGCTCCCTTCGGTTCGCTAAGTGCGCGTCGGTCACTCGGTTTGTAACGCTTGCCAAGAGGCGCTCACGCTTGCTCGGCTCGCTAACAAACTGTCGCCTGTCGTCATAAAACGCTCCACCGGAGCCTTTTATTTCCTCCAGCCCGCTCCAATTCAAAAAAGCCGCTTTTTATAAGCGGCTTTTTTCTTTGCGGGCGCCGTTTCAGCCTTCGCCTTAAAAGGCTCGTCTTCAACGGACGGGATTTATCGGTTCATCATCAAAGTATGGGGCAAGAGGAAAAAATTTCTTTACTTATTTGATATTTATAAATATAGTCATTCTCGGACAGGGGGATGTCTTGTCTGAGGTGTGAGAACCTCTTTACACGCGTCTTGGTGTAGGACGAAAATTTGCACGCCAGAAAGTCTTTTTATATGACTGGAAGGCGGCAAAATAAGCTGTTCCAGTCAATATGTCGCACTATTCGTGTAAATAGTTCTCAACTTCCAGTCGCTCTCATCCGGCGACTTTTTGATTTTTAAACCAAAAGGAAGTTGTTATGAATTTTGAGAATAAAAAGAAAATTGTTTTTTGTTTGCCCTCTTTTATTACCGGTGGGGTAGAACGAGTTGCCGTCACCTATCTGAATGCACTGGCAGAGTTCAAAAATTATGATGTCAGCCTACTTATAAGCGGCTTTGTTGATGAGGGCTTTTTGCTAAGCCAGATAAGCCCCGAGGTTCATAAAATATTTTTGCGTCAGCAAATAATGAACAAACCAAAAACATCTTTGAAACGCAAGCTTTGGAAATTGCGGGCGCTGTTTTTTCGAATCTATGATATTTGGTTGTTTAGGAGAATCTTAAAATTTGCCGATATTATTGTCGATTTTAAAAATGGAGAAACACTGGAATCCTTTGTTCCTTATCCGCATCAGAAAATGATAATCTGGTTCCATGGGGCGGTTAAAAGCTGCCAGAAAAGATGTTCCAAAACGGCTCTTAAAAAATATGATTGCATTATTGCTTTGTCACAAGCCTTTAAAACGGAATGTGAGGCCAAATTTCCTTGGACAAAGGGTAAGATTTCCGTTTTGTATAATCCGTTCCAACTTGAAAAAATTAGGGCTTTGGCGGATGATGTCGCGACTTTGTCGGAAGATGATGACAATTTGTTGGCTCAAGACTATTTCGTGCATGTTTCAAGAGTGGCTCCCGATAAAGATATCAAAACTCTTATTGATGCCTATATCTGTTTTGCACAGGATAAGACGGGAAAAATTCCGTTGCTTTATATCATCGGTGATGGTCCTGACAGAATTAAACATCAAAAACGTGTTGAAGAATCGGGGTGGCAAAAACACATTAAATTTTTGGGTGAGAAAGAGAATCCGTTTGTGTGGATGAAACACGCCAAGGCCCTGCTTCTCTCTTCTAAAAATGAGGGGTTTGGTTGTGTGTTGGTGGAGGCTTTGGCTGTGGGAACAAGGGTCGTCTGCGCAAATTGCCCGGCTGCTCCGGCAGAAATTTTGGAACAGGGGAGAATCGTTTTGTTGTTTGAGCCGGGAAATTATAAAGATTTGGCTCTCAAACTGGATGATGTTTGGAACGGAAAAGCTTTTCTGCCATCAAAAGAAGAGGTTAACCAATCCTTATCGCGATTTGATGAAAAAACGGTGCTCCGGCAGTTTGTGAACTTGATGGATAATCTTTAATTTTTGTGCCGCCAGTTATCATCGGTTTAATCTTTTTTAGTAAAACCGTTTTATAATCAGATTCATTGATTATATTTCTACTTGAAGGAAGGTTCACATGAAAAAAGTTTTAGCTTTTGATATCGGCGGCACTAAAATCGCTTATGCCATTATTGATGAAAAAGGAAATTTTACCAACGAAGTTATTAAGGTTACCACACCAAAAACATCTTCCGGTATTTATGAGCTTTTGAAAACCGTTATCAAAGGCTCTGAAGATGAAATCGACGGTGTTGCCATTGCAACCGCAGGTCCGGTTAATAATGAAAACAATAAAATCATCGGACGGGTCGGAAATTTGCCTGAGGGCTATGATGAAACTGACTTTTTGTCTTTGACGGAAAAACCTATTTTGCTTGAAAACGATGCTAACGCCGCCGCTTGGGCGGAGTTTAAAATCGGTGCGGCTAAAGGCACAAAAGATGCCGTTATCTTAACTTTGGGAACAGGCGTTGGGTCTGGTATTATTGTCAACGGCAGATTGCTCAAGGGCAAATCTGGCTCGGCCGGTGAAATGCATGTGCGTTTTGGCTTTGGGCATGAGCGTCAGTGCGGGTGCGGACTTTGGGATTGTTTGGAGACTTATGTTTCGGGTACGGCCCTATCTACCGATGCCAAGATTTATCTTGCGCCAGATGCCACCAGCTATGACGTTATCCGCGGCCTAAAAGAGGGTAATCCAAAGGCTAGAGCAGCGTTTGATCATTGGCAGGAATGTTTGGAAAATACCTTGGTAATGATGGCAAATATTTTTGACCCTGAAGTCATTGTCCTCTCCGGTTCAATGGCTCAGTTTGTGGAGTATGAAAAACTTAACAAACAAGCCAATGAAGATATTTTGACACAACCGTTTGTTTTGAAGCAGGCTTATTTTGAAAATAATGCAGGAATGCTCGGCGCGGCTCTTTTACTCATCGAGAGATTGTAGACTTTTTAGAAATTTTTGTTATAATGCCTCTCGAGTTTTTTTGGGAGGCATTATGAAATATTCTTTGGTCGTTCATGAGTTTTCTTTTAACAAAATCAAAAGCGGAAGCCGCAAAATCGGCGTACATTTGTTTGATAAAAAAGCGCAACAAGTCAAATTGCACGATATCTTGGAAATGCAAAATGCGGCAACGGGTGAAAAACTTGAATGTGAAGTTGTCGGCATTGCGATTTTTGATAATTTTGACGACTTGGTTGATGCTGTGACTCCGCAGGCCTTGGGGTATCATGATAAGGAAGAAATCATGCTCAGGTTAAACAGGGTTTATCCGGCAGATATTCAAAAAGAGCTAAATGCCGTCGGGTTCTTTATTAAGGTGTTGCCGGATATGGTTAATGTGAAACTTCGGCCGGAAAACGAGAGATAGTTTTTTATAAAAACTGCTTGCAAAATAAAAATAATGCCTTTAATACTGAGGCCAGATAAAATGCTTTGGATGAGTGGCAGAGAGGCTGGAATCGCGGCTATAGCGGAGGTCGGCGCCGGCGGCTCTGAAAGAGCGCCAAGCCAATTAAGCGCGAGAGGGCGTTAGCCCGGAGGAGCGCGCAACGGTTTGAGACTTGAAACAAAAAAATTATTTTGAAATCTGAAAATATACTGGATGAGTGGCAGAGAGGCTGAATGCGCGCGACTCGAAATCGTGTATACGGGGAGACCCGTATCGGGGGTTCAAATCCCTCCTCATCCGCCAATTATAAAAAAGCCACCTTGTTTAGGTGGCTTTTTTATAATTGTTGAGGGTGGCGGATTTTAACCCCGAGGGAGGGGGCACTACAAGGGGTGGGCAAAGCCGTGAATCTTATGCTTTTGCTTCTCCGTCCGTTGAATCTTTTCCTTCTTCCGCTTTTTTATTGCCGTTGAGGTTAGTTAAAAACTGGCTCTCTATTTTCATGTATTGGTTAAACAGCCAGCGAGATTGCAGAAGTATTAAAACCGAACCAATAACCATCAACAGCGTTACCCGTGGATCTTCGGTCAGAAGTTGGTGTACTCCGGTGACAATAAAAAATAACACAACCAAGAGCCTGAAACTGGTGAGCAACATCAGCGGAACACGGTTTAGTTTTTTGGCAGTCCAGAGTTTGTAGTAGAGAGCGGCCGTTTTGTGGTTGGAAATAAAAAAGTTTTTTGCATTCTCCGTCTCATCGCCGACAAGGCAAATGCCAAATTTGTCTTCAATCTTTTGAATGATGCCGCGTTTGGTTTCCTCGCTTTCAGCGGCGGAACGAGTGCTAATCTTGCACAGAAAAGCAGCTATTTTTTCTTTGAGGAAAATCGGCAATATTGCTTCCCAACCAATCAGCGCTTTTAGGAATGGAGCCATGGCTGCAAAGGTGATTATGGTGGCTAAAATTCTCGCTGCCAAACTGGGCAGAAGGTTGTCTAAAAATGGTTTTAGGAAGTAAATGGAAAGCCCTAAAATGCCTGTCAATATCATGGAAAACAAAACTAAACGCAAGGAATAGTTCTTAAACAACAATTTCCAACGGCGTTCTTCCATCTTGGATTCACTCGCCAGAGAGGTGTTGCGCTCAATGTATTTTTCCCATTGTTCGGGGATGATTTTAGATATCTTCTTATAGGCAGAATCGGCTGAATTTATCATCATCGGGGTTAAGAAGGTGGTGATGACCGATACGGCGACAATAATCGGATATACACGCGCGTCTAATACGCCGATGCTCATGCCAAGACTGGCGATAATGAATGCAAATTCTCCAACCTGCGCTAGAGAAAAACCTCCCTGAATGGCTGTTTTTAGGGTTTGGCCGGAGAACAGAAATCCCAAACAAGAAAACAGAACTTTACCAACAATGACGATAAACGTGATGATTAAAATCGGCCAGGCATAAGTGATGAACATGCCGGGATCTACCATCATGCCGACAGAAACAAAAAATACTGCGCCAAAAAAGTCTTTCAGCGGTTTTAGGACATTTTCTATGCGCCCTACAATTTCTGTTTCTGCCAAAATAGAGCCCATGATGAAAGCGCCAAGGGCAGCTGAAAAGCCAGAGTATGTCGCCAGCAAAACCATTCCGAAACAGAGGCTTATGGTGATGAGCAATAATAGCTCGTCATTTAAAAACTCCGTGATCTTTTTTAACAGGGTTGGTACCAAATAAATTCCGATGATGAAGCACAAGACTAAAAAGAATACAAGTTTTAAGGTGCTAACAGCCAGTTCTTGGCTGTCTATGGCGTTACCTAAGGCAATGGTCGGCAATAAAACCAGCATCAAAATTCCGACAATGTCTTCAACCACCAAAACGCCAAATACCAGGCCGGTGAATTTTTGTTTTCTGATATTTAAGTCATCAAAGGCTTTGATGATGATGGTGGTGGAGGACATGGATATCATGCTGCCCAAGAAAAAGCTGTCTGTTACCGACCAGCCAAGCAAAATGCCTGTGTTATAGCCTAAAAAGAGCATAAATAAAATGTTGGCCATGCCGGTTATCATCGCTGATTTGCCAACATTTATCATCTTGCGAAAGCTGAACTCCAAGCCTAAGCTGAACAGTAAGAATATAACACCGATATCCGCCCAGAGAGTCAGGTTTTCTTTATCGGTTACGGTTGGAACAAAGTTAAAAAACGGACCAGCAAAAATACCAGCCAAAATATAACCCAAAACAATCGGCTGTTTTAGTTTTTTGAAAATGAGCGTGGTGATGCCGGCGTAGATGGTGATTAACGTCAGGTCTATCATCAGAGCGTGAATTGAATGCATTTTTTATTCCGTCTTTCAAATTAAAACTTGCGATATTTTACGTTAAAAAACTTAATTATTGATAAAAACGAGGTGCATTTTTTGCTCACACTTCTTGATTCACTTATCAAATCTTGCTAAAAGTTATAGTCATGTTTTAATGCTAATTCAATGGGGAGAACCGCTAAATGAGTGAAAATGCTGCCGCCACACCGCGGGCTTTGAGAACCATTATCAGTATTGTCGGACGCAGAAATGCCGGAAAATCTTCTTTGATTAATGCCTTGTGTGGGCAGGAAGTGGCTATTGTCTCGCCCCAAGCCGGAACAACAACCGATGCCGTGGCCAAGCCATATGAACTTTTGCCTTTGGGGCCGGTGACATTTTTTGATACTGCCGGACTTGACGATGAAGGTGAATTGGGGGCGCAGCGTATCAAAGCCACTAAAAAAGTTTTGTGCCGTTCAGACGTTGCCGTGGCGGTTGTTGGTGAAGATGGTTTGCAAGCTAAAGACAAAGAGATTATTGAAGATATTTTGGCTCTTAGAATTCCTTTGGCAGTGGCTTTTAATAAAAAAGATATCTCTGCTCCGGCAGAGGCTGATCTGGCTTGGCTCAGAGCTAAAAATGTGCCTTTTGAGGTCGTTTCTGCAGCCGCTCATGATAATCTTGATGCTTTGAAAACTCTTATTATCTCTTTGGTGCCGGAAGACCAGAAAAAAGAACCGCTTTTGGCCGGAGATTTGTTTGAGGCCAAAGATATCGTCTTGTTGGTGGTGCCGATTGACCTTTCTGCTCCCAAAGGGCGCTTAATCTTGCCGCAGGTGCAGGTGTTGCGTGAGGTCTTGGATAAGGGCGCCAAAGCGATCGCCGTTAAAGAAAGCGAGCTTTCGGAGATGCTTTCTCAGCTCAAAACCAAACCTGCTTTGGTTATTACAGACTCTCAGGTGGTGATGAAGGTGGCGCCGATTGTGCCTCTTGATGTTCCGCTTACCACATTTTCCATCCTTTTTGCCCGCAATAAAGGTGATTTGCCAACAATGTTTGCCGGTGCCAAGACGATTGATGCTCTTAAGGACGGAGATAAAATCCTGATTGCCGAGGCTTGTTCTCATCATGCAATGGATGATGATATCGGCAAAGTGAAAATCCCCAACTGGCTCAGGAAATATTCCGGTAAGAATCTGGAATTTGAGTTTTGCCATGGCGGAGATTTTCCTGAGGATTTGGAAAAATATGCTTTGGTTATCCACTGTGGGGCTTGTATGCTCAACCGTATGGAAATGTTGAGGCGCCTCAAAGAATGTGTGCGCAGAGGCGTGCCGATTACCAATTATGGGGTGACAATTTCTAAAACTCAAGGTGTGCTTGAGAGAGTGGTTAAGCCTTTTGGTTTGAAATAACTCTTTGTTCAAGCTCCAGTAATTTTTGTTTTTTCTCGAGCCCGCCGGCATATCCGGTGAGGTTGCCGTTTGTGCCCACAACTCGGTGGCAGGGAATGATGATGCCAATGGGGTTGTTGTGGTTGGCTAGACCTACGGCGCGGCAAGCTTTTTTATTGCCGATTTTGCAGGCAATCTCTTTATAGCTTGCGGTTTTGCCATAGGGAATCTGCAATAATGCCTGCCAAACTTTTTGTTGAAAGGCTGTTCCCTTGGGGCTTAATGGTAAATCAAAATTTTGGCGGAGGCCTAAAAAATATTCTGTCAATTGGTGTTCTGCTTCCGCCAGCAAAGGACTATCTTCTGCCGCCTCCGCTTTGGCGGCGCAAAAGCTGACGCCGGTTAAAAATCCGTCTTCTTCTGTGAGGCTTATTGGCCCCAGCGGGGAGATAAAAGTCCTTTTTCTCATTTATTTTGTTCCAGGGCGGCGACAATCTCCTCGGTTACCTTTTTGGCATCGCCATAGAGCATGATGGTGTTTTCGGCAAAGAACAGCGGGTTTTCAACTCCGGAATAGCCGCTATTTAAAGAGCGTTTTACAAAAAACACGGTCTTGGCTTTTTCAACATCTAGAACCGGCATGCCATAAATGGGAGAACCAGGGTCGGTTTTGGCCAAAGGGTTGGTGACATCGTTGGCGCCAATGACATAAACAACATCAGCGGTGGCAAATTCGCGGTTTATCTCTTCTAGCTCAAAAACATCTTCATATGGAACATTTGCCTCCGCCAGCAAAACATTCATGTGGCCCGGCATGCGGCCGGCAACGGGGTGAATGGCAAATTTAACCTCTACACCATAGAGTTTGTGCAAGTCATCGGCCATCTCTTTTAAGATATGCTGGGCCTGAGCAACGGCCATGCCATAGCCGGGAACAATTATGACCTTATTGGCGTTTTCCATAATGAAAGCGGCATCTTGCGGATTACCCGAGCGAGCGGTTTTATCTTGCCCGTGCGCAGATGTGCTACCCTGTTTTTCTGCCCCGAATCCGCCAAGCATTACGCTCAACAAAGAGCGGTTCATGGCTTTCACCATGATATAAGATAAGATCGCACCGCTGGCACCGACAATAGCACCGACAATAATCAACAAGACATTGTTAAGCGAAAAGCCAATGCCTACCGCTGCCCAGCCGGAATAGGCATTGAGAATGGAGATGACAACCGGCATATCTGCTCCGCCGATGGGCAAGATCAAAAGGACACCAAGCAAAATTGTCAGTGCGGCCAGATAATAGAAAATTTCTAAATCTCCACTCCAAATGAAGTATCCGCACAAGCCAAACATGGCAACGGCCAAGACTAGATTTAAGACTTGTTGCCCCTTAAATACCAGAGCCTTGGCGGATATTAGCCCTTGCAGTTTGGCAAAAGCAACCATGGAGCCGGAGAAAGCAACGGCACCGATAATCAATCCGATGCTATTGTCTAAATAAGCCCTTGAGCCGGAGATAATCTCTGCCAAAGCAACAAACACCGATGACAAACCGCCCAGGCCGTTGAAGGCTGCCACCATTTGCGGCAAAGAAGTCATTTTGACTTTTAAGGCACTATAAGTTCCAACCATGCCGCCCAACAAGATAACGCCAAAAGGCAACAGCCAATCACTCACTAGGGGAGAAAACATGGTGGCGGCAATAGCTAATATCATGCCCAGCATGCCAAGCAGGTTTCCGCCTCTGGCAGTTTTGGGTGAGGCTAGACCGCGGATGGAAAATATAAACAAACTGCCCGATAAAATATAAGATAAAGGAAGCAACCAAGACATTATTTTTTCTCCTTTTTCTTAAACATCAAGAGCATGCGGTGAGAAACGGCAAAACCGCCGAAAATATTGACGGAAGCCAAAAATACCGCAACTAAACCCAAAATTTTTGCCGTACTTGCCTCAGCCACTCCTGCCGTAACCAAAGCACCGATGACAACAATGCCGGAGATGGCATTGGAGACGCTCATCAGCGGGGAGTGAAGCGCCGGGGTGACACCCCAAACCACAAAATAACCGATAAAGCACGCCAAGACCAATATGGTTAAAAGCATCCAAATTTCCATTATTTTCTATCCTCCAACAAATATTGACCATTGCGGCAAATGCAGGTTTGAGATACCAGGTCATCATCAAAATTAAATTTTAATTCTTTTTTCTCTTTATCATATTGCGCATTCAAAAAATTAAAAATGTTTTGGGCAAACAGCTGGCTGGCAGAATAGGGTATGCTTGAGGCCAAGTTACTATTTCCCAAAACCTTGATCCCCTCAATATCAATGAGGGAATCTTTTTTGCTACCCTCAACGTTGCCGCCGGAATTTGCCGCCATATCAACCACAACCGAGCCTTTGGGCATTTGCTTTAGCATCTTCGCATCAATTAATTTTGGTGCCGGTTTGCCGGGGATAAGCGCGGTGGTGATGGCAATGTCTGTTTGCTTTAGCCTCTCGGTTAGGGCCTCTTTTTGGCGTTTGAGGTAGTCTTTTGAGGCTTCTTTGGCGTAGCCGCCGTTAGTTTCCATATCTTCATCCGCGGCAACCTCCACAAACTTGGCTCCTAGAGATTCAACTTGTTCTTTGGCCGCTATTCTCACGTCTGAGGCATAGACAACGGCGCCTAATCTTTTGGCGGTGGCAATGGCTTGCAGACCGGCCACGCCGGCACCTAAAACCAAAACTCTGGCCGGGGCATTGGTCCCTGCCGCAGTCATCAGTAGCGGGGCGGCTTTGGGCAAAAGGTTGAATGCCTCTATAACTGCTTTGTAGCCGGCTAAATTGCTTTGGGAAGATAAAATATCCATGCTTTGGGCGCGGGAAATGCGCGGCAAAAGTTCTAAGGCAAAGGCATTAACCCCAAGGGCGGCAATGGTTTTAATCCGCTCTTTTTGTGATAAGGCATCAAAATTGGCAATGATTGTTTGTCCTTGGCTAAACAATCCGTCTTCCGAAACTAAAGGTGCATGAATTTTGATGATGATATCTGCACTCTTAACGGTTTGCTCCGGTGTTTTGGCTATTTCCGCACCGGCGGATAGATAACTTTCATCATCAAAACCGGCCGCAAGTCCGGCATTGGTTTCGACTCTGACCTTAAAGCCTAGGTCTGTATATTTTTTGACGGTTTCTGGGGTGGCGGCAACTCTTTGCTCCCCGGGGGTGGTTTCTTTTAAGGTGGCAATTATCATTTTCGCTACTCAATTTTAACTATATATAAAACTAAATTAAATATAGTCACGCTTAAAAGATTTAACAATCAAAAATGGAAAATTATGCGAGATTTAATCGATTTATTAATGCTGTTTTTTAAAATCGGCTTGTTTACGTTTGGTGGAGGCTATGCTATGCTGCCGCTTTTGCGAGATGAGGTTGTTATCAGGCGCCGATTTTTGAGCGAGGAAGAACTCTTGGATTTATATTCTATCGGCCAATGCACGCCGGGGATTATTGCCGTTAATGTGGCTACATTTATCGGGTATCGGCAAAAGGGTGTTTGGGGTGCTGTTTTTGCCACATTGGGTATAATTTTGCCTTCGCTTATCATTATTTGTTTGATTGCCGCGGTGCTTTCTCGCTTTATGCATAACCGCTATGTGGCCTATGCTTTTGCCGGGATTAGAATTTGTGTAGTGGCTTTGATTGCCGATATTGTCTATGGACTTTGGAAGAAAAATGTTAGCGGCTACCAAAGTATGGTCATATTTGTCGGCGCCCTAGTCTTGCTTGGGGTCTTTAATCTAAGCGCGGTTTGGATTGTGGTGCTCGCAGCCTTGTTTGCTCTTGGTATGGGTGAGATTCGGAGGTATAAGAAAAAATGATATACCTGCTTTTGTTTTATGAATTTTTCAAAGTCGGTTTGTTTGCAATTGGCGGCGGGTTGGTGACCGTGCCTTTCTTGTTCGATTTGTCTGCCACATATGGTTGGTTTTCTGCCAAAGAATTGGCAGATATGATTGCTATTGCCGAATCGACTCCAGGGCCATTA
The DNA here is from genome assembly GCA_944392215.1 of uncultured Alphaproteobacteria bacterium. Lineage (GTDB taxonomy): Bacteria > Pseudomonadota > Alphaproteobacteria > RF32 > CAG-239 > CAZU01. Next base: position 6,542 of record CALXVX010000040.1, on the reverse strand, counting down.
GGCGTGAATATGGCAACTTATGCAGGCTATAACAGTGCCGGTCTTTTGGGGGCGATTATTGCTACTTTGGGGTTGGTGACGCCTTCGGTTATTGTCATTATTTTGGTGGCAAAACTGATGAATAAATATCAGTGCAACAGCAGAGTTCAGACCGTGCTTTCGGGAATACGTCCGGCCGTGTTGGCGCTTATCTTATTTGCCGGATTGCAGATTGCCAAGTTGTCTTTGGCAGACTTGCTCTCAGGAATGGTGTTTGCTATCCTCTTGGCCTCAATCCATTTTTGGAAAAAAAGCCCAATCTTTTATCTTTGCATTTCCGCAGTGTTGGGAATCGTATTGCAGTTATAAATAAAGCCCCTTGCAAAAGGGGCTTTATTTTTAAATATCAAGTGCTTTTCGATAAGTTTCAAGTAATAATTCTTGCTCGTCGCGGTCGGCGGCGTTCATCTTGCGCAGTTTGATGACAGCGCGCATAATCTTAACATCAAAACCTGCCGACTTGGCCTCGGCAAAAATATCTCTGATGTCTGAGGCAATGGCTGCTTTTTCTTCTTCTAAATGCTCAATTCTTTCAACCAAAGAACGCAAGCGATCTACGGCAATGCCGCCGACTTCAGGGTTGTTTTCTTCACTCATTTTAATCTCCTTTTTTGGTAACTATATTGTTATGGAAGCTAGCAAATTTGAATCTGTTTGACAAGTGATAATTTTTTGTGCATCACCTAATTAAAAATAATAGCTTGTTAACTTATTGTGATATACATTGGTGCTATCTTTTATGTGAGGAGAATTTATATGCCTACAGATACACACACTAAAATTTTGGCCACTATCGGCCCGTCTTCTGCCACCCGTGAACAGCTAGAAAAATTGATAGACGCAGGAGCTGATGCTTTCCGCGTTAACTTTAGCCACGGCACCCATGCCGAGCACAAACAGCGCGTAAAAATTATTCGTCAGTTGGAAAAAGAAAAAGGGCGCTTTATTTCTATCTTGGCAGATTTGCAAGGACCGAAATTGCGTGTGGGTACATTCAAAGAAGATAAGGTTCTGCTCAAAGAAGGCCAAACTTTTACTTTGGATATGAATCCGGAGCCAGGCGATGACAAGCGTGTTTGCCTGCCGCATAAGGAGATTTTTGAGGCCTTGAAACCAGGTGATGATTTGCTGGTTAATGACGGCTATATTGTTTTGAATGTTAAGAGCTGTGATAAAAAGCAGGCGGTGACAAAAGTTAAAGTCGGCGGCTATATCTCCAGCCACAAGGGTGTTAATCTGCCAAATACTCAGCTCAATATTTCTGCCATTACCGAGAAAGACCGTGAGGATTTGGCTTTTGCTTTGAAGCTCGGAGTTGATTGGATTGGCTTGTCTTTTGTGCAAAGAGCTGAAGATGTGCGCGAGGCCAAAAAACTCATCGGCGGAAAAGCCTGGGTTATCTCTAAACTTGAGAAACCAAGCGCGATTGATGACTTGGATGCCATTATTCAAGAATCTGATGCTATTATGGTGGCACGCGGCGATTTGGGTGTTGAATGCCCCATCCAGAATGTTCCGGTTTTGCAAAAGAGAATCGTTGCTGCTTGCCGCAAATATGCTAGACCGGTGATTGTTGCCACCCAAATGCTCGAATCCATGATTAATAATCCTACCCCTACCAGGGCCGAAGTCTCTGATGTGGCTACGGCTGTTTATGACGGCGCCGATACGGTTATGCTTTCAGCTGAAACTGCGGCCGGAAAATATCCGACCGAGGCGGTGCAGATGATGCACAAAATTGTTCGTCAGGTAGAAGGGGATCCTTTGTTCTTTGAACTCACGCAAGCTTCTCGTCGCCGTCCATGCAACAGCGGTGAGGCTGACGCCATTACTTTTGCTGCCAGTGAGCTTTCTTGTATTTTGAAAAATGTTAAGGCCATTGTCAGCTACACAACATCTGGGCTTACAACCTTTTTGACCGCCAGAGAGCGCCCCTATCTGCCGGTTTTGGCTTTGACGCCCGATATTGCGGTGGCGCGCCGATTGGTTTTGGTTTGGGGAGTTCGGCCGTTTGTCAACAAAAAGAGCTTTAAGAGCTTCGAGCATGTTGAGGACTCGGCTGTTAAGGCCGCGGTTGAGAATGGGTATGCCAAGTCGGGCGACCATATCATTATCACCGCAGGGTTTCCGCTTAATGTCAAAGGGCGGACCAATATGCTGCATACGGTATATATCAAATAGTTCTTTATTGATAACGGATATGAAGTTTATGCGCGCAGAGTTCAAACTGCGCGCTAAATTTATTGAAAAATTTGTCTAATTTGTGGTTGACCCACTATGCAAAATATGGTATGGTGGTTTCATTGAAAAATCTTTTTAATTAATACAATTATGGAAAATTTTGATAAAGCCATTCTGGCTGAAAAAATTGCCAGAGGGCGATTGAAAAAAGATGTTGAATGGGCATTTCTCACTTCTGATGACCCGGAGTTTTTGGAACTTCAGAAGCAGTATGTGGTGAAATATCCGCTTACTGATGATGAAGTGCTTATGTCTCCAGGCAAGAAAGAGCTTATCCGCCTTTATTGCGAGGCCGGATGGCAGCTCTCTAAACCACTGTTTATGTGGTTGATCGAGCAGGAGAACGAGGACGCTCTGGAAAGAGCTGCTCCGAATCTTGTTCTTGATGGGGAAGAGGAGATAGCTCTTCTTGAGTTTTCTCAAGAGGCGTTTGTTTTATATGCCGATGGGATGTTGCTTCGTGACGAGACTCTTGCGCTCATCAAGGAAAAGTATCCCGAACTTATGAAGAAGGTCTATCAGAACGATGGGCCGACACATAATACACCGTTTGCCTCGTTGGCAAATATGTTGTGAAATTAAAAAAAAGCCAGGCTTCGGTTGGAAATCAATCGGAGCCTGTTGCGTTTTTAAAACACTAAAAAACCCGCCTGAAAACAGCGGGTTTTTCAAAAACCATAAAAGCTAAACAACAAATTAGCCCTGACGTGCTTTTAACTTAGGGTTCTTTTTGTTGATGACATAAACGCGACCTTTGCGGCGGACAACTTTGCAGTCCTTGTCACGTACTTTTTTGCTTTTTAAAGAGCTGTAAATTTTCATTTCTCTATCCTTACCTGTCAAAAGTTATCCGCAACTTATGACAAATAAGCAGCTTTGTCAACTTAATTTTTAGATTCTTTATTAAAAAAATGAGAATAGCTTTTGATTTTTGGGATAAATCTTATATAATGAGCAAAGTTTAACGGGAGATATCAGATGAAAAAATGGTGCTTGCTTGCTCTTTTTTGTTGGTGGCCGGTTGCTTTTGCCAATGCCCAAATGCCTTATATTGAGGAAGTGCGCGCTCTGGGGGCAATTGCCGGGCAGGGGTTGGCTTGCGGGTCTTCAAAATATGATACGTTTGAGATGTTGGCCAGAGCAATATTGCTCACCAAGTCTCCGTCTGACAAGCTCCAAAATGACGCTATCTATGCTTATTCCGAGGAAAAAGCCAATGCCTATATCTCTAAAGAATTAGACGGCTTTTTTGAGTGTGCGGAAATCAACCGCCGTTTTGACAGGCAAGAAATTTTTAAGGCGGTGCTCTATGCAGATGGAACCATTAAAATGCCTGATGGGCAAATACTTACTCCCCGCAAGCCCTATGATGCCCGCTATATTTATAAGAACAACAAAGATCGTGAGGCGGCCAAAGCTATTTATAACGGCTCTCAAGCCACCATTACGGAAGTGAAAGTTCAAGATGACGCAATTGCGCAGGCTAACGGGGCTGAATTGCCGCCGCCGACAATCGGCCGAATCAGCCGCCGCCGCAATTAAAAAGTTGCTTTTTGTTTTTTAACCTGTATAGTCAAAGCCAATCTGATAATTTTTGGGAGATGAAAATGGCTGCAGTTCAGTATGTGTTTGTCATGCAAAATTTAACCAAGGTCTTTCCGGGCGGGAAAGAGCTTTTTAAGGGAATTACGCTTTCCTTCCTGCCGGGAGCAAAAATCGGTGTCTTGGGTGTGAACGGTGCCGGTAAGTCTACTTTGCTTAAGATTATGGCCGGGGTGGATAAGGATTTTAACGGTGAGGCCTGGGCCGCAGACGGCATTAAGGTTGGTTACTTGGAGCAAGAGCCACAACTCGACCCAAGCAAAAACGTGATGGAAAACATCATGGATGGTTTGGCAGAAACCAGAGATTTGCTCAAAAGGTTTGAGGAAGTTTCCATGCGTTTTGGCGAGGAAATGACCGATGAGGAAATGAACAACCTGATTAATGAGCAAGCCGAACTGCAAGAAAAAATAGATGCCTGCAACGGTTGGGATTTGGAGCGCACGATTGAAATTGCCATGGATGCTTTGCGCTGTCCGCCGGCTGATGCGGATGTTACCAAGCTCTCAGGTGGTGAGAAGCGCCGTGTGGCTCTCTGCCGCCTACTACTCTCAAAGCCGGATATGCTGCTTTTGGATGAACCCACCAACCACTTGGATGCCGAATCGGTTGCTTGGCTTGAAAATCACCTTAAGGATTATAAAGGTACCGTGGTTATGGTTACTCACGATCGCTATTTCTTGGATAATGTAACAGGGTGGATTTTGGAGCTTGACCGCGGACAAGGAATCCCCTATGAGGGCAACTATTCTTCTTGGTTGGAGCAAAAACAAAAACGTCTTGAGCAAGAGGCCAGAGAAGAAAATGCCAGACAAAAGATTTTGGCCAATGAGCTTGAGTGGATTCAGAAAAATCCCAAAGCCAGACAGGCAAAGTCTAAGGCTCGTATTAATGCTTATGATGAATTACTGGCTCAGTCTACTAAAGATAAAATTACAACCGCCAATATTACAATCCCGATGACCGAGCGTTTGGGGGATTTGGTGATTGAGGCTAACCATATCAGCAAATCTTTTGGCGACAGGGTTTTGATTGATGATTTGTCTTTCAAAATTCCCAAGGGTGCGATTGTTGGCATTATCGGCCCTAACGGTGCCGGCAAGACTACGCTGTTTAAGATGATTACCGGGCAGGAAAAACCAGACTCCGGTGAAATCCGCCTAGGCGAGACCGTGGACCTTGGATATGTCGACCAAACCAGAGATGAGCTTGATCCCAACAAGAACGTATGGGAAGAAATTTCTGACGGATTGGATATGATTCAACTTGGCAAAAAAGAGGTTCCGTCTCGTGCTTATGTGGGGCAGTTTAACTCCAAGGGCGGCGACCAGCAGAAAAAGGTCGGACAGCTCTCAGGTGGTGAGAGAAACCGTGTGCATTTGGCAAAAATGCTTAAAAAAGGTGCTAATGTCATTTTGCTTGATGAGCCGACTAATGACTTGGATGTTGATACTCTCCGCTCGCTTGAGGAAGGAATCATGAACTATCCAGGCTGTGTGCTGGTGACATCGCACGACCGTTGGTTTTTGGACCGCTTGGCCACCCATATTTTGGCTTATGAAGATGACGGACATGTTGAGTGGTTTGAGGGCAACTTTGAAGAATATGAAAAAGACAAAGTTCGCCGTTTGGGTGAGGAGGCTGCCAAACCGCACCGTATCCGCTACAAAAAACTCGAGCGCTAGCTTTTGAGATAAGAACAAAACACCGCCTTGTGAAAGGCGGTGTTTTGCGGCTTATTGGAAAAGTCTTTTACCAAGCATCTGATGGCCAAGAGCCATCATTGGTAACTTGGGTGCCTGCGAAGATGTCTCTGTATGATGTTGTCGTGCTCGGTCTTGCTGGCGCTTGACCAGAGAGACCAGTGCAGTTTTCGAACATGCTCCGCCCAATTGTTAATTTTGTTGGCAAGGCTGGAATGTTGCCAGTGAGGCTGGAGCATTCCCTGAACATTGACTGTCCACTAAATAGGCTATCAGGCAGAGCAGGAATGTTGCCAGTGAGGCTGGAGCATTTATAGAACATATCTTCTCCGTCATTCAAGTTGCTTGGTAATTCTGGAATACTGCCGGTGAGGCCGCTGCAGCCAGAAAACATAGCATATCCATTGGTTAGTGAGTTGCCAAAGCTGGTTATTTTGCCGTTTAAGCCGCTGCAATTATAAAACATTCGATATCCTTTAGTCAAGCTGTCTGGCAAAGCCGGAATATCGCCGGTGAGGCCTTTGCAACCAGAAAACATAAAGGAGCCATCGGTCAATCCAGCCGGCAATTCCGGAATATCGCCGGTGAGGCCGCTGCAACCAGAGAACATACTAGAGCCATTGGTCAATCCAGCCGGCAATTCCGGAATATCGCCGGTGAGGCCGCTGCAGCGAGAGAACATAGATCTTCCATCAGTCAAGCTGTTTCCTAAACTGGTTATTTTGCCGTTTAAGCTGGTGCAGTTATAGAACATATAATACCCATCAGTCAAGCTGTCTGGCAAAGCCGGAATATCGCCGGTGAGATTGGTACATTCATAAAACATCCGGCGTCCATTGGTCAATGAGTTGCCAAAGCTGGTTATTTTGCCGTTTAAGCCGCTGCAATTATAAAACATCTCAGTTCCATCAGTCAAGCTGTCTGGCAAAGCCGGAATATCGCCGGTGAGATTGGTAC